>NZ_AZUN01000001.1:3291854-3656209 GCF_000527095.1 Methylomicrobium lacus LW14 | reverse complement strand
GCCGACGGCTCGGTGAACGGGAAATAGGACGGACGGAAACGGACCTGGCTGTCTTTTTCGAAGAAGGCCTGTAAAAAGTCGTACACGACGCCTTTCAGATCGGCGAAACTGACATCGCGGTCGACCAGGAAGCCTTCGACCTGATGAAACATCGGCGAATGGGTCAAATCGGAATCGCAGCGATAGACGCGGCCCGGCGCAATCACTTTCAACGGCGGCTCTTCGGATTCCATCACCCGAATCTGCACCGGCGAGGTGTGCGTCCGCAGCACCGTATGCGCATCGAAATAGAAGGTGTCGTGCATCGCCCGCGCCGGGTGGTGGGCAGGAATGTTCAAGGCCTCGAAATTGTGGTAATCGTCCTCGATTTCCGGCCCTTCGACGGTCTTGAAGCCGGCGCTGGTGAAAATCTTCGAAATCCGCCGCAAGGTGGTCGTGACCGGATGCAGACCCGCGGCCGCCTGGCCGCGGCCAGGCAGGGTCACATCGACCCGCTCGCTCGCGAGGCGCGCGGCCAGTTCATTGGCTTCGAGCAGCTCTTTGCGGCCGTCCAGCTGTTCCTGAAAGCGGTCTTTCGCCTGATTGATTTTTTGGCCGGCTTCACGGCGTTGTTCGGGATCGAGCGTGCCGAGTTCCTTCATCAGCTGGGTCAATAGCCCCTTTTTGCCGAGATAGTGAACGCGGACCTGATCGAGTTGCGTGAGGTCTTGGGCATCCGCAAGCGCTTTAGAGGCCTGCGCGAGAATTTCTTCAGGAGTGGAAGACACTGCTTGGCTCGCTGGTAGAATGGAAGAAAATAGAGTTACGCTAACACGACAAAGCGGCACATGGACCGACCTGCGATCCTGCCGCTTTGTTTGAATTCTGTTCTTGGGTTTGGTGTTCCGCCCGCGCTTTTGGAAAGGCGGGCGGAGACAGGGTATCTCCCGATTGCCCGGGAGATTCAGACCGGCTTACAGCGAGCTGACGTTGGCTTTCGCAATTTTTGCGATTTCGGCGAAAGCTTCCATGTCGCGCACGGCGATGTCGGCTAACACCTTACGGTCGATCGCGACATTCGCGTTCGAGAGGCCGTTGATCAGACGGCTGTAGGACATACCGCACTGTCTGGCGGCTGCGTTGATACGCACGATCCACAACGCACGGAATTGGCGTTTTTTCTGTCTGCGGTCGCGGTACGCATACTGACCGGCCTTGATCACCGCTTGCTTCGCAACGCGATAGACCCGGCTGCGGGCACCGTAGTAGCCTTTCGCCTGTTTTAAAATTTTCTTGTGTCTTGCTCTTGCGGTGACGCCGCGTTTAACTCTAGCCATCGTAATCCTCCCGGCTTAGGTGTAAGGCAGCATACGAGCCGCGCTACGTACATCGGATGGATGAACCGACGCAGGACTACGCAGTTGGCGTTTCCGCTTGGTGCTTTTCTTGGTCAGAATATGACGCTTATGCGATTGCCCGCATTTGAAACCGCCGTTGCCGGTGCGTCTTAAACGCTTAGCGGCACCCCGGTTGGTTTTAATTTTCGGCATTTGTTTGCTCCAACATTAAAATAAAAATCCCTGAGAAAAATAACCCAGCAAGGCAAAATGCATGGCCCTGAAGAATTAGGCGCATCCTATGGATTTAAGATGCTGGCAGCCTCGTCCTGAGCTGCGCAAGATTGCGTTAAAAACGCGAATTATTTTTTCTTTTTGGGGGCCATGACCATGATCATTTGGCGGCCTTCCATCTTCGGAAACTGCTCGACGACTGCAACGTCTTCCAAGTCTTTCTCGAGGCGTTTCAACTGCTCCATTCCGATTTCGCGGTGCGCTAATTCGCGCCCACGGTAACGCACGGTGATTTTGGTCTTATCCCCGTCGTTCAGGAACTTGATCAGGCTTCTAAGTTTGACCTGATAGTCGCCTTCATCGGTTCCCGGCCTGAATTTGATTTCCTTGACCTGAATTTGCTTTTGTTTTTTCTTGGCAATCGCCAGTTTTTTGTTTTGATCAAACTGGTATTTGCCATAATTCATGATCTTGCAAACCGGGGGGTCCGCATTCGGCGATATTTCGACTAAGTCCAGATCGGCCGCATAGGCTATCTGCTTGGCTTCATCGATCGAAATAATGCCCAACGACTCGCCATCAGCGCCCGTTACCCGCACCCGTCTGGCGGTAATCGCATCGTTCAGGCGGGTTTCATCTTTTTTAGCAGCGATATTCAAATCCTCCAGCTACAATCATTTTCTATCCGCAATCTCTTGATTTAGCCGTTCGCCAAATTCCTGGATCGTCAGACTGCCCAAGTTGTCACCCTTTTGCGTGCGCACCGTAATCGTCCGTTCTTCGAGCTCTTTATCGCCGATGATCAACAAATAAGGCACGCGCTGCATCGAGTGCTCGCGAATTTTAAACCCGATCTTCTCATTTCTCAAGTCAATTTTGACTCTGTAGCCCTGTTTTTCAAGGGTTTTCATCGTCTCGTGCGCATAGTCATCGTGCCGATCCGCGATTGTCAACACGACCGCCTGTACCGGCGCCAGCCACGCAGGGAAGGTGCCGGCATATTGTTCAATCAGAATACCGGTAAAGCGTTCCAGCGAACCGAGGATCGCCCGGTGCAGCATCACCGGCGTCTGCCGTGAACTGTCTTCGGCGATATAGGTCGCGCCGAGACGGCCCGGCATCGAGAAATCGACCTGGATCGTGCCGCATTGCCAGACCCGGCCGATGCAGTCTTTCAACGAGAATTCGATCTTCGGACCGTAGAAAGCACCCTCACCCGGCTGCAAATCCCATTTCAGCCCTTTGTTGTTCAAAGCCAGTTCGAGCGCGCTTTCGGCCTTATCCCAGACCGCGTCGTCGCCGACCCGGTTTTCCGGACGGGTGGACAGCTTGATAATCACTTCATCAAAGCCGAAGTCCTTGTAAACTTCGAACAGCATGTCGATAAAGACCGACACTTCGTCCTGAATCTGCGCCTCGGTACAGAAAATGTGCGCATCGTCCTGCACGAAATTTCTGACCCGCATCAGGCCATGCAGGGTGCCGGAAGGCTCATTGCGGTGACAGGAGCCGAACTCGGCGATGCGAATCGGCAGATCCCGGTAGCTCTTCAGGCCCTGGTTATAAACCTGGATATGGCATGGGCAGTTCATCGGCTTGATCGCATAGTCGCGATTTTCCGAATGGGTCGTGAACATGCCGGCGCTGAACTTATCCCAGTGTCCGGATTTTTCCCATAAGGAACGATCGACGATTTGCGGCGTCTTGACTTCGCCGTAGCCGTTCACGCGCAGCTTCTCGCGGATGTATTGCTCGATCTGCTGATAAATGGTCCAGCCTTTCTCGTGCCAGAACACCATGCCGGGCGCTTCTTCCTGGGTATGGAACAAGTCCAATGCCTTACCCAATCTCCGGTGGTCGCGCTTTTCGGCCTCTTCGAGGCGCGCGATATAGGCTTGCAACTCCTTCTTGTCGCCCCAGGCGGTGCCGTAAATGCGTTGCAGCATTTCGTTGTCGGAATTGCCGCGCCAATACGCGCCGGCGATCTTCATCAGCTTGAACGCGGTCAATTTGCCGGTGCTCGGCACATGCGGGCCGCGGCACAAATCGGTAAAATCGCCCTGGTTATATAAGGACAGCGCCTGATCGGAAGGAATCGACTCGATGATCTCGGCCTTGTAATTCTCGCCGAGTCCGCGGAAATATTGCACCGCTTCATCGCGGGACAGGATCGAGCGAGTTACCGCATGATCGTCGGCCGCGAGCTTTTGCATCCGCGCCTCGATCGCTTCGAGATCTTCCGGAGTAAAGGGGCGATGATAGGCAAAATCGTAAAAGAAGCCGTTCTCGATGACCGGCCCAATCGTGACCTGCGCTTCGGGGAATAATTGCTTGACGGCCTGAGCCAACAGGTGAGCGGTGGAATGGCGAATGACATCGACGCCGTCGGCGTCTTTCGCGGTGATGATTTGCAGCGAGGCGTCCTGATCGATCAGCGTGCTCGCGTCGACCAACTTGTCGTTCACCTTGCCCGCCAGAGTCGCCTTGGCCAGCCCAGAACCGATGGACTGCGCAACCTCCAGCACCGTAACCGCACGATCGAAATCGCGCTTAGAGCCGTCGGGAAGAGTGATTACTGGCATGTTAGCTCAAAATAATTCGGATTCCAAAATAAAAAAAAGCACTGCGGAGCAGTGCTTTTTGGGTATCTGGTAGGCGCGATTGGACTCGAACCAACGACCCCCACCATGTCAAGGTGGTGCTCTAACCAACTGAGCTACGCGCCTGAAGTATTGTCACTTCATTTAGCTATTATAACGACCGATTCACGAAAAGTAAATCATAAATTTCAAATTAATCGAATTCACTCATTCCTCATCTTTTCATAGAGCCGTTGACACGCCACGCAGCGCTTAGCGGTCGGATAGGAAAGCAAGCGCTTAAAATAGATAGGGCGACAGCAATCGAGGCAGATGCCGTATTTGTCTTCGGCAATTCGCATCAGCGCCGCTTCAATATCCCTGACCTCGTTTAGGTAGTGATTCAGGTCGATCATCTTCAGCCCCGCCAGCAGATGCGCCAACGCCCCCGCCGCGGCCTGATAAACCACCCCTGCAATCGTCACACCGCCTTCCTTATCAAGCGCCAAAAGTTCGTTGTGCAGATCGGAGCGCACCCTGTAGAATCGGTCTTGCAACAGATTTTTGAAGTGCTCAACCTGGAACCCGCTCAACTTTTCGGACATACCCCGCTCTCCCCTTTCAGCTCTTGCATGATTTCCAGTTGCGATGCACTGAATAGCCATCAATCCCCCGCAGGTTTGACGAATACGCTGAACATAACGCCCGACTCACCCCAAAACCGACAACGCCGCGCGGACTCAGTCTTCAGGAAGACAGGCGCCGGTGAATGTTTTTATAGGCAATCTTCAGCTCTTCGCCGACGATCCGGGTTTTTTCAAGCAATTCGGTCGAGGTTTCTTTGCTTTCATCAATGATTTCGGCAAACTTGTCTTTAAAATGCCCCCACTCCCTCTCGCTCTCTTCCCATTCGTCTTTCAAATCCGCGCTGGCCAGATGAAGCTGAAGCCTGATTTCATCACGTTGCTGCTTGAGCGTTTCAGATAACTTAGCAAGTTCTTCATGCAGTTCCATACGAGTTCCCCGAAGATTTTTTGAGGTATTCAATCTATCGGATTTTTCAGCGCATCGCCATTGGTACAATTGCCTAAGTATTCATACTAATTGCATGGTTAGGCCATTTTCGCTAAGCGGCGCTTATACCGGCAAAGACCGGTAAACCTTTGATTTTTCGAATGACTGAGACACCGGACTGATGTTACGTATGCTTAATATCCGTTACAACAACGCCTTGAGCCGGTACAGCGCCTCCAAAGCCTGCTTCGGACTCATCTCGTCCGGATTGATGTCTTCGAGCGCGCCGACCACAGGATGGCATTCCGGCGCGGAAAACAGGTCCAGTTGATTGATGCCCGATTCGGCCTGCTGCTCGATATAGGCCGTGTTTTCGAGGTGCTCCAGTTTCGCCTTGGCCTTGTCGATCACCCCGCGCGGCACGCCGGCCAGCGCGGCGACCTGCAAGCCGTAGCTCTGATTGGCCGGCCCCTCCTTCACCGCATGCAGGAACACGATCCGGTCGCCGTGCTCCATCGCATCGAGATGCACGTTGCAGATCGATTTGCGCTCTTCGGCCAATGTCGTCAGTTCGAAATAATGCGTCGCGAACAGCGTGAAGGCCTGCGTCACCTTTGCCAGATGATCCGCGCAGGCCCAGGCCAGCGACAGGCCGTCGAAGGTGCTGGTGCCGCGGCCGATTTCATCCATCAGGATCAGGCTTTGCGCGGTCGCGTTATGCAGAATATTCGCGGTCTCGGACATCTCGACCATGAAGGTCGAACGGCCCGAGGCGAGGTCATCGGAGGCGCCGATCCGGGTGAATATCTTGTCGACAGGGCCGAGTGTCGCCGACTGCGCCGGCACGAAGCAGCCGACATGCGCGATCAGCACGATCAGCGCGGCCTGCCGCATGTAGGTCGATTTACCGCCCATGTTCGGACCGGTGATCACCAGCATCCGCCGCTCGCCGGTCAAATTCAAATCGTTCGGCACGAAAGGCACATCGGAGACCTGCTCGACCACCGGATGCCGGCCGCCTTCGATCAAGATGCCGGGCTCGGCCTGCAAAACCGGCCGCGACAGATTCAGCGTTTCGGCGCGCTCGGCAAAATTAGCCAGCACGTCGAGTTCGGCCAGGGCCGAAGCGCATTGCTGCAATTCGCCCAGGGAACTCCCGATCACGTCGAGCAACTCGTCGTACAAGGCCTTTTCGAAAGACAGCGATTTTTCGCGCGCGCTCAGCACCTTGTCCTCGAATGCCTTCAGTTCCTCGGTGATGTAGCGTTCGGCGCCTTTCAGCGTCTGCTTGCGGGTGTAGTGCACCGGCACCTTGTCCGCGTTCGCATTCGAAATTTCGATGTAATAACCGTGCACGCGGTTGTAATTGACCTTCAGGTTCGCGATGCCGGTCGCCTGCCGCTCGCGCTGTTCCATGTCGATCAGAAACTGGTCCGCGTTCTGGCTCAGGTTGCGCAGCTCATCGAGCTCCTCGTCATAGCCCGCCGCGATGACCCCGCCGTCGCGGATCAGCATCGGCGGATTGTCGATGATCGCCCGTGTCAACAATTCCAGCATCGCCGGATGCTCGCCGATACCGGCGCGCAGCTCGGTCAGATGCGGATCATCGCTCGGGGAGAGTTGCGCCTGAATGACCGGCAAGGCCGCCAGCGTCGAACGCAGCACCAGCAAATCGCGGGGCCGCGCCGATTTCAAGGCGATCCGGGTGCTGATCCGCTCGATGTCGCCGACCTGGCGCAGCGTGTCCTGCAGAGTCCGATAGAGATCAGCCTGCAACAAGGTTTCGATGCAGGCATAGCGCCGGTTCAACAGATCATGATCCCTGAGCGGCCGGTTCAGCCAGCGCCTGAGGCAGCGGCCGCCCATCGCGGTCAGGGTCTTGTCCAGGACGCCGAGCAGGGTATATTGCAATTGCCCGCTCGGATGCGCATCGATTTCGAGATTGCGGCGGCTGGAGGCATCGAGCTGGATGCAGTCGTCGCTCGCCTCGGTGCGGATGCCCTGGATGTGCGGCAGCACGTTTTGCTGGGTGTCGCGCACATATTGCAAGAGGCCGCCGGCCGCCGCGATCGCCGCGTTCAGCTCTTCGCAGCCGAAGCCTTTCAAGTCGTGCGCCTTGAACTGCTTCAACACCAACAGGCGCGCGCTCTCGGCTTCGAAATGCCAGGGCGGACGCCGGCATAGGCCGCTGCGCTGTTTCAGACTCTCCGGCAACGGCCAGCTTTCGCTATACAGCAGCTCGGCCGGATTCAGCCGGCCGACTTCGCTGAGCAACTGGTCTTCGGATGTGACTTCCTGCAGCACGAAACGGCCGCTGGTCAAATCGAGGCTCGCGATGCCGTAACGCTGCTGCAAAGGACAAAGCGCGACCAGCAGGTTGTCCTTGCGGTCTTCGAGCAATGCCTCGTCGGTGACCGTGCCGGGCGTGATGATGCGCGCGACCTTGCGCTCGACCGGCCCCTTCGAGGTAGCCGGGTCGCCAATCTGCTCGCAAATCGCGACCGATTCGCCGATGCGTATCAAGCGGGCGATATAGCCTTCCGCCGCATGATAGGGGATGCCCGCCATCGGTATCGGCTGCCCCTGCGACTGGCCGCGGCTGGTCAGCGTGATGTCGAGCAGCCGCGCGGCCTTTTTCGCATCATCGTAGAACAGTTCGTAAAAATCCCCCATCCGGTAAAACAGCAGGGTATCGGGGTGGTCGGACTTGATGCGCAGATACTGCTGCATCATTGGGGTGGGCGGCGGAGTGGATGGCTGGCTCATATTCATCGGACTATTTTATCCGATGTACCAACGAACCGTAACCTTGAAGCGCGAATTGCCGCCATTTAATCGCCGAGGTTACTTTTCGTGCCTTTCGTGTTTTTCGTGGACAACGCATAACACGAGGGCACGGCCAGAGGCTCTAGGCGCTTTCCATGCGCCAGGACAAGGGATAGACGCCTTGCTGCACATATTGGAAAAAAGTCGAATAAGGCCAGTCGGAAACCCCTTTGACCAGGCCCTGATTGACCGGATTGTAATGCAGAAAATTCATATGGAGAGCAAAGTCCCGATCGCCGCGCAGCGGATAGCCGAAGAAACGTTTGCGATCAAGGTCGTCCTCATCGTCGCCCTGCAGATCATCATACCCGCCGGCCAATTTGATGAATTCCGCTTTGATCTGCCGCCAAAGCAGGGCGAGATCCCCTCCCTGATCCGGCAGCGTCAAAATGCCTTGCACGTATTTGGGCAAAATCACCAGCGCATCGAGATTAAACGGATGCATCTGCTTGATTTTGACCAATTCGAGACATAACGCCCGAATCGGGTGCATCGTCTCGCCCGCGCTCCATTCCGGCAGCGCCAGCGTGAAAAAATAAGTGTCGCCGTTGATACGGTAAGGGGTTAATTCGCTCATGATCGGTTCGCCTTGAAAAGGTTAGACGGCAATGCAATGCGACTAAGCCCAGAAAAAAGAGCCTAATGCTTGCGTCTTTGGAACAAAAAACAATATATCCAAATTTTTCAAGCAATAACCGGACCACGTTATCAAATATTAATAAATTCAACTCGATAGATGTCTACCTTTTACCTGCGGAGGATGACGCTGCGTGATTTGACACAGTCTTCCAGCACAAAATAGGGCAAATGCCTTAATTTAAAGAAAAGCTTTCTGAGCCGATCAGTGGCCGCCTGCCGGTTTAGTCGGCGCCGGCGTCGATCCCAGAAACTCCAGCACGGGAATGAGAAAAAACCTGCGAACCATGGGGGACGGGTTGAAAAAACCGTTCCGCACCAGACCTTTTCGCCGGACGGGGCATGTTGCCCCGTCCGCAGGATTTCCTCAAGCTTTAGGTCATCGGCAGGTCCAAAGCGAAGGGGACGGGATTGCAAATCCCGTCCCGCATGAGACTTCTCACTACCCCCCCACCGTAACGGATATATCGGCATCGCAGTTAGCTCTAGAGTCCACATCCAAGCCTTGAGTTTTTATGTACGCGCCGGCTTTAGATCCGGTTATTTTAACGCCATTGAATCCCACACTTTTTAAAAGTTTTTCCGCATCTACAACAGCCATTCCGGTAATGTTAGGAACCAGGCAGAGCTGAGCGATATTGACTTTCCCACTCGCAGGAATATTTATAGGGAGCGATAGGTTGCCTTTTACGCAGACCAGATCCTTCGGCAGCGGCAAAAGACTCCTGACTAGCGTTTCTACCGGAGCTATCAAGCCTTGAAGCGGCAGATCATCAAACGCCAAATTAACGCTTAAGCCTACTTCTTTCCCTCCTATGCCCAGCGAGACAATATCCTCGTTTAAATTCTCTATTCTGCAAATATACGTACCTTTTGTACCCGAAAGCCCAAGTAAACCATTAACCGTAACTACTGCGCAAACAGCCAGAGGATTAGTACTAATCTCCAACTTAGCACCCAGTGCAAGCGACTTTTCGCTTACAAAATCGCCTGCAGTAATAGCGGCCGTAACAAGACCTTCACACGCATTTCCTCCTGTCGGCGGCGGATCCGACGGTGGTGGATCCGACGGTGGTGGATCCGACGGTGGTGGATCCGATGGTGGTGGATCCGATGGTGGTGGATCCGATGGTGGTGGATCCGACGGTGGTGGATCCGACGGTGGTGGATCCGACGGTGGTGGATCCGACGGCGGTGGAGTCACCGGCGGCAACGTAGGCAACCCTGCCAGCAGCACCACGCCGGAATTCACCGTATCGCCGCTGGCGATGTAGGAAGTCAGCGCCACGGTCTGGGTTTCGCCTTTCGGATCTGTCCAGTTAACCCGGACACCAACTTTTTTGCAATCGACTGAATTAGGGCAGCTTGTAATCGTCCAGGTGCGGGCAAAACTGCTGTTATCGCCCGCGTAGGAGGTTGGGGCATCGTTACCCGAAGCCATGCCGGTGTAAGTGTCTTTATTGGCGAAGCTGCGCAGTTCTTCAATTTTATCTTGCGCCAAATTCAAGGCGCGGGTTTTCATGCGGCTATCGCCGCTGTTGATCAGAGTAACACCCTGTAATCTGGCCAGCCCCAGCATCGCCAGCGCCACGACCAGAGCGGCGATCAAAGCCTCCAAAAGGGAAAAGCCGCGCTGAGAGGCATACAGCAATTTTTTCATGATCATTTCTCTCTAAAAGTCTTTCCAGGTCCCCGGCAAGCGGGAAGCATTAATGGGGCGCGAGTTGATGGTCTGCATGCCCACGCCGTCGCCGACGCCATGTACCTCGATGTTGGCATTCATTTTATTGACACCGCCGTTAACCCCTAGCGAGCCATATACGGTCACATCCCCCCATCCGTTCATAGGGTCTGTGACACAACCATTTACCTCGAGAAAAAACAAAATCCCGTAAATCGTCGTGTTACCGGTCGGTTTAGGACACCCATGTTCAAAAACAATCATCACGGGGTCAGTCGCAGAGCCATAAATACCGCCGGGCCAATTGCCGGTGCTGCTCACCCAGTAAAGCCCAGGGTCAGTGCTTAGCGTCGTGGAAGCCGCGGCTTTAAATTGAGCCTGGCTGACCTGAAAGTAATAATCCCAAATAGAATTGTGTGGATAGGCCGTGTTGTTTTGCAATACACCATCATGCAGGGCCAGGTGGGAGCGCCCCGTTCCAGCAGCGGAAGGATTGCAGCCACCGCCAGGTCCGCAATAGTTCAGGCAGAAGTTTCCACCGACATATTCAGGCTTCGAAGTCATGATAGAGCGTTCCAGCTCATTATCGACTTTTCCGTTACCGTTCGTATCCGTCCATTCCCCGGCATCCACGACGCCATTGCCATTCAAATCAATCCACTCGTTAGCATCCTTGTTGCCATCGCCATCAAGGTCATGCCAATTGGGATAAATATCCGGCGTACCTGTTGTGGAAGTCATACAGCCATCCAAGACCAATGGGGGTGGCAGTTTACCTGCCGTCGTCAGAAGACCGCCGGGTTTTACATAGGCCTCGGCCGTGCCGGAAATGGACGCGTCGGAATCACCCGTCGCGGTTGATCTGACACGGATAAACTCGGATGTGGCGCTGGGCCTGGAATAGACCAACGAGCTAATGTTGTAGGCTTCGCCCGTGCTTGTGCCGGTAACCTGTGGCCGTGTTGGGCACCCGGTTGCAGGACAGGCTAATGTATTGGCGCCAGTGGGCCAAGGCACATTGTGTCTGCCTGCCCAAGCGACCCCATATTCCAGCCCGGCTTCGGCCGCCTCTTGCGCCTCGCGGGCGCGCAGATCGTTGCCGGTAATTTTTTGCTCCATCAACCCGGAGCGCGCCGTGGTCAGCGCGATAATGGCCATGACTATCGCCATCATCACCACCATAATCAAGGTGACGGCGCCTTTCTGAGGCGATTGGGACTTGCGGTTTGAAATTTTCATCGACTCAACACGGTGGTGGGGGGTTAAGGAATGGCGTCCAGAAATTTGTCGTTCCGTATCCGGACTTGTTCGGTAATGGTTTGCTTGACGTCATTGTCGTCGCGCAATTGGCCCTCCAGCTTAATTGTGACATAGCGCACATACAGGCAGGCAGGATCCGGGCTACCATCTCTCGTACAGGTGTTGCAGGCTTCGCCCGCGTCACAGGTGAAATTATGATTGTCATCCCCATTAAAAAAACCATCGCCATCATCATCAACTATCATGCTGCTGACATTGAGGGCTTTTGAAGTTAACGTGAACCTCAACCCGGTAATTTCCACCTCCGGTTCGGTGACCGACTCCCATTCGCCATCGTCGCAGTCTTCGTTGGTGTCGCCGCTGCTGCGCATTTCCAGTTCGCCGGCGTCTCCGTTCAAACGAAAACCGAGCCTTTCATTGCTGTCGACTGCGGGCGGCGTTTCGTCCGGAACCCCATCGTTATCGGGGTCCTCATCGCGATTATAGGCATAGACGATACAACTGCCGCCGTTATAAACCGCCAATTCGGCAAAGTTAGGATCAGCAGAATCAAAAAAAGGATTGCCTTGCAGAGAGGCAAAATGGGTTGCAGGATCGGATGTCACAAAACCTGCTCGACGAATATCGCGTTCCATCGTATCCATCATCGCGCGCATATCCTGATTTAAACGGACGAGTTTAATGTTTTCGGATTGGCCCCGGACCGAAGTGACATAGACGCTCATACCGCCGGCGACAACGATTATCCCGACTAACATGCCGATCAGCAATTCGATCAGGGTGACGCCGGCTTGCGGCTTTCGAATTATGGACATGACTGGTAACCTGCCATGGTGCCGCAAATTCGGACTCTTCCGAGAGGGCTGACACTGACCTCGGAGCTATGATGATTGGATTGGAGGGTGACGAAGCCATTATTAGGATTGCTGCTCCGAATGGGAAGAAAGGTGGTATAGGCGACACTGCCGTCAGCGCCGTCACTGAACGCCGCCGACGACAACAGAGTCGAACGATAATCGCTGCCATTGCCGGTTTTGAGCACGGTACCGTCATCCAACGTGATGGTGTAAGCCCAGTTACTGCCTGTCGTAAACGTCACGCGTACCGGCTTGTTGCGCACGACCGCTTCACTGCGCGCCCAGCGCAAATCCGCCAGCACCGCTTCTGCGGCGCCCGTGATGCGTTGCTTGTCTATCGCGGCTTGAAAAGACGGGGCGGCCAATGCAGCCAGAATCGCAATAATCGCAATGACGACCAGCGCTTCAATGAGCGTGAAGCCGGATTGTTTCCGGTGCGTGCGCGTTGCTGCCTGGCGCAATGCCGGACTGTGCGCGCGTTGATTCAGCCGCGCCCGCGGCTGGGCAATCGAACCCGCCGCATTGATCAATTCAACGCCTGGGCAGGGGGGAATAAACGACCGCATTTCCATGTTAAATCCTTGCTAGATTACAAGCCGGCATCGACAATGCACAGCCCTGTTTATATTGATGCCGCCCTGCCAAATCGTGAGTCATACACACGGCAAATCGCGTTGAGGCGCATGAATTTTTTCTTCCGCAGAAATCGCATGTAGCCCCGATCCCACTGCCATTAAGTTAAGGTTTTCCTCGCATAACTTATCGTTGGCTGAGCGGAGCCGAAGCCAACAAATCGCTTCGACTTCGCTCAGCGAACGGCTTAACTTAATGGCAGTGAGCCCCGATCCCATTGAACGTTCTGTTCTTGCGGCTCCGGATTTTGCTGATAACGTCTTCGTTGATCCGATTGGACGCAAGCACTGACATTTCCCGTAAGCCTTAACGTACAAAGAAAGTCTATTGAATGTAGTTGACGAAATAAAATAGTCAACCCGAATGCGCGTTATTCAGGCGCCTTGTAAAAAGCAGTCGAGAGGATAATGATGAACCGGAAGGCGTTGACAGTCCGTGGGAGCGACGCCCACGTCGCGATTAAAGCCTCAAGTCGCGACGTAGGCGTCGCTCCCACCGCGCGAAAACCTTACAAGACTTAGCGCTGACTGAGCGGAACCGACACATCGCTTCGGCTCCGCTCAGCGAACGGCTTAACTCAATGGCAGTGATGCACTGTGTAGAAACGGGGACCGGCCATCAAAGCCGATATTTCGCGCTTTGATTCGGCATCAGCCGGTTATGTTCGTCGATATAATCCTGCCGGCTGATCGGCTTGATCAGCAGCAATCCGGCGACAAAGCCTCCGGCATGCGCCCAGAAGGCGATTTGCGCGGGGCCGCCGACCGCGGGCACCGCGCTGATCAGCTGGATAAAGAACCAGTAGCCGAGCATGTAAACGGCCGGAATCGCGGCGGTGGTGATGAAAAATCCCAACGGAATCAGCGTATGCACATAGGCTCTCGGATAGAGTCTCGCATAGGCGCCCATCACGCCGCCGATCGCGCCGGACGCGCCGACCATCGGCGTGATCGCGGCAGGATCGGCGAAGATTTGCGCCGCCGCAGCCGCCAGTATGCATACAGCATAAAAGCCGAGAAAGCGGAAGGGCCCCATCGCATCTTCGACGTTGTCGCCGAAAATCCATAAGAACCAGAGGTTGCTGATGATGTGAAACCAACCGCCGTGCAGGAAGGCATGCGTGATCAGGGTGGAGAGACCGTCCTTGCCGTCGAGTACGCAGGCCATGTTTTCCGCCAGGTCGATCCGAGTGCCGACTGGCACGCTATTCAGCAGCTCGCCCGGAATCAGGCTGTACAGACACAACGATCTGGCCAGCGGCACGTCGCTGCCCGCGCCCTGCACGAACATCCAGACGAAAAGATTCACCACGATAAGCCCGATCGTCGCGACCGGCGTGCGGAGGGTGGGATTTTCATCGCGAATCGGAAACATGGTGTCCTCCTTTATTAGGCAAGTTCTAGCCGGCCGCCTCGACCGCTGCCCGCCAATGTAAACCGAATCGGTTAGGATTTCAATCGCAATCCCTTATGCAAAGCGGATTGCCGGAGCAGCTCTACTCTCTTGCGATCAAATGTTCGAATAGAAACGGATCGTCGAAATAACGCCTGCCGGTGAGGGCAATCGCATGCACGCCCCATTGCCGCATCGCGCCCGGACTCGGCACGCCGAAAGGCCAGAGCAGGAAGCGCTCGAAGCAGGAACTGGAGGGGATAATTCCGTCCGGCCCGAAAAGACTGCGCCGCGATCCGTCCGGCAGGGGCATCGACAACAGTTCATCGTAAGCCTGGACTTGATAGAGGGTTGCCGGTGCCTTGTCGCTTGCCGCGATCACCGCCGTTTGCTGCAGGTAATGCGTTCGGCTTTCTAATCGCAGCAACAGACGCTGCCCGGGCTGGATGGGGTCAATGCGTTTCGGACTCAGCACCGATTCCGCACCGTCTGTCGGCGGAATGTTCAGATAGCCTTGCCCCGGAAACACCATGTAATAACAGCCACAGGCATGGATAGTGTCATAGGCGATCGGAATGCCTTCGGGACTCAGGGTGACCCGCCAGATCACGCTGTCCAATTCTCCGCCGTACCAGTCAGTCGCGCTGGTTTTTTCGCGCTCCGGCAGCCAGATTTGATAGACCAATTGCAATAGGATGCGGCCCTGCCGGCGAGTATAGGCGTACTTTTGATAGACGATTGGCTGTCGGGTATCGATGTGCGGCTCGCCCTTTGCATTCAGCATCGCCGCGCCGATCTTGTCATTATCGTTACGCGTGTCGATTTCCCAGATCGGCGCGAAGTGCGTGAACAAGCTCTTTAGCTGTGGGTCAGAAAGCTCCGGAATACCCAGGGGATTTTGATATGCCGCGCGCAGCATCGCGGCAATTTCGGCAGCAGTCAAAAATCCGCTTGACGCCGGCACATAGCGGATCACGCGACCTTGCACGGGCAATTCGTCAACCGGCCTCCTAAAGCTCGCTACCAGCTTTTGATGCAGATTTTTCAGCCCGAGCTTGGCCGGATATTGCGTGAGCCAATACGCGCCGACGATGCGTTGCCAGGTTCGATAGGTGTCGAGGGCACGGACTTGCTGCCGCAGGATAGGTTTGGATTCTGGCCGCAGCAAAGCCTCCTCAACCAGACGATTGCCGCATTGCTGCAGCACCTGTTCCAGAGAGCCCGGCAAGGGCGCCGCGGCGAGCACCGTTTTTGCGGCGGCCGTCGGCAGATTCGCAGATTCCTTAAGCCGCAAAGAGGCGTCCAGTTGCCGCATGCGTTGCAGCCACTGCGCATGGGCGGCATCGGTCAAGCTCTGTGTGCGGAAGGAAGCGAGAAAGCGATCGGCTCGCAGCGATGGAAAACCGGTGACCTTGGTTGTAGCAGGATCGATCAGTTGGTATTCGGCCAACAGGGTATCGAGTTTTTGGTACCAATTGAGACAAGCGGCTTCATCCGGTTCCAGCGATTCGACGCGAACGGCGGGTTCTGTGCAGCCCTGTCCCAACAAAACCAGCAGCAAGACGACTGCTATTTGCACTCGGGACGGACTCAGAAAAGTATTCGCCATTTGCCCCCCTTGGGCTTATGATCAAAAACAGGCGGGGCGCCTGAAGTCGCCCCGCCAGGATCGCATGTTGTTAAGTTCGTCGTGCTTCATCCAATTTCAGCGCTGATTCACTGCCGAATAACGCAGCCCCATATACAGGAAAAACTGCACCCCAAAGATCAGGTTCGCCATCAATAGATGAATCGGCTGCGCGACCGGCGGCATGCCGAGGCGGTCCAGCGTCACGCCGGCGAGGATCGCGGTTACGATCAGGCCGATCAGCACATAGCCGGTACGCAGGAACAGACTTTGCCGGTCGCAGGCCTGCCGCAGCTTCCAGAACACCCAGAAATTCGTGAGCAGGATGATCGACGAGAACGACCGGTGCACATAAAAAATGATCGGAAAATCGTCGCGCCAGAATTGCCGGTCGATATAGCTGTGTTCGTGCGAGATGAAATCGACCGCTTCCCGCACCTGCGTGCCCATCGCGACCTGCAGCAAGGTCATGCCGATCGCGACCAGCAGCACGGTCTTGGCGCGCGGCGTCAGCCGGCTGCTGTCGATGTTGGCGAAAGTCTCGCGCTGCGAGCGGGTGATCGTGTAGATCACCAGCGCCACGATCAGCAAAGCCATCAGCATGTGCAGCGTGATCATGTACGGTTTCAGATTGCTCGCGACCACCGTCGAGCCGAGCCAGCCCTGAAAGCCGATCAGGAACAGATTCGTCAGCGACAAATAGAAAATCGCCTTGTCGCGTTTCAGGAAGATGCGCGATACCCAGGCGGTCAGCAGTACGAACAGGCCGGTGGTCGCGCCGACCAGCCGGTTCGAGTATTCGGTCCAGGTCTTGACCGGGTTGAACTCGGTATTCTTGTAGCCGCGCTGCGCGTAAATCTCGTGGTAGTTGGCCGGCAGCTGCGACTCGTCGGTCGGCGGAATCCAGCGGCCGAAGCAGGTCGGCCAGTCCGGGCAGCCCATGCCCGCGCCGGAAGCCCGGACGATGCCGCCGGCCAGGATCACCAGATACACCGCGAAAATGGTTAACAGGCCCAGGCGGCGGAAGTTCAGAATGGCTTGGTCGTTCATGCGAGAGGTAACGGTAACAATCGGAGGGAAATTTCGGGATGATCCTTCAGCACCAGGTCATATTCGCCGCTGTCGGAAACCAGCAGCACCGCCAGCAGATGACAAATGCCGTCACGGCTGATCGCGGTCAATACCTGACCGCGGCTTTGCTCGCCACCGCTGCGGTCCCGGATGGCCGCATTGGCCGAGGGCGCGGTGCCGAGCGCGCATTCGGCCAGAAACAGTGCACGCTTGGCCTTGCCTAGATAGTGCGTCCGCGCGACGATTTCCTGACCGGTGTAGCAGCCTTTCGTGAAGCTGATGCCGCCTAGTTTGTCCAGGTTCAACATTTGCGGAACGTGTTCTTCCGAAGTGGCCTGGCTTAGCCAGGGGATACCTGCAAGCAAATCGAGCAAGCGCCAGTCTTCCGAGTTGCCGGGCGCATAGCCTTGACCCAAGCGATCGGTCCACAGGTTTTCCGCCTGTTCCGGCTCGGCGATCACGAGCGTGCGATACGGCGTCGAACCGAGCGATATCAATACCATGCCATCGACACAACGAGCCGCAAACAGCGGTTCGGCGGCTGTTTCGCTCCAGCCAAGACCCAGCAGACACAGTTCGTTCGAACGGTCGGCAAACCTTACGTCCGAGCGCAGCACATATTTTTGCAGGCGGGTTTTGACCGGCTCCAGCAACTCCTGCGGCAACACGAGCAAATACTCGTCCGCTTTTTTCGCGAGCAAAAACGTCGCGATCGCGCGGCCTTTCGGATTGCAGAATGCGCCTATCCGCGCCTGGGTTTCAGTCACCTCGAAAACATTGCAGGTGGACTGGCCTTGCAGCAGTTTCGCCGCATCCTTGCCGGAGACCGATAACACGGCCAGATCGGAAATCGGGTAGATATGAGGCTGATCGGATTGGGATTCGGCAAAAACGATGCGGCCATCGTTCTCGATCACGG
This sequence comes from Methylomicrobium lacus LW14, assembly GCF_000527095.1. Classification (NCBI taxonomy): domain Bacteria; kingdom Pseudomonadati; phylum Pseudomonadota; class Gammaproteobacteria; order Methylococcales; family Methylococcaceae; genus Methylomicrobium; species Methylomicrobium lacus. The sequence continues at coordinate 3,638,164 of NZ_AZUN01000001.1, read as the reverse complement.
CCAGCTCGGAAAGCAGAAAGTTTTTCCATTGCGGATTCATGGAACTCTTCGAATAGTGAAAAGCCTCATTATACCGCGTTATTTGTCACAGACAGATAAGCGGACTGTATGCTCTTCGATGTCATGACAGTTCTGCAGGATGTGCTGACGTAGAAGGCGCATCAATCGCAAACCATGCGCTTCGCCTACCCTTCGCATTGCCCAATAAGTAGCCTCGATGAAGCGCAGCGGAATCGAGGGATTTGTGGCTTCGATTTTCCTCGATTCCGCATGGCTACATCGAGGCTACTTGCTTAGTGAAAATACCTTTCAAGGTAGGACTACATGCTCACTCGCTTGCCCCTTGCCTGAAATGTCCATGCCCCTGCGGCAAAAATGGGGTGACCTTCGTTTTGAGCAGTTTGACCAGAGCAGGCTCCATGAACTTGTATTTGTCCGGGATGTTGAGGCACACAACACGCTTGCCCACAAGGCTCGCCTTGAAACCAGCGGATAGCTTCCTCTTGTGCGTTTGCTCCATAACGAAGATCAGATCCGCCCATTCAATGAGTTCAACAGACAAAGGCGTTTCGGCGTCGTGGCTCAGACCCGCGGATGCGCACTCAATACCAGGATGCTCCGCAAACACCTGTTCAGCCGTGGGGCTACGCCACCGGTTCTTGCCGCAGATAAAGAGAACGTTGCTCATGCCGCAGAGTTATCTGACTCCTGATTTAACGTGCTGCCGCAGACAGTCACGTGGAAGGAAATATGAATGGGTCAAGGCTTGCTTATGCAAGGAACAAGACCTAATCCCATGCTTTTACTTCACTTCGTTCAGCAACATATATGGTCTTCCTATGGCCCTTCATGCCAATGCTTCAGAAACAAAACACCAACCTCAACGACCGATCGAGCATCTGTAAGTATTTGGGGGTGGAGATAAAGCATAGTGGGCGCTGCATCCTCTGCAAACGAGTGCAAGAAGGTAAAACATGGGGCACCGATAGCGGGTTGCTCCCGATCAATCTCCTCTAGCCTCGCCCAATTCATAGCTCTAATACACTCGACTTTCTCGCTCTCAAGTCGGCTGTAACGTTCTCTCTCTGCGGGAGTGAATTGCGCCGGTGGGACATAAAGGGGTATACGATGCGCCAAAGCGTCCCTGAAGGACTTTAGGTAGTCACCGTGCCAACCACTACTTTCCTTTGACGACAGACATTCTCGTAGTTCACTCGGTAGATACCTCCGCGTTGATTCTAGAAACAACCCAACTTTCATACGGCCACCAATCTTTGCTTCTAAGTTGTGGCGCAGCACATATGCCCAGGCCCAATTGTCAAAGATGCCTGATAGATTAATCACGAAAGCGTGCAAATTGATCTGCACATCATCAAGATCCATTCTGGGTAAAGGGCATTGAGCAGATGGTGGAAACAAGTAGAAGACGTTCTCGATGCTTCGCCTGAGCACTCGGATGCGTCGCGCGGCTCCATGCAGGAGATGTTCCTTTACTCGCGCATCTGCAGCGGAATTGCCTTGAAACACGGTTTGTAACATGAGTTCTTGTAACTCACGCGCGATATTGCGCTCTTCCAGCAACAAGTGAGCTGCTTGGTCTTCGGTGTAAGCCATGAGATGATGCCCGCTAAAGACGGCTAAATTATTTTATATTCATTCATACTAGGAACCGTCTTACACATATGCCATTAAGACAGTCTAACCCGTGGATCGACCAGCGTATAAGAAATATCGGTCAGCAACAACCCAAGCACATACAGAATCGAACCAAGAAACACCATCGCCCGCACCATCGCAAAATCCTGGCTGTTGATCGCATCGATCGTATAACTGCCGAGACCCGGAATGCTGAAAAACGACTCCATGATCAGGCTGCCCATGAACAACAGCGGCAGCACGACCACCACGCCGGTCAGGATCGGAATCATCGCATTCGGCAGCACATGCTTGAACAAGGTCTGGGTTTCGGTCAGACCCTTCGCGCGCGCGGTGCGCACATAATCCTTGCCGACTTCTTCCAGAAATAGGGTCCGGTACCAGCGCACGCCGGAACCGATGCCCGAAAACACGCCGATCACGACCGGCAGGATCAAAAACTTGAAGGCGCCGAAGCCTTCGTCGTAACCGGAGATCGGCACCAGCTTGAGCAATTTTCCGATCATGAACTGGCCGCCGATGATGTAGAACAGCGACGAGATCGACATCAGGACCACGCACAGCACCAGCCCGCCGAATTCCAGATAACTGCCGCGAAACAGCACCATCAGCAAGGCAAAGCCGATATTGGTCAACAGGCCGACGACCAGACTCGGCAGCGCCAGCGCCAAGCTCGGCCACATGCGCTGCTGAATGTCCGCGCCGATGTTGCGGCCGCTGTCGGAGACGCCGAAGCGGAACAGGAACAGGCCTACCGATTTTTGATAAAAAATCGTCTCGGTGACTTTGTCGCCGCCCTGCGCCTGCTCGTTCCAGAGCGTGGGCAAGTCATAGCCATGCTGATGCTTCCAGTTCGCGATCGCCTGCGGCGTCACATGCTTTTGGCCGAGCTGCATCCTCGCCATGTCGTCGGGGCTGTTCACGACGAAAAACAGCACGAAGGTCAGGATGTTGATCCCGAGCAGGATCGGAAACGCATAGAGCAGGCGGCGGATAATGTAGTAGATCATCGTGAGGCTTCCGTTTGAATGGCCAAGGCTTCCGGCAGGAGGCGATGGGTGCGGCGGCGATAGGCGCTGACGGCGGGCGCGAACAGCAGCACGACCAGCGCCCCGGCGGCGGCCAACGGCCAGAGCACCGGCCGGTTCCATTGCCTCCGCAGTTCGGCGCGCTTGATAGGATCGATCCGGATGTATTTCAAGCGGTTGTTCGCCATCAGATTCGGTTTCAGATTGCTCGCCCAACCGTGATAGAGCGAGAAAGTCTTCGGATGAAAACCGAACACCCAGGGCACGTCGCGGCGCACGATCTCCTGCATCTGCCGGATGATTTGAAGACGCGGCTCGCCGTTCTCCATGTTGCGCATCTGTTCGAACAGACGGTCGAATTCGGCATTCTGATAATTGCCCGCGTTCTCGCCGCTGTGTTTGACCTTGCCGTTGAAACCATACAATAACGAGAAAAAGTTTTCCGGATCCGGATAATCGGCGTTCCAGCCCCAGACAAAAATCTGCGCGTTACCCGCGCTCATCTTTTGCTGGAAGCGGTTGTAATCGGTCGCGCGGATCACCAGTTGAAGGCCGAGCTTCTGGAACTGCTTGCGGTACCAGTTCATCAGCGGCTTGTCATCGACGCTGGTCGCGGTGGTATCGAAATACAGGATCAGAGGCTCCCCGGTTTTCGGATCGACGCCGTTCGGATAGCCGGCCTCGGCGATCAGTTTTCGGGCCGTATCAATTGATTTGCGCTGCGGCTTGCCGTTCATCCAGTCATAGACATAAGAGTTGATGCCGGCCTCGCCCTCTTCGTTGCCGAAAATGCCGGGCGGTATCGCGCCTTGCGCGGGCACGCCACGCTCATTCCGGAAGATCGCAATGAATTCCTCGTAGTCGATCGCGATCGCGATCGCCTGGCGCAGTTTCCGGGCTTTTTCACTGTCGCCGCCGACCGTCGCATCGAGCATGTTGAAGCCCATATAGAAGATCGAGGTTTCGACCGAGGTATGCAGGCGGATGTCCTTCTCCTTAAGACTCTCGGTCAGGATCACGCCGCCGCCGGTAAACTGCACCGCCTGATCGAAACTGTCGGAGGCGATGCCGGAGGAATCGTAATAGCCCTGCAAAAATTTGCTCCAGTTCGGAATCGTTTCCTTTTCGAGCGTCACGACGACTTTTTCAATGAAAGGCAAGGCTTTACCGGCATCCTGCAATAAGCCCTTTTCGGCGTCCCCGACCTCGCCTTCGGCAGGATAGGCTTCGAGATGGAAATTCGGGTTCTTGAACATCATCATGCGCCGGTTCGGATTATTCTCGGCCAGATAATAAGGCCCGGTGCCAACCGGATACCAGTCCAGCGTGATGTTTTTGTCGCTAAAGCCCGGCTGGTCGTAAAACGCATCGGCCTCCCAGGGCATCGGCGCGAAAAACGGCATCGCCAGCCAGTAGCTGAACTGCGGGTACTTGCCCTTGATCCGAATCCGGTAATGATAACGATCCAGTGCTTCGACGCCGGTCATTGGCAGAGCTCTGAGCGCGTCCTTGGGTTTGTCCGCGCTTTGTTTGGCGAAGTCGTCGAAGCCGATGATATAGCCCTTCATGATTTCCGCGATCGGCGACTGCGTTTTCGGATAAGCCAGACGCTTGATCTGATAGACATAATCCTCGGCGGTCAGCTCGCGTGTGGCGGTCTCGGCAAAATCGCTGACGGTCGCCAAGGCATCCACTTCGGCTTTATCGAGACGGTGATAGCGGTAGTTCCCGGCCTTGTCCTGCGCGAAGGCCGGATGCGGCTGAAAGCGGATGCCGGGCTTGATTTCGAGCAGATAATCGCTGTAGGCGATGTCCTTTGCCTCGGCATCCGGGCCGAGCTTTTGACTCTCTTTATCGTAATAGATGATTTCGGGCAGGCGGGCGGCGGTCAGCGGCGTCAGTTCATAGGGCCGTTTCAGATAATGGTATTGCAGCGGCGGCTCGTAAATCTGCGCGATGAACGCATATTCGTTCTCGCTGTAGGCGACCGCCGGGTCCAGGTGCTTCGGCCGTTCCGCGAACGACATATACAGCACCGCCTGCTTGTCGTCCTGCTCCGGATAGGGATCGTTCCAGGGCGAGCCGGTGCACGCAACCAGCAGAACCACAACAAAAAACAGGACGCAAGGCAAAATGCCGGCGCGGCGAAATTTGATTGACAAAAGACTGGACATCGCAGGAGTGGTCGTAGATACTTTGCGGCTTATTTTATCGTGTTTGTACAGCAACACCTGAACTTCGATCGTCAAGGCGGCTGGCATGCACAGAGTATATCAATAAAAACAACGGGAGATCAGAATGGGTTTCATGCAAGGCAAGCGGGTCTTGATTGTCGGTCTGGCGAGCAATCGTTCGATTGCCTGGGGTATCGCCAAGGCGATGCACCGGGAAGGCGCCGAGCTGGCGTTCACCTTCCAGAACGACAAGCTGCAAAGCCGGGTCGAGGAAATGGCCGCCGAATGCGGTTCCAGCATCACGATCGAATGCGATGTCAGTTCCGACGAGCATATCGACAATGTCTTCAAGGTCCTGGGTCAGCATTGGGACGGTCTCGATGCGATCGTGCATTCGGTCGCTTACGCGCCGCGCGATGCCTTGGACGGCGATTATGTGAACGCGACCACCCGCGACAATTTCCGTATCGCGCACGACATCAGCTCATACAGCTTCACCGCGCTGGCCAAGGCCGGCAGAAGCCTGATGGCAGGCCGCAACGGTTCGCTGTTGACCCTGACCTATCTCGGCGCCGAACGCGCGATTCCGAATTACAACGTGATGGGCGTCGCGAAAGCGAGCCTGGAAGCGAATGTACGCTACATGGCGGTCGCGCTGGGCGCTGAGGGCACGCGCGTGAACGCGATCTCGGCGGGCCCGATCCGGACCCTGGCCGCTTCCGGCATCAACAACTTCAAGGCGATGCTGAGCAAGGCGGCCTATACCGCGCCATTGAAACGCAACGTCACCATCGAGGAAGTCGGCAATGTTGCGGCCTTCATGTGCTCCGATCTGGCCTCCGGCATCACCGGCGAAGTGACTTATGTCGATTGCGGCTACAACATTGCGGGCTTGGCGGCCTCCTGAGGCGATATTCTTAGAAAGAAGACCCATAGCCGATTGCAAAAATATCGTTGGCTGAGCGGAGTCGAAGCTAATTGTTGGCTTCGACTCCGCTCAGCCAACGTATCCATAAACCGCCTTAAGCCCGATTTCCTTCCGGGCATCGGCGTAAAGCCGAATCAATATCGCACCTTATCGCCCTTTTCCGCCCAGGCGGCAAAAGGGCTGCCGGAGTCCGGCAGATCGAGATGCAGCATCGCGATGCGGCGCTCGGCAGGCTGAATCGCCAGCTCCTCATAGATGAAGCTGTCGTCAAATCCCGCCGTGGCCGCATCATGCCTGTCACAGGCGAAATAGACCTTTTGCAGCCTTGCCCAATAGATCGCGCCGAGGCACATCGGGCAAGGTTCGCAGCTGGTGTAAAGGATGCAGTCGGTTAACTGAAAATTCTGCAATTTCTGACAGGCGAGCCGAATCGCCAGGATTTCGGCGTGCGCGGTCGGGTCCAGATTAGTGGTCACCCGGTTGCCGCTGCCGGCGATGATTTCGCCGTTTCTGACGATCACCGCGCCGTAAGGTCCTCCCTGCCCCGATTCGACATTCCGCACCGCCAGCTCGATCGCCTGCTGCAAGAATTGCTGATGCACGCTCATAACCCCAAAGGATTCTCCGGATCGATGCCGTCCATGAACGGCAGGCGGCGATCCTGGTTGGTCAGTTGATAAACCTTGCCGAGCCAGTTGTCGAACAGGGCTCTCGCGGTATCGCGCCAGGTATTGTCGATCGTATCGAGCACCTGATTTTCCGGAAACTCGTCCAGAGCACCACCGGATTGCCGCGCCTCGATCACATGCTGGCGATAGTCGCCGAAGATGCGCTGCGCCTCCGGCGTGAAATAATTAACCGGAAACGGCGGATACTCGTCGATTTCGCCGCGATAGTAGCGCAGCACCTCGCGCTTGTATTCCTTCAGCAGGCTGATGTCGTCGTATTCGGGATGCCCCTGAAAGAACACGATACGGAAGCCGTCCGGGCTGACCGCCAGATGCACGCCGGCATCCTTGCTGACCGCCAGCACCTTCAATCCTTTCGCTTCCATGTCCTTTTGAAAAATCTCGTTGAAGCGCGAATGCGGCACATCGAAGCGGGTGTTGATTTCGGCGACCAGAGGATGCGTGCGGTTGACCAGACGGTGCGCGAATACGCCCCAGCGCTTGGCCGGCAGCCGGGTGCGTTCGATGCCGTAGCAATACTCGATCAGCGCATGCGTCGCAAGGCACGAACATAATACCGACGTCACGTTTTCCTTGGCCCAGGCAAATACCTCGGTCAACGGCTGCCAGAAATCTTCCTCGGGCAAGTGCGGATGGGTCACGTTCGCGCCGCTGATGATCAAGGCGTCCAGGCCGTCCTGCTTGATCTTTTCGAACGACTCGTAATACTTCGCGATATGCTCTTTCGCCGCCTCGCCTCGGGGCAGGCCCTCGATCGTGAAGGGATGCACATGAAACTGCGCGATCTGGTTGCAGGCGCCGACCAGCCGGAAAAACTGCCGTTCGGTCGCTTCCAGCGCCGCATCGGGCATGATGTTCAACAGGCCGATGTGCATCTCGCGGATGTCCTGATGGCTGGCGCGGTCGACCTCCAGGATCACCTCGCCTTCTTCCTTGAGCCGTGAGAATGTCGGTAAATCGGTGTGAGCGACTAATGGCATCAAATCAATCCGTCATTGCTGGGCCGCGATCGCCGCGGCAATCAGGCGGATAAAATCGTCTTCGGTCTCAACCTTCGCCGCCTCGTGCGCATTGATCGTATAACCGTACTGGTCGGCGATCGCCTGGTAATGCGGCAGTCTGGACTGATACAGTTCCGGAAACACCCAGGTCACGAATTCATTAGGAGGTATCTCGTCGGTCGTGGCATAGTTTTTCAGCGCCATGAATTCAGGGAGCTTTTCGTCGAGAAACTCTTCCCGGTAATACAGCGGTTTCGGCTCGGCCTTGGCGCGCGCGATGATCGTTTGCTCCAGATCGTTCGGGATTTCGATATAGACGATCAGCGTGTGCTTGGCGAGATTTTCGATCACTTCGGGGCAATCGAGTTCGGAAACGCTGCCGCCGGCATCGTTGATGAAATGCTTGTAGCCGTAGATGTCCTGTGCCTTGGCGATGAAATCCTGCACATCGTTCATCGCGCAGATTTCGGCCTGATGATGCAGTTTTTGCCGGCGCTTGAATTCCTCGAGCGACAGCCCGTGCAAGTTCGGATTTCCGAGTTTGCCGAGAAAACTCGACACCGGCGCCAGATTTTCGACCGTGATGTTGTTGCTGATCCGTATAGAATCGGACAGCAGCAAGTCGCGCAGGAACGGCACATGCATCGCCTGGCGCTTGATATTGTCCATGATCGGCTCTTCCAGATAGCGGGTGCCGATCCGGTAGTCGCCCGAATAGTGAAACCACTTGGCCTTGGGCAATTTGTTCGCGAGCGTGGTCTTGCCGGCTCCCGACATCGCGAGCAAGGTGATCCGCTTCGTCTCCCAATCCAGGAATTCCTGGGGGTCCATTCTCATAATGTTGTGTCCTGTTTAATCCAAATAATCTTCGAAATCGATGTCCTCGGGGTTGCGCCGATGCTCGTCCGTGTCGGTATAGCCCAGATCGTCGCCTTCGATGTCGTCGAAAGGCGCGCTCCAGTCTTCCGGTTCCTCGATAAAATCGAAAGTCGAATTATACCAGCTCTCGTGATCGTATTCGCCGATGTCGCCGTCGAGATACTGCACCTCGATCGAATCCTCGCCTTCCTCGATGTTGATCACTTTGAAAGTCAGATTGTTTTCCAAATCCTTGTACCAGTTTCCTACGATGGGATCTGCCACGGTTGACATAAGGGTTACCTCGAAAATTTAGAAATGCTGTATGGGATAATAAAACGGCAGGTTTTCATGCGCGCCCCGACCGATAGCGCGGAATCATCGTTTCCCTGATGACAGTGTTGGATATGCCCTGCCGAACTCGGAAACAAACTTTTCCCGGCCAGGCGTTAATAGTTTGGTAATAGTTATAGAGGAAGCGCCGCTTTCTTGCAAGATGGGGCTGTGCTACGATGGCTCATCACACGACTCTTAGCAGGCCTCACCATGCAGGAATTATTTATCGGAGGACAGAACGGCGTCAAGGTCTTATTGAATGCCGCGATGGCCAACCGGCACGGCATGATTTCCGGCGCGACCGGCACCGGCAAAACCGTGACCCTGCAAATCCTGGCCGAAGGTTTCTCGAAGATCGGCGTGCCGGTGTTTCTGGCCGACATCAAGGGCGATTTGTCCGGCATCGCACAGCCCGGCCAAATCAACGACAAAATCAACGAACGCGTGCAACTGACCGGCGTGACCGGCTTCCAGCCGCGCGGCAATCCGGCCGTATTTTGGGACGTGTTCGGCAAAAGCGGACACCCGGTGCGCGCCACGATCGCCGACATGGGGCCGCTGTTGCTGAGCAATTTATTGGAGCTGAACGACACCCAAAGCGGCGTGCTCTACAGTGGTTTCAAAATCGCCGACGATAACGGCATGCTGCTGCTCGATCTGAAAGACCTGCGCGCGTTGTTGACCTGGATGGGCGAGCATGCGAAAGAATTGCAGGCCGAATACGGCACGATCGCCTCCGCCAGCCTAGGCGCGATACAGCGGCAACTGCTGGTGCTCGAACAGCAGGGCGCCGAAAGCTTCTTCGGCGAACCGGCGCTGAATCTTGAGGACATCTGCAAGACCGACTTCTCCGGCAACGGCGTGATCAGCATCCTGGACGCGACCGAGTTGACGACAAAGTCGCCGCGCCTGTATGCGACCTTCCTGCTCTGGCTGCTCGCCGAACTGTACGAAAACCTGCCCGAGGCCGGCGACGCCGAGCGGCCGAAGCTGGTGCTGTTTTTCGACGAGGCGCATCTGATGTTCGAACAAGCGCCGAAAGCCTTGACCGACAAGATCGAGCAGATCGTCCGGCTGATCCGCTCGAAAGGCGTCGGCGTGTATTTCATCAGCCAGAGCCCGCTCGACGTGCCGGAAGACATTCTCGGCCAGCTCGGGCTCAAGATCCAGCATGCGCTGAGGGCGTTTACGCCGAAAGACCAGGCGGTCGTCAAGAGCGTCGCCGGCACCTTCCGCGCCAATCCGGCCATCGATACCGAGGCCGCGATCCTGGAGCTGAAGAAAGGCGAGGCACTGGTTTCGGTGCTCGATCATGACGGCAGCCCGACGCCGGTCGAACGCGTCTTCATTCGCCCGCCCGAATCGCAGATCGGCCCGCTGACCGATACGCAGCGCCAGGACTTACTCAGCCGCTCGCCGTTCAAAGGCCGCTACGACCAGGCGGTCGACCGCGAGTCGGCCTACGAACTGCTCAAGCAAAAAGAGCAGCTGGCCAGCGCGGCGGACCTTGAAGACATTCAAGCCAAGGTTACCCGGAAAGAGACAGGCTCTCCACGGCAGACCCGCGGCCGCGAAACCGCGACCGAAGCGCTGCTCAAAAGCGCCGCGCGCAGCATCGGCAGTCAGGTCGGAAGGCAGATCGTCCGCGGGGTGTTGGGGTCGTTGCTGGGCGGGCGGCGTTGACATGAAAAAATCCGCCAGGCCTCTCCTCGCCTCGGACTCATACCCCGGAAAACCCGGCAAGTTTTATCAAAACGGTACGCGCAGCGTACCCTACGCAGAAGGGAATTTAACCCACTTACCGCATGAAAACGTTATACCCAGAGATCGACCCCAACCCTATTTTTTATCTTGAAACCGGCAGCCAGCATGCGGTTTACGTCGAGGAAAGCGGCAATCCCGAAGGCATTCCGGTCATTTTCCTGCACGGCGGCCCGTGCTCGGGCACCAAACCCGATCATCGGCGCTTTTTCGATCCGGCACTCTACCGCATCATTCTGTTCGATCAGCGCGGCTGCGGCCAGTCGAAGCCGTTCGGCGAGATCGAGAACAACACGACGCAGGATCTGATCGACGACATGGAGCGCATCCGCATCCATCTGAACATCAGCCAATGGCTGCTGTTCGGCGGCTCCTGGGGCGCCGCGCTGGCGCTGTTGTATGCCCAGCAGCATCCGGGCCGGGTGCTCGGCATGATCCTGCGCGGCGTATTCCTGGCGCGGCAGATGGATATGGACTGGTTTCTGAAAAACGGCGCGGGACGCATCTATCCCGAACAATGGCAACTTCTCTACGAAAGCATCCCCTCGCGCGACCGGGTCAATCTGCTGCAAGGGCTTTGCAAAGCGATTGCCGGCGACGACGAGATCGCCCAGCGCCGGGTCGCCCGCGCATGGTCGGCCTGGGGCGGGCAAGTCGCGCTCGGCAACGCTTTTGAGGCCGACGAAAACAGCCATGTGACCGAGCAAATGGTCCAGCAGGCCGCGATGGAACTGCATTATGCCGAACACAGCTATTTCATCGAGGAAAACCAGATTCTGGACAACTGCAACAAACTGCACGGTATTCCCACCGCAATCATCCACGGCCGCAACGACCTGGTCTGCCCGATCGAAGCCGCGTTCAGCCTGCAACACGCCCTGCCCGAGGCCGACATGATCGTGCTGCCGAACGCAGCCCACATCGCCCAAAGCGAGGAGATGATCGACGCCCTGGTGAGCGCGGCCGACCGGTTTGCGGAACAACTGGCGTCCCGTGTCGCCGCCGGGGTGTGAGGAAGGAATCCCCATGCAGAAAAAACGTTTGATCATTGCGATGACAGGCGCGACCGGCGCGGTCTATGGCGTCAGGATGCTGCAACACTTGCAGCCGCAGCCGGAATGGGAGACCCACCTGGTCATCTCGGATGCCGGCGTGGTGAATCTGAAGCACGAGATGAACATGAAGCGCGCCGATCTGTATCGCCTGGCCGACGTGACCCACGGCATCAGCGACATCGCCGCCAGCATCGCCAGCGGCGGTTTCAAGACCGAAGGCATGATCATCGCGCCCTGCTCGATGAAGACGCTCGCCGCGGTCGCGCACGGCTTCGGCGACAACCTGATCTCGCGCTCTGCCGACGTGGTGCTGAAAGAACGGCGGCGCCTCGTGATCATGCCGCGCGAAACGCCGCTGAATCTGATGCATATCCGCAATATGGGGACCGTCACCGAAATGGGCGGCATCATGTTTCCGCCGATGCCGGCTTTTTACAGCAAGTCGGACTCCTTGGCCGCGATGGTCGATGAAACGGTCGGGCGGGTGCTCGATATGTTCGGCGCGAATGTCGAAGGGCTCTACACGCCTTGGGCAGGATTGTAGGGTGCGCACCGCGCACCTTTCCAAAACTTTCCGGCAGGTCGAGACTTCGAAAAGGCACGCAATGCGTGCCCTACGCTGCGGGCTTCACGTCGAACGCCACGCAAACCCGCTCCTGGTCCGAATGAAACGGAATCGTGCGATGAAACAACGAGGAAGGAAACAACACCAGATCGCCGACCTGTTGATCGACGATTTGGCTCGGAAAATTGTCATGCAGCCTCGGATAATCGTCGCCGTCGGTGCTGTAGGCAAAGCTGCCTTCGTGACCGGCTATCCTTTCGGGCAGCTTCAGATAGACGCAGCCGCTGATCCAGCCTTCCTCGTGGATGTGCGAGGTCAGATAGCCGCCCTGCTTCATCCTTAAATACCAGGAGCTGGTAAATTCGACCCGGTGCGGAAAGGCCTTGATGATTTCCTCGCGGCTGCCGGCAAAATGCTGCCGGTATTCCGCAATTTTCTGGCGAATCAGCGCGGCCAGCTTCTGGAAAGACGGTTCCGATCTCAGCAATAAATTACCGGCGGACTGCATGCCGTAATACAGCCGCCCCTGCTTTCTTTCCGCGATCGCGAGATGCTGAATGTCCTGCAAGAGTTCGTGCAGCAGCGGGCTATCGGGCGCGGCCAGTTCATTGATCCGCGTATGCAGCACATAGTCCATCGGCTCTTTGCAGAATTGATAGGCATTTTGCTGACCGAAGTTGGTCGCATAGTGGGCCGCCAGCGCGCCGAGCAGCACCGAATGATGCTTGGACTGGGCTGCAAGTTGGTCGAAGCGTTGTTTGAACGGCTCGAACTGTCCGGTTTTGTACAGGCATTGCAGCGCCCGCTCCTTGCTGTCGGCAAAGTCGGAGGCTTCGAAATAGGGAATCGCGTCATGTAGACGGCCGGCGAGGCAGAGCGTCTCGCCGAGGTTGTATTGCGCCCGGCCATGCTGAGGCTCTGCCGCCAATGCCCGTTCATAGCAGCGCACCGCCTCTTCCATCTCGCCGCGGTCGCGCAGGGTTTCGCCGAGCGAATTCCAGGCATCGGCAAAATCGGGATCGAGATTGACCGCTTCCCGAAACTCCAGGACCGCATCCTGATGCCGCCCCAGCCCGTACAAGACCGTCCCGAGATTGAAGTGGCCGCGCGCGTCAGTTTGAATCGCCAGCGCCTTGCGGTAGCATTGCTCGGCCTCTTCGAGCCTTCCTTGCAGTTGCTGCACGGCGCCGAGATTGCCGAGCGCCTCAAAAAAACGCGGCTCCAGATCGACGGCCTTCTGGTAATGCTGCGCCGCCTCCTTCAGAAATCCCTGTCCCTGCAACAGCGCGCCCAGATTGAAATGCGCGGACGGCAACGACGGCTTCAGTTGCAAGGCCTTACGGTAACAGGCGACCGCCGCCTTCTGATCGTTCAGCTGCGTCTGCAGCACGCCCAGGTTGAAATGGATTTCGGCAATGTTCGGATCGATCGCCAGGAGCTTCCGGAAACTGGCCGCCGCCTCGCGCAATCTCCCCTGCCCTTGCTGGCAAAGTCCGATGATGTTGTACAACACCGGCGCTTTCGGATAGGCGCCGAGCAATGCCTGCGCCTGAACCTCGGCCTGCTGCAAACGGCCGCTTTGGTAAAGTTGATGCAGGGCCTGCAATTCGGAAGGCTGCGGCTGTTTCGGAATTTTCAGTTGGGGTTTCACAAGAATCCGCGCTAAGTGGAGCCAACCGTCAGGAAAGTAGCTTCGAGTTCTTGCTATTCCGGAAAATCAGCGGTTTTTCATTGACCGCTAAAGCACTGTCTCTCGCCGAAGCGATCGCCTCCTCGATCAAATGATGATCCGGCGACTTGCTGCACACCGGATCGGCCGCGTACATGTCGCCGGCCAGCAGATAGGCCTGGCAGCGGCAGCCGCCGTGATCTTTTTCTTTTTCGTCGCAGCTGCGGCAGGGTTCTTTCATCCAGTCGTCGCCGCGGAAGAAGTTGAACGCTTTCGATTCGTTCCAGATCTCTTCGATGCTGTAGTCCTTCACGTTCGGGCAGTCGAGCCCCGGCAGGTCGCGCGCCGCGTGACAAGGCAGCGCCATGCCGTCCGGCGCGATCGTCAGGAAGGTCGTGCCCCAGCCGTTCATGCAGGCTTTCGGGCGGTCTTCGTAATAATCGGGCACCACGTAATAGATTTTCATCCTGCCCGCGACCTTTTCCTTGAACGCCTGCGCGATCGCCTCGGCCTCTTCGAACTGCTCCTGGGTCGGCATCAACAAATCGCGGTTTGCATGCGCCCAGCCGTAATACTGCGTATTCGCGAGTTCCAGGTAGTCGGCGCCCAGCTCCTCGGCCATCGCCAGGATTTCGGGCATCTGATGAATATTCTCGCGGTGGATCACCACACAGAGCACCATCGGATAGCCGTGTTTCTTGACCAGATGCGCGACTTCCTTCTTATGTTCGAACGATGCGGTGCCGGCGATATGGTCGTTCAACTCCTGCGTGCTGGCCTGGATACTGACCTGGATATGGTCGAGCCCGGCTTCCTTGAGCTGCACGATTTTTTCCTCGGTCATGCCGTAGCCCGAGGTAATCAGGTTCGAATAATAACCCAGCTCCCGCGCATGCTTGACCAGCTCGACCAGGTCTTTGCGGGTCAGCGGTTCGCCGCCGGAAAAACCGAGCTGCACCGCGCCCATCTTGCGCGCTTCGGTGAGCACGCGCTTCCAGTCCTCGGTCGTCAGTTCGGACGGGTATTGGCTGTAATCGATTGGATTCGAGCAATACGGGCACTGCAACGGGCAGGCGTAGGTCAGTTCCGCCAGCAGCCAGCGCGGCGGGGTAATCTTAGTGTTGTTGAATCCAGCCATTTTTTAAAGCGATGTCGAGGAAAGCGGTGATGTCGTGGATCAGACCCGAGGCCTGGAACTTCTGTTCCAGCTCGCCGACGATCTGGCCGAGGTTATGCGCGCCGTCGCACAGTTGTAGAATCTCGGCCGAGCTTTGATTCAGTTCGACCATGCCTTCGGGATAAAGGATCACGAATTTTTGCTGAGCTTCTTCCCATTGCAGGCGGAGCATGGGCGAAAATTTGATCGGTTGTTCGGGATTGATACTCATTGGCAATGTGTGCGCCTGTCTGTGTGGAAGTTAGGCGGCGGTCTTTTTTTGATCCGCCGCCAGCATGCTTTCGATGCTGTTGGAAACAGGCAGCATACTGACCGGGCCCAAAATGTCAAATAATTCAATGGACGATTCTTCAAAGCCGGCCGTCCGGCCCGCCGAATTCAAAGCGCCCTGATGAGGATCTGATCGATCGCCCCATCGACCGCAACCGCTCCGCAAATGTCGTCGCTCACAGCAAATCCTGAAAGCGACCAGTCTCCGGCATGGCCGCAGGACGTGGGTACGTCGAGCATCCTCTCGGGGTTGAGGGGGTCGATCACGCAATGCGGTAGCCCCAGACTGATACCTTGACCGACCGCCTTGACGAAGGCTTCCTTGCGTGTCCAGAAGCGGTAAAACGCGTGCAATCGCTCCGCTTCGGGCAAAGCCAGCCAATACGCCTTTTCCTCCGCACCGAAGCATTTATCGGCCAGTGCGTCCATATTCGCTCGGGGTTTGCAGGATTCTATATCGATGCCGACCCGGCAGCCGCGGCTGATGACGACCGCCATCCGGTCGGCCGTATGCGAGAGGTTGAAAGCGAAATCCGGAAAATCGGGCAGATAAGGTTTGCCGTGGGCATGGCGGGCGAACCGCAAGCGTTCCGGCGCGATATCGATCGCTTTGCCAAGAATGATTCGCAGTCGTCCCTGTGCCTCGACCTGACGCGCTTGCCTTTGCGGATTTTTGATGCGTTGCGCGCGGCTCTGCTCGTCGCTGTCGAGCAGGTGCCAGTAATACGGCAATTCGGCCGGAAGCGCTGAGACCCTGCCGAACCGGATATTCAGCACATGGAGGGTCATTGTTGCATCCTGCCCATGCTAGGGTCCAACGAGAGCCATCCCCTCGCCGCGCGGATCGCTGCCGGCGCTCAACTCGCGAGTCTTTTTATTCCAGAGTACCGCCTGCATGTCGCCGTAGCGTTCAGGCACGACGGTCAATTGATGGCCTTTCGCGGCAAGGTCTTTGACTTCACTTGCGTTCAATGCACCGGGTTCGTATTGAATCGCATCCGGCAGATATTGATGATGAAAGCGCGGCAAGCTGACCCACGAAGCGGGTTCGTGCCCCTCCGCGTAGTCAAGCGCTGCGAGCAGCACCATCGAGATGATCCGACTGCCGCCCGGCGTGCCAAGCACCGCGACGCCGCGCTCGTTTTCGAGAAAAGTCGGCGTCATGCTCGACAGCATCCGTTTGCCCGGCTGTATCGCATTCGCCGCGCCGCCGACCAGGCCATAGACGTTGCCGGCGCTGCTCGCGAAATCGTCCATCTCGTCATTCAGCAACACGCCGGTTCCCTCCGCGACGAAGCCGGAACCGAACTGAAAATTGATGCTCAGGGTCGCCGCGACGCGGTTGCCGTCCTGATCGATGATCGAAAAATGCGTCGTATTCGCCGCTTCCGCCTCCTGTTCGTCTTCCCCGGACAACATCGCGCTCGGCAAGGCCTTGTCGAAGCGGATCGTGCTGCGCAGGCCCGCCGCATAATCGGCGTTCAACAAGCGCTCGACTGGAATGGATACATAATCGGGATCGCCGAGGTACAAGGCGCGGTCGTGATAGGCGCGGCGCATCGCCTCGACGATCAGGTGCTTGCGCGTCGCCGGGTCCGCCTGTTTCAAATCATAGGCCGACAGCACATTCAACGCCTCGATCAACACGATGCCGCCCGACGAAGACGGCGGGGAACTGGTGATCTTGATGCCGTGGTAGTTGCCCTTGAGCGGCCGCCGTTCGACGACGCGGTAGGATTCGAGGTCCTCTTCGGTCCAAATGCCGCCGGCAGACCTGACACTGTTGACGAGCTTTGCCGCCACCTTGCCCCGGTAAAATCCGTCCCGGCCCGACTTGGCGATCTGTTTGAGCGTAGCGGCCAAATCCGGCTGGCGCAGAATCGAAAAAGGCGCCGGCAGCCTGCCTTGCGGCAAAAAGATGCGCGCAGAGGAGCGAAAACGGCCGACGACCTGCTGCCGGGTCCCGAGCAGCTTCAGGAATTTGTGGCCGACTGCAAAGCCGTTTTCGGCGATCCGAATCGCCGGCGCGAGGCTTTCGGCGAGCGGCAGGCGCCCGTAACGTTCGGACAAATGCGCGAGCGCGGCCGGCATGCCGGGTATCGCGGCGGCCAGCGCGCCGTCGACCGATAACTTCGGATCGGCCTTGCCCCGGCTGTCCAGAAACATGTCCTTGCGCGCGGCGAACGGCGCCTTTTCGCGGCCGTCGATCATCGTCTCGAAGCCGTCGGAGGCCCGGTGCAGCAGCCAATAGCCGCCGCCGCCCAGCCCCGAACCGGACGGTTCGACCACGGCTAAAACCGCGCTGACCGCCACGGCCGCATCGAACACATTGCCGCCTTTGTTGAGGATTTCAAAGCCCGCGCGCGTCGCCAAAGGATGCGCGCTCGCGATCGCGGCCTGGGGTGAGGGTGCGACAGCATTCGCCGGTAGCGCCGCCGGCGCGAACAACAGCGCCGCATACAGGCAGATCAGGCGTTTCATGTCAGGCATCCGGCTCATCGTACAGCTTCAACACCATGCGTTTAAACCAGGCCGGACGAAACAATACGATATAGATGCCGACCACGCTGGTCACCGGCATCGGCCCGATGCCGAGAATGGTCAGCAGAACCAACACGATCACCAGCTTTAGTCTAAGACCCATCGCTTATCGCCTATCCACCGCGTGACTAATCCCACTCCAGGATCTTCCACATGTTGATTTGATTGCCCCGGTCCAGATCGTTGCCCTGCACGTCCATCCTGCCGTCGCCGTCCGAGTCGATGAAGTAATACGGAGGACCGACATCCGGGATCACCTTGATCATATACAGCTGGGCGCCATGACGGTATTCCTGGATCGTATTCTTGCCCTTGCGGATGATCGTAATGTCGGGCTCCAGCGTTTCGCCGCTCTGTACCGGCATCGGCGGTTCGGGCACCTCCTCGGGCGCATCTTCCAGCTGCGAGGACCCTTCTTCCACCCGGGGAGGCTTTTCGTCCACCGCATAGGCCGGCAGTGCAAGACACAATAAGAATAAAAATCGGCGCATGGCGGCGGCTTCCAAAGTCAAAAATCGGGTTATCTTAATCGTTCAGGCGAATTCGCTGCAAATAAATCACTGCGACCTTTCGTCCTGCATTAAGCACTACGCAAAAACTGATTTTACTCAGTTGAGTCAGCTATTGCATGGGCTTTAGAAGGTCCTGCGGCTCCCCACGTTCAAATTCTGTGAATGCGAGGCGTTTAAATGCAAACTGGAGCCGTTTTAAAAACAATACAGATAACGTGTAGTTAGTCACTTACCGTGTGGACTAGAATCGGATCTTTTTGCCAGGAGTTCATCAACGGCTTTCTTCTTCGATCCACAACGCGACGGTTGAGAATTTCAGCCGCTGTACTCGGGCCTGAATTTCTAGAGTCATTCAATGACGAACGGTTGACATATTCGCGCGCCGAAACGGGCGTATTTTTGAAAACCGCGCCATCGATGCGCTTGATCAGCCGCCTTGCCACTTCATCAGGGTATACCTGGACCAATGCATGCCTTTCCTGTTCGTTTGAGTCTATATCCTGAATCGACAGGATTTCAATGTCTTGAACAGATATTTTGGTTCTGGAACCGACCAAGAAACTATCGTTAAAAGCCGGCTCAATGAAAGCCGCTATCTCATATTTCTTGGTGTTTATGGGTATATTTCTAAAAAATATTATCATAGCCCCCCCTTGCATTACATGATTAGCCCCTGCCTGCCAGTATAGAGCCCCTGCTTTAGATCAGACAATCGATATTTATTGGATATTAATATCTACAATTCCGATATTAAAACTGAACTCCTGGCAATAAGCATGCCTACGACTTACCACATCAAATCATCGGGTATCTCGTATTGCGCATACGGATCGTCGCTCGGTTGGACCGCTTGAGCGGAGGCATCGTTCCACACGATCACACAGGCCGGATCGCGCTCGCGGATCTTTCCGGCAATGTCGACCGGCACCACTTCGTAGCGTTTGCGCAGCCTGACGATCGCCAATCTGCCGTTGCTGATCTGATCCCGCATCGCTTTCGGCACGAACAGCTTTTTGACCTTGTTATGATCGGTAAAATGATAGGCCTGGCTGTCGTCAAATTCATCGATCGCGCCCTCGTCGATCGCGATACGGTGGCTTTCGATCAATTGCCGAACTTGCGCGGCGATTTGCTTGCGTTCTTCCTGCTCTTGTTTAAGCCGATTCAGTTCCTTGTCGCGCTCGGCCTTTTCGGCAAGCGCCTGCTGCACCATGCGCTTGCCCTCATCCGAGATCTCCACCTTATTATGGCGCTGCTGCTGAACCTGTTTATGTTTGTCGGACTTTGCGGTCCTGACCTGCGCGGTGGTCACAAGCCCCGTCTTCAACAATTGTTCCTGCAGCGATAATTTTTTTTGACTCATAAACCTCATCCCAATGACATCATCATACGCCTCATTATAAAGGGTCTCGATTGCTGTCAAAAAGTGATATTTTCCCGGCCGTGCCGGCAGGTTTTGCGATGCGGCCCCAGGCGGGTACAATGGGCTGAACCGAGGCATTGGAGACCGACCATGAGCGACAACAAAAATAACGACGAACAATGGCGCGATAAATTGACGCCCGATCAATTCGCGATCTGCCGGCTGAAAGCCACCGAACCGCCGTTTACCGGCAAATACTACGACTGCAAAACGCCGGGAATCTATCGCTGCGCCTGCTGCGGCAATGCATTGTTCGATTCCGATACCAAATATGATTCGGGCTCCGGCTGGCCGAGTTTCTGGGATGTGTTATCCGCAGACAGCGTCGCCGAACATGCCGACAGCAGCCACGGCATGCGCCGGGTCGAAGTGACCTGCAAGTCGTGCGGCGCGCATCTCGGCCATGTGTTCACGGATGGTCCGCAGCCGAGCGGGCTGCGTTACTGCATCAATTCCGCCGCGCTGGATTTGCAGGAAAGATCATGACCGCCAGACAACACGCGCAGCATTTGCTGGACTTCATCGACAAGAGCCCGAGCCCCTGGCATGCGGTCGCCTCGATCGAAACCGCCGCCAAGGCATTTCTGTTTAACCGGCTCGACGAAAGCGCCAAATGGGATTTGCATGCGGGCGGGCGCTATTACGTCGTGCGCGACGATTCCTCGATCGTGCTGTTCGTGTTGGGACACAAAGCGACCGCCGAATCCGGCTTCAGCATCGTCGGCGCGCATACCGACTCGCCGGGCCTCCGCGTCAAGCCGAATCCCGCGACAGTGAGTGACGGTATCGCCCGGCTCGGCGTCGAGATTTACGGCGGCCCGATTCTTGCGACCTTTACCGACCGCGACCTGAGCCTCGCCGGACGGGTTAGCTATGTCGATGACCGCGAACGCCTCACGCACAAGCTGGTGCGCTTCGAGCGACCGCTGTTGCGTCTGCCGAATCTTGCGATCCACATGAACCGTGGCGTCAACGAAGACGGCCTGAAGCTGCACAAACAGAACGAATTGCCGCTGCTGCTCGCGCAATTGACCGGCGAACAACTGCCGCAGCCTTATTTTTTATCCTTGCTGGAACAGGCCGTCGGCATCGGCGCCGCGCAAGTACTGTCCTGGGATCTGGCCGTCTACGACACCCAGAAAGGCGCGCTCTGGGGCGCGAACCAGGAATTCATCGCCGACAGCCAGCTCGACAACCTGGCCTCCTGCCATGCCGGACTGCAAGCCCTGCTCGACGATAACATCCTGAATCAGGCCGAAAGCACGCTGGTCTGCGCGTTCTTCGACCACGAAGAAATCGGCAGCGAAAGCCACATCGGCGCGGCCGGCAGCTTCTTGACCGATGTGCTGGAACGGATCAGCATCGCGACGTCACCGGACCGCGAGGACCATGCGCGTGCGCTGTCGCAAAGCTTTTTGATCAGCGCGGACATGGCGCATGCCTATCAACCCAACTTCCCTTCGGCCTACGACGCGGATCATAAGGTCTTCGTGAACAAGGGCCCGGTGATCAAGGCCAACGCGAATCGGCGCTACAGCTCCGAAAGCATCTCCACCGCACGCTTCATCCATTGGTGCGAGGAAGCCGGCGTTCCCTATCAACGCTACTCGCACCGCTGCGACCTGCCCTGCGGCAGCACGATCGGGCCGATCGCCTCGGCCAAGCTCGGCATCCGCAGCGTCGACATCGGCTGCCCGATGTGGGCGATGCACAGCCTCCGCGAAAGCGCGGGCGTGTTGGATCACGATTATATGATACGGGTCTTGAAGCGGTTTTTTATGGGTTAAGCCTCCTACTGCACGTACGCCACCGCCGGGCAAAGCCCTGCCCTGCATTCCACTGGATGACGCGTTCGATTTATCGGCCATCGGTTACTGACTGACTGACTGACTGACTGACTGAGTATCGTATTTGAATGATCTTGGGCTGCCTAGTATTGGTTGTTCGATGAAAAAACGGGGTAGCGGGCATAATGGGCATGCCCGACCTAGCTTATACCCCCTACGCGCCTCATTTCCTCATCTTCAACATGCCACGGATTGAGATGCCGCGATTTTCCATGGCCGTAAATAGTCTGCGTCCTCCGTCGACTCCATCCCGGAACAGTTTTACGAACGGATAGGTTATCTGTCGGCAAACATTCCACATTAGTCGCGATTTCCTTACTCGACTCTCGCAGGGAAAATCGGAATCGGCAATACCTGTAGCCGGATATTCTGATGGGCCTCGATAAGCTGTTCCGAAGAGATAGTCCCAGAAGCTGAAAAGCACGCCGAAGTTCTTGTCACGATGACGATCCTCTTTTGAGTGATGTAGTCGATGAAATTGCGGCGACACCAGAACATAGTTTAAAACCCCAAAATCGATCTGCACGTTGGCATGGATGAATCTCTGCATGGCCCCTCTTATCACTACCATTGCGGTAAGTATGGGGAGCGCTGGGTCGAACATGAGAAATGGAGCGTAGGTTATGACCCTCCGAAAGAGAACGTCGACCGGGTGACTGCGATCATCGGTAAAAACGTTTATCTGTTCCTGAGAATGATGGACGGCGTGAAATGCCCATAGCACCGAGTTTTTGTGGATCAACACATGACTAAACCAGTTTAGGAAATCACTCATCACCACTGCCAGTAGGACTTGTAAGGACAAAGGCCATGCCGATGTGGTTTGAATTGTCAAAAAGCTCAGATTATGATCGTAGACAGCCTCGAGAATGATGAACGTTGGTCCCAGCAAGAGCGGGTCTAAAAGCGTGCGCACCACGAACCAGATCGCATCCTGCAGGAAGCCAGCGCTCAAGAGCGGCTGCTCTAGCCTGCATGGGACAAGGTATTCGAGCAGCAAGATGAACGGCACTACAAAATAAAGACAATTCTTATACAGAGACCAAACCAACTCACGAATGAAATCAGGCAACTCGTGGTACAAATCCCGTAAATTGATCAAAAAGCGCTGAAACGCCGCAGAAAAAGAATCAGCATCTAGTGTAAAACCCAACTTGGAAATTTTAATGATATCTAACTGGAGATCCAGCAATGAGAGGATCGCAATGAAACCAATTATTAAGAAAACGGTTGGAAAATTAGGATGATCTACCAAGAAGCGACGAAGCCATCGAGGCAAATTTAGAAAGCTATTTAAAGAAGTTGATCGGTGATTTGACATGATTTTTCTTCATTAGCCCATATTTTGCATAAAAAATGGCTATCCTTGCTTAGCTCATTGATAGAAAGACTATTCCGTCAATTATTAAGCAAGCATTTTCCACTCAGATTTTCGAAAATATATACAAAGCTTTGCGAAAGCAGTCGAAGCGGTGGAAAGCTATCCAACATCTCACGCAGAAATGCGTACTTGATCTTCTCCCTCAGGATTTCGGCGCAGTTCAGTTCGGTTAAACATGAAAAAAACCAACCTAATCCTAGCCAATCCCATTAAGCTTCCGCTACGGTCTTTTTGTAGATGGATGCAGAGTTCCCAACAGCCAGCTTATCGGGCTTGCGGGACGCACAAAACCTGAAATCGGCTCAATCTCAGCGGGAGAAACATTAAAATAATCTTACGCCGCGACCAGTCAGATGTCAAACTCGTCTAATCTCGAACCGGAATCGGTGAATTATCGGGCTATTCAGACTCTCAAAACATCACGTATCACGGCCATATGACGTCTTGAGTGAACGAGCGACCCAAGAAGAGGGCCTTTGTTAACAAGCATGTATGCTAGAGTGCCGAAGGGCCATAAATATGCTGCTTGCGCTGAAGCGGATCAGCATCGCTGACGTCACCATACATTGAGAATCATGCGCGCGCTGTCCCAAAGCTTTTTGATCAGAGCCGACATGGCGCATGCCTATCAACCTCACTTCCCCACGGCCTACGACGCGGATCATAAAGTCTTCGTAAACAAAAAGGCTCCGTGATCAAAGCCAACGCGAACCGACGCTACAACTCCGAAAGTATCTCCACCGCGCGCTTCATCCATTGGTGCGAGGAAGCCGGCGTTCCCTATCAACGCTACTCGCACCGCTACGACCTGCCCTGCGGCAGTACGATCGGACCGATCGCCTCGGCGAAGCTCGGCATCCGCAGCGTCGATATCGGCTGCCCGATGTGGGCGATGCACAGCCTCCGCGAAAGCGCTGGCGTGTTGGATCACGATTATATGATCCGGGTATTGAAGCAGTTTTTCAGCGATTACCCCCCTCTACACTGCACTGCCGCCGGGCAAGACCCTGCCCGGCTTTCCACTCGCTTACACGTTCGGCTTATCGGCCATCGCTTACTGCCCGGGCATCGCTTTTCAATTTTGCGATTCTGAAGCTGAAAGGGACAGCAAACTGGCCATGATCCGCGATAGACCTTTGGCGGACTGGTGATCCTTATACATAGTTTGCAAACATCAGCAGGCTTTTACTCTCCAAGACAACTCATCTTTAAAGCTAACCGCATAAGGATTCGTACGTATTGTGCGCTTACCTCTTATCTTGTAGTTTTAACATGCAAAAGTTACATGTCCATATGTTACTTTCCAGCCCCATACCGAGACAATAGGCACAAGTCGCCTTAGGTAATGGCAACCTTATCTCACCAGGAGAGGATTATGCATAGAGTCAACACGAGTACACAAAAAATGACCGCGGTATGTCTGTTTATCGCAGGAATTTTATTCAGCCTGACGGTTTCCGCGGGCGAGACGGATCCCTCGGGAAAGAAGAAGAGGATCCCTTTGCATAGAGACCCCATCGTCAAGAACGCCGCCCGCATGGTCGGCCAGGGCCGGGATATTTTCCGTTTCGATACCTTTGGCGATGAGAAATTCTGGGGCGATACGCTGCAGTTGCATCAAGCCATCCAGGGCGAACGCTTTGGCGGAGTCGGCGCAGGGCTCTCCCCCCAGCAAGCCTTGGGAGTGGGTCTGAAGGTGGACGTCGATGCGCTCCCGAAGCAAATCGTCCACCAGCTCAAACGGGGCAAGGTCGACCTGAACGATGTCGCGGTCACCTTGGCCCTCCTGCAGCAAAATGCGGTTGTGGGCGTCAAAGGCAACTTCAATGAGAACGGCGCGTTGAAATCGGTCGGCATTACCTGCGCCCTCTGCCATTCCACGGTGGATGATTCCCTGACGCATGGCGTTGGCCACCGGCTGGACGGCTGGGCGAACCACGACCTCGATGTCGGCGCGATCATCGCCTTCGCGCCCAATCTGCAACCTGTCACCGATTTGCTGAAGCTCGTTAACGGACCGCAATTAAGCAACGACGACGTGCGCGCGGTATTGAACAGTTGGGGGCCCGGCAAGTTCGACGCGGAACTGCTGTTTGATGGCAAGACAGTCAATCCGCAACAGATAACCAACGGGGAAGTTACCGCCACCAATGTGCCTGCGGCAACCCTGCTCCCCGACGCCTTTGACCTTGCCGGGTTCAACCAGCATACCTGGACCGGCGATTGGGGCTCGGTCCCTTATTGGAACGCGCTGGTGGCCGTGCTGGAAATGCATGGAGTCGGCAACTTTTTCGATCCCCGGCTGGACGACCCCGTCAAGTTCCCGATCGCCGCCGCGAATAAGTTTGGCCATACGTCGGTAAGCCCAAACAAGGATCAGGTCACTTCCAAACTGCCGGCGCTCCATTTCTATCAGTTGGCCCTGCCGGCGCCGAAGCCGAAAGCCGGCATTGATTTTGATCCGGCGGCGGCCAAGCGGGGAGATGCGTTGTTTAGCGGCAAGGCCAATTGCACCAGATGCCATGCCGAGCCGCTGTGGACCGAGCCGGGCTGGAACCTGCATACCCCGGAAGAGATGAAGATCGACAGCTTCCAGGCGGACCGGGCGCCTGGCAATACCTACAAGACGATGAACCTGGCCGGCCTCTTCGTGCGCGAACGCGGCTTGTTCATGGACGCAGCGAACAAAGGGCGCTTTTATCACGACGGCCGTTTCATGACATTGATGGACGTGGTCGAGAGTTACACTGCGCGTTTTAACCTGAATCTGAACGACACGGAAAAACAAGACTTGGTCGAATACTTGAAATCGTTGTAAGAAGGATGGGACGACGGTCGCCATCACACAATGGCGACCGTCATCGGTTGACCTATAACCAATCGGCCGAGTACGCCGATGTCTGCCTACGACTGATGAATGTGCATTCGACATGAAAAAGTCGAGGGACATCTGTGCGTAAATGCTGGATTTCGTACTTCAACCGAGTATACGCGCTAAACCGTATCTACCTGGATTCAATGTATTCACGCATTTTATTTGCGGTATTGCGAAGGATCATATTGGCACCGGATTCCATAATAAACCGCGGAGGGAAATGCTCATCTGATTGCATTACCCGGAAATAAACGAGAGATGTGTTTTGATGTCCGCGTTTTGCTTCAAAATAGAAATCACCTTCCATACCCGCAAAGGTGCCCTGAGTCACTACAAAGTGGATCCATCCTGGATCTTTGTCGTGGAATTGAATCAACGAGAGCATTTTCCAACCCAAAATTCCGCCTTCAATCGCCACTTTGGCGGGGGCTTCAATCACTTTGATGTCATCGATAAATGGAATCAGCTTCTCGTAGACTTCATAGCGTGTAAGAATATCTCGTGTAACCGATACAGGCGCATTGATTGTAAATGCAGCGCCTGCTTGGTATGTTTCTAAAAAAGGTGGATTTGGAGTTTTGCCCAGTTTTGTGGTGACATAGGTCTCATCATCTTCGATAAGAGCCTCATAGTCTTGTGAGCTCAGAAGCGACTGGATTCTTGAAGCTTGCAAGGATGCGCTTGCCGCAATTCCCATGCAGTTGTATCCCATCGCCACAATTACAATCACCCAGCATTTTCGCATAGACATAAAACCGACTATCGATTAGAAGAGCTGTTAGCCCCCAGTTTTGCAGGCTTTAAGAAAGGGGGCATCGACGACCCAGAAGATAGATATTTCAGCCATCTATCATGACTTGAAAGAGCACCTCCCTACGGTTTGTGGAATAATGCAACAAGCTTCATCTTGGCCACTTGTTACTTGCTATAGAGACATCTTGGGTCCAGCAAGCGAATTTGATTCCGCTTTAAATCCAGGGTATTCAGTCAGCAACTCCAGTATTACCGTTTCACAAGCCCCGCAGCCTGCACTAGCCCCGGTAATTCTCGAAATTCTTTCCAGATTGTCGACCCCATTGTCGATAAGTTTGATGATTTGCTGTGTAGTCGTTCCGCTACAGTGACAAATCACGTCGTTTTTTCTGTCCGGATAGTCTGAATGGATCGTGTTCATCGGCATTTTAGGCAAGCGCCTGCATCTGAGCCAACAGCCAATCCGTCCAGGCCGAAAAGTTTTCGCCCTGGGTCGATGACAGCCGGATGATCTGGATATCCGGATTGACCCGCCGCGCGTAATCGATACAGCGCTCGATGTCGAAATCGACATACGGCAATAAATCGGTCTTGTTGATCAGCATCAGATCGGCGGCATGAAACATGTCCGGGTATTTCAGCGGCTTGTCGTCGCCTTCGGTCACCGACAGCACCACGACCTTGTGCGCCTCGCCCAGGTCGAACGAAGACGGGCAGACCAGATTGCCGACATTTTCGATCGCGAGCAGGCTGTTGTCCTGCGCGCCCAGATCCATCACCGCATGGCCGATGCCGTGCGCATCGAGATGGCAGGCGCGGCCGGTATTGATCTGCACCGCCGGCGTGCCGGTGGCGCGGATGCGGTCGGCATCGTGTTCGGTCTGCTGGTCGCCTTCGATCACCGCAATCGGAATCCGATCTTTCAAGGTCTTGATCGTTTCGACCAGCAGGGTCGTTTTGCCGGCGCCGGGGCTGGAAACCAGGTTCAACACAAAAATATTGTGTTCCTTGAAGTACGCCCGGTTTTGCATCGCGTAGGCATTGTTCTTGCCGAGCAATTCCTGCTCGATCCTGACCAGGCGGCCGGCGTCGGGCTCGTCATGGCTATGGTCATGTTGATGGTGGTGGTGACCCTGGCTCAACACGAATCGGTGAGTCTGTTTGGGCTCAGTGGAGCCGCAACCGCATATTCCGCACATAATGATTCCGCAACTAAATGACTATCAAATCTTTAATTTTCATCTCCGCGCCCTGGACGACGTCCACATAAGGGCAGCCGCACTCGGCGCAGGGATCGTATAACGTTTCGATGACCGACTGGCGCCCGCATTGCCGGCACAGCCCAATGCCGCTCGCTTCGGTGATCACCAGTTCGGCGCCTTCGGCCAACGAGCCTTGCATGACCACATCGAAGCCGAAGCGCAGCGCTTCCGGTTCGACGCAGGACAGTTTGCCGATTTCCAGAGTCACCCGCGTGACTTTGGCGAAGTTCTGGCTCTGCGCGTGGCTTTCGAGAATTTCGCGCACGTTTTCGAGCAATGAAAGTTCATGCATGACGACTGCTTCCAAAAAAAATCACCCGTGGGAGCGACGCCCACGTCGCGACAGGAGGCTTTAGTCGCGACGTGGGCGTCGCTCCCACCACTCGCTTATCGATTTTCACGGGGATGGCCGTAACTCTCGGGACGGGATTTGCAATTCCGTCTCTCATCGTTTTTACGATGCCGATACGCCTAAGCATCCATCAAATCCTGCGGACGGGGCAACATGCCCCGTCCGGCGAGAGGGTGCCTGCTATCGGCTTGTTGCCGCCAGACCGCAACATCGGTATGACTCAACAGACTCAAGGCAAACCGGCAAGCCTGTTGCAGATTTTTCCCGGCATTTTCGCTCAATTCCTCGCCCAGTTCGAACGACTCGCCCTTGATGCCGAGCAGAAAACACGGAGGCGGCGGCTGTTTTTTGATCGATCGGTAAACCGCCATCACCGCCGCCGGGCTCATCGCATGGGTCGTGTAACTGTTATCCTGCGCCGGTTCAAGCTCGGTCAATTCGAAAGGCCCTGCGCAGCTTACCGAAGCGTCGACAAACAGAACAAGCTTTCGATCTTCCAGGTCCAGCGCATGTTCGATCTGCAACTGAAAATCGGTCAGCAGCTCGATTTCGCTCAAATCGCCATGCCCCTCGACATATTCAAGCAGCAGCGGCCCCAATGCGTCGTCGCCCCGGCTCAGATTGCCGCAGGCCAGCAGCAGAACGGGCTTAGTCATGCCTGTCAATGGTGCCGTCGTTGTGCTTGACCAGCTTGTCGACCAGCCGGCCCTCGGCATCGACCAACTCAAGCTGGAGCGGCATTTTGCCGACCGCATGGGTCGCGCAGGACAAACACGGATCGTAGGCGCGTATCGCGACTTCCAGGTTGTTCAACAGCGGCTCGGTCAGTTCGCGACCGGACAGATACGTAGCCGCCACCTGCCGCACCGACTCGTTCATCGCCATGTTGTTGCTGGTGGTCGAGACGATCAGATTGGCCTTGGTCACGATGTCGTTTTCATCGACCTGGTAATGGTGAAACAGCGTGCCGCGCGGCGCCTCGATCACGCCGATGCCTTCGAAGCGTTTTTCGCCCTGGGTGACCAGGTCGTGCCCGATGATGTCGGGATCGTGCAGCAATATCTTGATGCTTTCGGCGCAATGGAGGAGTTCGATCAGGCGCGCCCAGTGAAACGCCAGCGTGCTGTGCACCATCGCCTCGCCGCTGTGCGCCTTGAACTCCAGGCGGGCCGCCTCGGCCATCGGTGTATCGATGAAGTCGCAGTTATTGACCCGTGCCAACGGTCCGACGCGGTACCAACCGCTTTCCTTGCCCACGGACAACAGATAGGGAAACTTCATGTACGACCAGGAGCGGACTTCCTCATGAATAGCTTCGTTATAACGGCAATAATCGAAATGATCCAGAAGCGTTTCGCCTTGAGCGTTTTTCGCGCGAATGCCGCCGTGATACAGTTCCAATGCGCCGCCTGGCTGAATCAGGCCCAGATAATTGCTGCGTATCGTCGCGAACTCGTCGTAAAATGGCAGGCTGGAGCAATGCACTTTTTTGATCAGCGCGACCGAATCCGCCGCCCATCGAATCATCTGATCGACATCTTCCAGTAAAGTGTCGCACTCGCCCTTGGTCAGCGACTTGTTCATGCCGCCGGCGATCGCGCCGGTGCCGTGAATGCGCTTGCCCGACACCATCCGAATCACTTCCTGCCCGTACTTGCGCAGCTTGACGCCTTGCAGGCCGATGTCGGGATAGGCGTTCAAGACCGCGATGATGTTGCGCTTGCCGATGTCGCTTTCGAAGCCGAACAACAAGTCCGGGCTGGATAAATGGAAGAAATGCAGCGCATGCGACTGCAGGACCTGGCCGAAATGCAAGAGGCGCCTTAATTTGGTCGCGCTCGGCGTCAGGTTTTCAGGATCGACGCCGACCAGTTGGTCTATCGCCTTCGCGGCCGCCAGATGATGGCTGACCGGGCAGATGCCGCATAAACGCTGCACCAGCACCGGCAACTCCCAGTAAGGCCGCCCCTGGATGAAGCGCTCGAAACCGCGGAATTCGACGATATGCAGCCTCGCCTGCTTGACCTTGTTGTTTTCGTCGAGCAATAAGGTGACCTTGCCGTGGCCTTCGACGCGCGAGACCGGATCGACCACCACGCGTTTCAGATTTTCGCTGTTCTCGGCGGTTTCTAAATGTTCGTACATAGACTTCTCTAAAATTTAACCAGAACAACAGGTATGGCCCAATTGTTTCGGCGGGCAAACAACCGTTCCGTATGAACAAAAGACGCAGCAATCGCCCTGCTTAGGTTTAAATAAAGCCTGGCAATTCGTACATTGGTAAAAATAAATACAGGAATCGGTCGGCATGATTTCCTGTTTTTCAAATCCGCACTCGGGACACGTCAGCACCGATGTCAAAACAGGTTTCGTCTCTGATCGCTTAATCATAATGCACCAGTTCATAAGACAACGACGGCTCGCGCCCTTCCAGCAAATCGGTCAGAAATTTCCAGAACACATCCGCCGACGGCGGGCAGCCGGGCAGGAAATAATCGATCTTGACCACTTCATGCACCGGCCGCACCTTGTCCAGCAATAACGGCAACTCGGGATCGTTCGGAATCTGCGGATTCTCGACGCCGATGCCGTCCAGATAGGCTTCCTGCAGGCATTCTTCCAGCGGGATGAAGTTGCGCAAGGCCGGCAAGCCGCCGTTGATCGCGCAGGCGCCGACCGCGACCAGGATTTTGCAATTCTTGCGGAACTCGCGCAGCACATGCACGTTTTCGGAATTGCAGACGCCGCCTTCGATCAGGCCGATGTCGCAATTCGTGCAGTGTTCGATATCAGTGATCGGCGAGCGGTCGAATTCGACCACTTTGGCCAATTGCAGCATGCGTTCGTCGATGTCGAGGAAGGACATGTGGCAGCCGAAGCAGCCCGCCAGCGAGGTGGTGGCGACGCGGATTTTTCTATTAGCCATGTTCGCCTCTCTCCTCTTCCAAGCTAACTGCATCGATCTCTCTATGGTCATACACCCGCTCGCCGATCGGCACCGTGTAGCCGGTGCGTTTGATCAGAATCGCACCGGTCGGGCAGATAGTGGCGGCTTGATCGGTCGCCTCGAGATCGGTGTCCTTCAACAGGCCGCTTTCGGCGTTCACGATCAGATGCTTGTTGATGCCCCGACCGCTGATCGCGAACACGTCCTTGCCGTCTTTTTCCCGGCTGGCGCGCACGCACAGCGTGCAGAAAATGCAGCGGTTGTGGTCGATCAATACGTCAGGGTGCGAGGCATCCATGTTCCGCTTCGCATAAAAGTGCGGAAAATGATTGTCGAGCATGTTCAGATGATAGGCGACCGCCTGCAACTGGCAGTTACCGGTTTTTTCGCAGCCAGGGCACAGATGATTGCCTTCGACGAACAGCATCTGGGTGATCCGCCGCCGGTCGGCGTTCAACTCCTCGCTATGGTTCTGAATATCCTGGCCCTCCGCGGCCGGGAAGGTGCAGGCCGAGCAGATTCTGCCGTTGACCCTGACGTTGCAGAGTTTGCAACTGCCGTGCGGCGTATAGCCCGGATGATGGCAGAGATGCGGAATGTAGACGTCCGCCGCGGTCGCGGCCTCCATGATCGTTTGCCCCTCGGTGAAAGGGATGGCCTTGCCGTCGATCGTGATCGTTTTACTCATGTTCTGCCGCCGTTTGTTGCAAATGCGCCGCCGCATCGTTCCGGTTCGCCATGCGCCGCGCGGTTTCGAGCGCGCCGTCAAGATCGAAGCCCGGTTCGAAACTGATTTTCTTCAAGCGGCTTTGATAAAGCTCGGGATAGCGTTCCAATGTCGTCAACACCGGGTTCGCGGCCGTTTGCCCGAGGCCGCAATGGCTGTTCGTCTTGATCAGGCGGCAAATTTCTTCCAGAGCGACCACGTCGCCAGCCGAGCCGTGGCCGCCTGTGATCTTGTCGAGCTGATTTCGCAGCAGCGAGGTGCCGACCCGGCACGGGGTACAGAAACCGCAGCTTTCATGCGCGAAGAAATGGGTGAAATTATGTGCGATGGCCAGAATGTCGCGGTTGCCGTTAAAGACGATGAACGAGCCGCCGGTAGCCAGATCCTCGAACGCCAGCTTGCGGTCGAATTCCTGGTCGGAAATGAAGGTTCCGGAAGGTCCGCCGACCTGCACGCCGAGCACGTCGCTCGCGCCGCAGTCGTCCAGAATGGTACGGACCGTCGTGCCGAACGGGTATTCGTAAATGCCGGGTCTGGCGCAATCGCCGCTGATGCTCAGAATCTTGCTGCCTTGCGATTTTTCGGTGCCGCTTGCGGCAAACCAGTCGCCGCCATGGACCGCAATCGC
The DNA here is from genome assembly GCF_000527095.1 of Methylomicrobium lacus LW14. Lineage (NCBI taxonomy): Bacteria > Pseudomonadati > Pseudomonadota > Gammaproteobacteria > Methylococcales > Methylococcaceae > Methylomicrobium > Methylomicrobium lacus. The sequence goes on along the minus strand of NZ_AZUN01000001.1, from coordinate 3,605,749 downwards.
GGATGCCGCAAAGAAGGTTTCGACATTATTCACGACCGTGGGCCTTCCAAGATAGCCGCTGGTGACCGGATACGGCGGACGGTTGCGCGGGATGCCGCTTTTGCCTTCCAGCGATTCGATCAGGGCGGATTCCTCGCCGCAAATATAGGCGCCGGCACCGAGCCTGATTTCGATGTCGAAATCCACTGCCCCGCCCAAAATTCCCGCCCCGAGCAGTCCGGCCGCGCGGCGCTCTGCCAGAATGGCTTGCAGTTTGTCGTAAAGATGCAGATATTCGCCGCGCAAATACAGAAAACCCTGCTTCGCGCCGATGATCGCGGCGCACAGGGTCATGCCTTCGAACACCTGATCCGCGAACGAATTCAGCAGCACCCGGTCCTTGAAGGTGCCGGGCTCGCCCTCGTCCGCATTGCACACCACATAGCGTTCGGTTTGCGGCTCTTCGGCGCAGAAGCGCCATTTCATTGCGGTCTTGAAGCCGGCGCCGCCCCTGCCCCGCAAGCCCGACTTGTCGATTTCTATCAGGGTTTCCTTGAAGCCTCTTGCGAGTGCCGCCTTCAATGCTTCGCCTGGCGCAATTGGGCTGTCCAGCAATAAGCCCGGCCTGCGGATATTATCCTCAACCTGAAAAAACTCGGCCGGCCATTCCTCCAGCGAAATTTCCCCGTTGATCAGTTCGGCGATCTGGTCGATCCGGCTCCGGTCGAGACGGGTCAAGGCGTAACCGTTGACCAGCCCTGCCGGCCCCTGGTCGCACATGCCGGTGCAGGAGGTGTTGTCCAGACTCACCACGCCGTCGCTGCGGACTTCGCCGACCGCAACGCCCAGTTTACCCGCCAGATAAGCCATCAACTCCTGCTTGCCCAGCATATGGTCGGTGATCGAATCGCTGATCAGCAATTCATAACGGCCCTTGGGATCAGTCGAGAAAAAACTGTAGAATTCGGTGGCATCGATGATCCGGGTTCGCGGTATGCGCAAGACTTCGGCCAGCAGTTCGGCTGCATCGGCCGGAATATGATGGTAGCGGGCCTGAACCGCTCTTAACATTTCCAGCAAGTGCGTCGGCCGAAAATCGTGTTTTGCTGCAAGACGCTGAATGAACTGTCGCATGGGAACCGCCTGGCTGGGTCTGATTTTAAAACGGCTATTTATTTTTTATCCAAGATCGCGGTTAAATAGTATTAATATCCGGTTATTAGTTCAACAGGTTTCAATATTATTACCGAGCATCTTGTCATTACGATTACAGGCTATGTCCAGGGCGTGGGCATGCGGCCGTTTATCGCCCGCCTTGCGGGGCTGTGCCGGCAGAACGGCTGGGCCGCCAATACCGCCGAAGGGCTGACGATTGCGATCGAAGGCGAGCCCTTCTTGCAGCAACAGTTTATTGATCGCCTGCAAAGCCAGTTGCCGCCTCTGGCCCGCATCGTCTCGCTGACGGTCGACAGGCAGCCTGCGGCCCATTACCCCGATTTTCAGATCAAAGCGAGCCGCGACGAAGGCGGTTCATCGGCCTTCGTCTTACCCGACATCGCGTCCTGCCCGGAATGCATCAACGATATATTCAATCCCCACAGCCGCTTTTACCGCTACCCTTTCACCAGCTGCACGGACTGCGGCCCGCGTTACAGCATCATGCAGAAGAGCCTGCCTTACGACCGGGAGCGCACGGCGATGGCCGGCTTCGTGATGTGCGCGGACTGCGAACGCGAATATCGGTCTGCCGACAACCGGCGCTTTCACGCGCAAACGATTGCCTGCCCAAACTGCGGGCCGGTCTTGAGCCTGCTCGACCCGGCCGGCAAGCGCTTGGCCGAGCGCGATGATGCCTTGCTCACCGCAAGCGATTACTTACGGAAGGGAAAGATCATCGCGGTCAAGGGCATCGGCGGCTTTCAGCTCTGGGTCGATGCGGCCAATCAGGCCGCAATCGAACGCCTGCGGCAGAGAAAGCACCGCCCGCAAAAACCCTTTGCGCTGATGGTGGCCGATTTGGCGGCGGCAAAGCAATTAGGCATTATCAATGCAATAGAACTACAAACCCTGACCTCGCCGGCCGCGCCGATCGTGCTGCAGAGAAGACGGGAAAGCGCTCAGGTTGCCGATGCGGTCGCGCCCGGCACCGACCTGCTGGGGGTGATGCTGGCCTATGCGCCCTTGCATCATTTGCTGCTGCGCGAATTCGGCGCGGCGGTCGTCGCGACCAGCGGCAACCGCCAGAACGAGCCGATATGCATCGACAACGACCAGGCCCTGGACCGGCTGGCGGACATTGCCGATGTTTTCCTGACCCACGACCGGCCCATCCTGCGCCCGCTGGACGACTCGATCGTCCGGCTGATCGGCGGTCAAATGACCGTATTGCGCCGCGCCCGAGGTTACGCTCCCCTGCCCGTGCTATTGAAAACGGCGCTGCCCGATGCGCTGGCGGTCGGCGGCCATCTAAAAAATACGGTCGCCGTCTGCCATGACCGGCAAATAATTCTGAGCCCGCATATCGGCGATCTCGATTGCGCGGCTTCGCAGCGGCAATTCGAGGCCGCGTTGACCGACCTTCGGCAGTTTTACCGGATCAATCCGCAAAGGTTGATGCGCGACCTGCACGACGGCTACGGCAGCAGCCAGTATGCGATGCGGCAATCGCAGACGGCAAGCGGAAAAGTGCAGCATCATTACGCGCATATCCTCGCCTGCATGGCCGAGCACGGCCTGGAGCCGCCCTTGCTCGGCGTGGCCTGGGACGGCAACGGCCTCGGCGACGACGGCACCTTGTGGGGCGGCGAGTTCCTGAGGATTCACGACCACGGCTTCGAGCGTTATGCGCATCTGCGGCCGTTTTCGCTGCCCGGCGGCGGCAAGGCGATCGAGGAACCGAGGCGCGCCGCGCTGGGCCTGCTGCACGAGATATACGAGGAGCGCGTATTCGACCTGAACTTCCTGCCTTTTACCGAATCGGAATTGCAGTTGCTAAGCCCCGTATTGGCGAAACAAATCAACTGTCCGCGCACCACCAGCGCGGGCCGCCTGTTCGATGCGGTCGCGAGCCTATTGGGGCTTTGCCACCTTAACCAATATGAGGGACAGGCGGCGATGGCGCTGGAAAGCTGCGCGGCGAGAAGCGAATCTGACGCCGCTTACCCCTTCCGAATCATCGAAACCGAGCCTCGGGTGATCGACTGGCAAGACGCGATCGAAGCACTTTTAGCCGACATACCGAACCGTGATGCTGAATTGATCGCAAAAAAATTCCATAATACGCTGGCGGAGATGATCCTGGCGGTAGCGAAACGCGCCGGCGAACAGACCATCGTCTTGAGCGGCGGCTGTTTCCAGAATGCCTGTCTGGTGGAAGCCGCCGTCGAACGCTTAAAAACCGCCGGCTTCAAGGTGTTCCGGCATCAAAACATCCCCCCAAACGACGGCGGCCTGGCGCTCGGGCAGCTGTATGCGACAAAATACATCGGATAAATCTATGTGCCTAGCCGTTCCCGGACGCATCATCAGTCTTTCAAACGCAAGCGATCCCTTGGCGCGTACCGGAAGGGTCGATTTTTCCGGCGTTAGCCGGGAGATCAGCCTCGCCTATGTGCCGGAAGCGAAGGTCGACGATTACGTGATCGTGCATGCAGGCTTCGCGCTGTCGGTGCTGGACGAAGAGGAAGCCAAGGCCAGCCTTCAGGCTTTTCGGGAGCTGGACGCGGCGGGCGAAGACCGATGAAATATCTGCAAGAATACCGCGACCCTGCAACCGCCAAAAAACTGGTCGCGGCAATCAAGACGGCCGCGACTAGGCCCTGGAAGATCATGGAAGTCTGCGGCGGCCAGACCCATAGCGCGCTGAAGTACGGCATCGACCAGTTGCTGGACGGAGTGATCGAATTGATCCACGGCCCCGGCTGCCCGGTCTGCGTGACCCCGATCGAATACATCGACAAGGCGCTGGCGATTGCCCAAGCGCCGGGGGTGATATTCTGCTCATTCGGCGACATGCTGCGCGTCCCCGGTTCAGCCAGCGATCTGCTCGGTCTGAAGGCGCAAGGAGCCGATATACGGATCGTCTACTCGCCGCTCGATGCGCTGACCCTGGCGCAGCAAAACCCGGACCGGCAGGTGGTGTTTTTCGGCGTGGGCTTTGAAACCACCGCCCCGGCTACCGCGTTGGCGGCCTATCAGGCCAGACAACTGAACCTCGAAAACTTCACGCTGCTGGTCTGCCACGTGCGCGTGCCGCCGGTGATCGAAGCGCTGCTGCACTCGCCAAGCAATAAGGTACAGGGCTTTCTCGGCGCCGGGCACGTATGCTCGATCATGGGATACCACGAATATCTGCCCATTGCGGCACGCTACCGGATACCCATCGTGATCACCGGTTTCGAGCCGGTCGACCTGCTGCAAGGGCTGTATATGACCGTCCAACAACTCGAAGAAGGCCGCTTTGAAGTCGAAAACGAATACAGCCGGGTCGTGAAAGAGCAAGGCAACCTGCCGGCCCAGGAATTGCTGCTGAAGGTATTCGATACGGTCGACAGAAGCTGGCGCGGGCTCGGCCCGATTGCAGGCAGCGGCCTGGCGTTAAACGCCGACCACGACGACTGGAACGCCGAACAGAGGTTTCCGGTGGCGGGCATCGCTACCCAGGAATCGCCACTCTGCCGTAGCGGAGACGTATTGCAAGGCCTGATCAAGCCGACCCAATGCCCCGAGTTCGGCGTCCGCTGCACTCCCGACAAGCCTCTGGGGGCGACCATGGTTTCGTCCGAAGGCGCCTGCGCCGCCTATTTCCATTACCGCATCCATCCTCATGTCTGACCTGGAACTGAACTGCCCCTTGCCGCTGCAATACGACCGGATCGTGATGGCGCACGGCGGGGGCGGCCGCCTGATGCAGCAACTGCTGGACAACCTGATCCAGCCGGCTTTCAGCAATCCGCTGCTGAACCAGAAACACGACAGCGCGGTATTCGACATCAACGGTGTGAGGCTCGCCTTCACGACCGATTCCTATGTCGTGAAGCCTTTGTTTTTTCCCGGCGGCGACATCGGCAAGCTGGCCGTATGCGGCACCTTGAACGACCTGGCGATGAGCGGCGCGAAGCCTTTGTATTTGACCTGCGCGCTGATCATTGAAGAAGGCTTCCCGATGGCAGACCTCCAGCGTATCGTGCAGTCGATGCAGCGCACGGCCGAAGAGGCAGGTGTTTTGATCGTGACCGGCGACACCAAAGTGGTCGACAAGGGCAAAGGCGACGGCGTCTTCATCAATACCGCGGGCATCGGCCTGATCGAAGCCGGCATCGAGAGCAATCCCCGCCGAATTAAAGCGGGCGACAGCATCATCCTGAACGGCGACCTGGGCCGGCACGGCATCTCGGTGATACTGGAACGCGAAGGCCTGAATTTTGCGCACGAGATCGAGAGCGATTGCGCCGATCTTTCAGGACTCGTCGAAGACTTGCTCGCGTCCGGGATCGAAATCCATTGCATGCGCGACCTGACCCGAGGCGGCCTGGCGGCCGCGTTGATAGAACTGGCCGCGACGGCGCGGCAACACATCGAAATCAGGGAAGCTATGCTACCGGTTAACAGTAACGTCAAAAGCGCCTGCGAGATACTGGGTTTCGACCCGGTCTATATCGCCAATGAAGGCGCGTTTATTGCATTCGTTCCCGAAGAACAGACCGAACAGACCTTGTCCGTTTTGCGGCGGCACCCGCTCGGCCGGCAGGCTAGCCGGATAGGCCAGGTTAAGGCGGCGCATCCCCGCGGCACGGTCACGCTCGAAAACGTCATGGGCGTCAGCCGGGTTCTGGATTTATTCAGCGGCGAGCAACTGCCCCGGATTTGTTAATCACAGCGAAATCAATTGAGATCAATAATTTGCTGATCAATGGGGGCAAATCAGTCGAGTATGGCCCATAGATTTTTTTCGATTTTAAGCATTCAATAAATTAACTAAATATATTATTGATAGTTTAAAACCCAGAAATGATTATCATGAACACCCTGGAAAACCCAAAAGCCTCTATCGCACAAGCTCAACAGCCATTTGTTTTGCCTGCCAAATTCTGTTTTCCCAAGGCATTGCCGCGGCTTCCTATACGGGCTCTGATTCCTTTGACGGCAGCGAGCAGACCATGCTCTCTCGTTTTTCCAGACGATTAGACCCCCACCCCACCACGGAGTGCGAGACAGTACGCCCCGACATACTCCACCCGTACAAAACATACACTTTCAAAACCGATGATTCGGGGCAACTGACGGCAAGCTTTGACCCAACAGACGACTGTAACAAAAGTCTCTATGTCACTTTTCATAAGGGCAGATTTAATCCGGAGAACCTCTGCGCCAACTTTATCTGGACACATGGATTCAACGAGAAATTTACCGGCGAAACTTTCGACGTCCCCCCTTCCAGTGAAATGACCATGGTCGTCAATAGAATAGTTACTGCACCCTATGTGTCCTGCAAGCCGTTTACCTGGACATTGGATGGAGCCAATGCGCCACCAACCACTGGATTATGGATCAGCAAACTGTCCATCAAAGACAATGAAGGATCGGAAGATTCATGGCAGGCAACGTTTATTTATAATGCCGACCGCAGTGCAGGCGATATCTTTAACCCGCAAACTCAAAACTTGAAGGTTGCCGTAGGCGGCAGCAACATTAACATTCCTGTCGGTAAGCTGATCGGCGATGCCAAGGAGGGCTTTAGCTACAAAAGCCCCAAAAATGAAATCCCGGTCGTCAGCATTAAGGGCAACCCGTCAAAACAAACCCTGAATATCAAGGTCAGCAAAACGGACGTCGGCAACATGGGATCGGGCATAGCGACGTCTGTGAAGTTGGGCGGAGTTCTCAACCAATTTACGGCGCCCTTGACAAACGGCAAATATAAATCCGTAGCCAATCCTTTGAGCGACAGCTTTGTTGTTGTCAGCGGCAAAATACGCAATAAGGAGGGGGAAAACGACACGCTCACGGCCAGTTTTAAACTGGCTTCCCCAAGCCTGATAAGTACATTGGAAAGTTGCAATGGCGATTGCAAGGCGGTTGTTAAGCTCAAGTTATATCGTAATGCTGAGACAGCCCCGTTTGTTGATGAAGACTTAACAGACTTGCTGAGCGTCAGCGAAAAAACGCAAAATAATAACAAAAGCTATTCCATTAAAAAAAGTCCGGCAAAAAACAAGTTGACGGCTTTTCGCTACACCAGCAGCAATGGCTCGCTGAGCTTAGGACTTAATGTATTGGCGCTGCCATTTGCTTTAATAGAAGAAAAACTGGGTGTAGAGCTTACGATCGGGGAAAACACATACAAAACTTTTGTCACGTTATTTGCCAAGGATGATAAATTTTCAAGCTACAGCACCACCTTCTGAAACTAAAAAAATCATGGTGAATGAAGCATTGGCGACTGCAATTGTGGGGAAATTTGCCCTAATCTAACCTCGGCTCGGGATAAGAAAACGTTTAAAACCGGGAGGTTGAGTCCTTTTGATAATTAATTTCCTCATTCTTGGACCTTTTTTAGCCATGCGCTTTCCAATGGTCATCCTTTACCTCAAACCTGGGAGGCAGCCATGAACATTTTCAATGATGCGATCGAAACGCACATTCAATGGAACATACGGCTAAAACGCCACATAGAAGAAGGAATCATCCAGGACCTAAAAAAGGTGGCGGATTGCCATGTTTGTGACCTCGGACACTGGATTTATGGCGATGGCGTTCAATATAACTATTTGCCCTCCTTTGAATCGATGTGTACCGCACATGAACACTTCCACCGCATTGCGGCTGAAGTGGTTTACCACAGCAACGCAAATAACAAAGAGAAAGCCAGATCATTACTAGCAGCCGATGGGGTCTTTGCTCAGAGTTCTTCCAAACTGATTAAGGCACTGATGAGCTGCAGCAAAGATCTTTGCGATTCTGTAGTCAATGGAATAAGAAACAGGCGTAAAGTCAAGGACATATTACAAGCCAAGGAAAACAACACGATATTCTCAATTGAAGATCACTCGCCTGTTTTAAATGCAATAAAGATCATGGCTGATCATAACATCGGAGCGGTAGCCGTCACCAATAAGGGCTTTTTTCTCGGTATTTTTACTGAACGGGGTTATTTGCAGCATCTTATGTATAGAGGCGCACCCGGCCTGGAAGCCCCTGTTTCCGAGATGCTTGATATCAATACCCTATGTGTCGATCCGGATGATTCTGTGGAGCAGTGCATGATATTGATGACTTCCACGCATACGCGCCATTTACCTGTTCTGGAGAATGGCAAATTGATTGGCATGATCAGCATCGGGGATGTCATAAAACAAGTTGTGTCGGAGGACAGTAGTACCATCTCTCAGCTAACTGATTATGTCCATAATCGTTATGGCGTTCAGTAGCGGAGCACAATAGCTTCCGAACAATTTTTTTGCTCCGTTTTATCGTCCTTTGGGACATTCAAAAATAGAAGATCTTTCACTTAACCGGCTGTTCATTTTTTCGGGCCACATTTCTGAAAGTACATCCCTGTACTCCGGATGAAACGGTTCCCCAGGTCAGTGACGCTTACACTCGCCAATCATTGACTGCCCCCCAGCATTGATAAACGCCTTCCGCGCTTCGACGCCGGTATCGGGAAATTCGGTAAACAGGCCATCGACGCCCAGGTCATAGTAATAAGTCATCTCCTCGCGAGGATCGAAAAAGCCGTAGCCGCCGGCATCATTGCGGAAGGTCCAGGTATGCACCTGCAAGCCCTTTGCGTGCGCTTTTTCCAAAACGCCGGTGCTGCCATCGACGCGGCGGTCGTTGATCGTGATCTGCCCGTCGCCATTGCGATCGACTTGATCATCGACGGTTTTGACCAGATAAGGCTTCCAGGGGCCGACCGCATCGGCATAGGTTTTGACAAAATCCAGCCCGGCATCGGTCAACAGGTCTGCAAAGGTGCGCGGATCGCCGGAAACGACGAAGTCATATGGCTGGCGATAAGGCACGACCAAAGATATTGAGCCATCGGCGTTCACGTCATCGGCATCGATCAACTGCACCAAATTGATTTGGGTTCTACGGCTCAGATATTGCAGGTTGCCGACTTCGAAAGACTGGATAAATACCGGCGCGCAAGCGCTGTTTCCGTATGCCTTATGCAGCTTGTTCAGTAACTTTATCTCGAAGAAATGCTTGCCGAACAGTTTATGTTTCTTTCGATTCGTCACCGTCGCATGATAGGTCGAATGCTTGATCTCGGGATAGATGCCGATCGTACGACCGGTTTCCGCGCTCTTTTGCTTGGCCAGCGCAATCACTTGATCCAGCGTGGGTATCTCGTATAAGCCATTGTATTGCTGATCGCGGTTCGCCCGCGCTTGCACAGCGCGGAGGGTTTTAATTTCCGCCAGTGTAAAATCGGTCGCGAACCAGTCGTTGTACTCGACGCCGTCAACCATCCGCTGGGTCTTGCGGTCGGCAAATTCCGGGTGGCTGGCGACATCGGTGGTTGCCCCGATCATCGGCTCATGCCGGGCGATCATCTTGCCGTCCTTGGTCAACACCAAATCCGGTTCGATAAAATCGGCGCCCTGGTCGATAGCCAAGGCATAGCCTTCCAGCGTATGTTCGGGACGATAGCCCGACGCGCCGCGATGGCTGATCACGAGGGGCCTGACGACCGGCGCCAAGGTTTCAACCGGCTTGGCTTGGACTCTGTTCTGACAACCTAGTACGGCCACTGCCGCGACCGCCAGCCAGGCATGTTTGCTGAGTTCGTTTAACATAAATCGTATCCTTTAAAATCTGATGAAGGGGTACAAACGATAGAGCCAGCGTTGGCCTGAAAGTGCCCGAACTTGCCCGGCCGCTTGCAATCAATTAGTGGCTTCTGAGCTTGAGAAAGCGCAAATTATAGGTAGCGTTAGGTGACAGGATGATTACGGCATGATGCGCTACATACGTGGGCTAGCAGACAGACGGCTCAGGTCCGCTTTGATTATGATCTAAGCTGATTGACCCTCAATATTACGTTTGAACAACAGCTCATTTTGATTTTCCACGCTATCCGCCCGGAGATTCCCGCCGCTCAGCTTTAGGAGTCAGCGCATGCTTTTTGAACTCACCCACAAAGCCATCATCGTAATCTTAGCTTCCGGCACCCTGACGACCATATTGCCGAATGTGCCGCCGATAGCTACCTCGGTGGCAATGCCTGCCGTTCAACTGCCGAATGCTGAATTGCAGGATCAGCACGGCGCTTTGGTCCGCTTTACCCGCGATATCGTAGGTGACCGGATCATCGCAATCAGCTTCATTTATACCGATTGCAATACAACATGCCCGGTCATCTTGTCCATTTTCTCCAAACTGCAAAGCCGGTTGGGAGAAAAACAGGCCCAGAACGTGCGCATGGTATCGCTGAGTATCAACCCGGCAATGGATACGCCTGCACGGCTGAAAACCTATGCGGAGCATTTTGCTGCCAAACCCGAATGGATCTGGCTGACCGGCAAGAAAGCCCAAGTCGATGCTTTATTGAAAGCGCTGGAGGTCTACACTACCGATCACACCAACCATGCGTCGGCCATTCTTGTTGGCGACCCGATCCGCGGAGAATGGCGGCGCTTTAACAATTTCTCCAATCCAGAGGCTATTGCCGAAAAAATCGATGAACTGCTCGTCGCTCGCGAAGAAAGCCCCAGACAAAGGATAAGTGCTTCACATGAAATTCGTTAGCAATCGGGCATGAAGTAAATTTTCAGGACATACTTACCAAGGTCTTGTCCCGATGAAAAAGGCACTTGCGCCACATCCACCAGATGGAAATACCTGAAGAGAGCAATATCATCGCCTTATCAAGCAAGTTGTAATTAAAAAGCTTTAATTTCCAGCGCCTCTTTTTCCGGTCACAGTGATAGCGTTGCCGACATGCTTAGCCGAATCCGAATCGGCCATATAAGTAATCAGGGCATCTACATCGGCGTCGCTGAGTCTCAGATTCGGCATCGGAAGCCTGTTATAACGCTCAAACAATTGCGTCGCGATGGGATCTTTTTCCGCCAGCATCTGATCCGGAGTCTTCAGCCAGCGTGCTAGCCAGACACGATCCCGCATCTTGGTCACGCCGGCCAGCCCTGGCCCCAACCCCTCTTCTGTGCCCAGGCTATGACAGCCATCACAACGCGAACGATAGAGATCCTCGCCTAGGCTCATGTTGGGGAGGCGTGGCGCTTCGGCATAACTCGTTGGATTCGACTTAGCTACGGGCATGCGCTGTAGCGAATACCCGAGCAATCGAGCCAAAACCTTCGGCTCGTCGAAGGGCGAGCGTTTGATCCATTTCCCGGTGGCCTCATTGCCGACGATGAGGCTGATGTTGTGATTCTTCGCTTTTTCGTCCGGGCGCTCTTCACTGTATAGCCCCAGTTTTTTGCGCAGAAGCGTGATATCCGCCTTATTCCCGGTTAAGAATGTCCAGCCGGGTCCCACCCTGAACCTCCCGGAATATTCCTTGAGCACCGCCGGCGTATCGTGCTCGGGATCTATGGTGATCGAATAAAAGAAGACATCGCGGCCCACACGCTCACCCAGCGCCTTTTGGACCTGGCGCATGCTGGCCGTTTCTGCAGGACAAGCATCCGGGCAATGCGTAAAAATGAAATTGATCGCCACCACTTTATCCTTGATCAGGTCATCATAGAAGCGGACTGTTTTGCCGTCCTGCGTCACCAGGGAAATATTCGGAAAATAGTCCCCGCCCCACCGCGAACTCGCAGGAGCGGCCACAACCGGGCCGCTCCCGAGAATCGAAGCGATGCAGGCGAATAAAAGGAGAATGGCCGTCCTCCTCAAATATTCAACGGCATGCTGCATTTTCATCGCCTCCTCCTGTCAGGCCTCAGGGTATTAGTTGGCAGTCAGCAAGAGGGCTGTCGCATCCGTCCTTATAGGTCGGCAAAACATTTGAACTTTCATAAGAAACGCCTTCCCATCCCGAAACCGGCGTAGGCAGCACTATAGGGTTAAGTTGATCTTGAATATCCCAGCGCATGAGCATGGCTTTATCTTCGTGCTGCGTGTTATGGCAGTGCTCCATGTAAGTCCCGGCGAATTCCCTGAAGCGTATAGCCATCTCGACACTGTCTGTCGCATCCGTTAGAGGACCGATACGATAGACGTCCTTGCGCGCCCATTTTTCCCATATCGGCGGCGCCTTACCGCCGCGCTTCAGAATTTGTCCTTCTTCGAAATGAACATGCACCGGATGACTCCAACCACTGCCACCATTCACGATATGCCAGATCTCGGCGGCCCCCCCGGTCGGGGCGGCCGATAGCCGATGCGGATCCATGTTGAGACCTTGTCCGCCATCGGTCTTGATGGTCCAGGGCTGTGTGTCTGTACCGTTGCTTCGCCCAAACTCGAATTTCCTATGTATCGCGTTCTGGAGTTCATCCGCAGTAAAAGTGGGCAATGGGATCATCTGCAAGCCACCTTCGACATAATCGGCCGGATTCATGCTGTAGTCCGGGCAGCTGACGGGACGCCCTTTCTGCACGCATGAGTGCACGCGGAATTCGAGGAACTTGCCTACGCCCGGATCGCCATTGATGCCGTCGGCCTGGTATACCCCGCTCACGACATCCTCGAAGGGTATCGCCTGTTTCGGACCTCTGCCGTTATCGTGCTCCAGCAGGTTGACGAAGTAGAGCTTGTCTCCATCCTTGAAGTTTTTGAAGTCCACCACGATGTCGTATCGCTCGGCAATTCCTTGTGACGGCAGATCGGCGGACTCGGCATTAGGGAACGGCACCGTATGTTCCATCAGATTGCCATCATTGGCGATCATATGAAACGGCACGCGCTGGCCCTGCGCGTTGACCAGGGCGATCTTGAAGTAACGGGAAACACTGCCGTTCAAGAGGCGGAAGCGGTAACGGCGCGCGCGTACATCGAGATACGGCTTCCACTGCCAATTGACTGTGACCCGATCGCCGAGAAAGCCGTCCGTATTGAAAATATTAAAGAAGAGCTGGCCGTCCTGATCCCACGCTTTGTCGGCAATTATCAGGTTGACGTCGTAGTCGCGATTGCCCCAATCAAGGGCTGTGCCGCTGGGGAGACAAAGGTTTACGTTTTTGCCTGGATTGGCATAGTGACAGCCATAGCCGGGCTTTTTCGCATCGCCCCTCGCTTCTATCGCATTCGTAGCTTCCCGGCCACGATCCACGGCGCTGTAATAGTTCATCATGGCCGCGTTGCCCTTATAAACATTCTGCGCGGTGAAGTCGAGTTTATGGTCATGAAACCAATGCGTGCTCATCGTCTCGCGCCAGTCGCCCGGAATCTTGATAATGCCGCCGTTGCCGTCCGGCATACCGGCTGCAGGAACACTGGCCAAGGCATTGATACTGTCGTGCCCGGCAAGAATCATCGGCCAATTATAGTCATAGAACTCGCCCGGATAGAACCAAGAAGCTGTGTAACCGTCGCTCTCGGCCGGATTGTGACCGTTATGCTCGTGGGTGCTGATCTCCTTGCTTCCAAAACCATGGTTCGCCGTATCATCGATAGGGAGCGCATTGTAATGGCGGAATAATATAGACTCTCCATAGCGCGCCATCAGCAACTTGGGAGGAAAGGTGCCGTCGAAGGTCCAGACGGTATCCGGCCGCTGGACGGGCAGCATTGGGTGGAGTTTGACCTCGATGTTCTTCGCAGTTCCGCTGCTATGGTAGAGTCCTCCGCTACCGAATTCCCCTTTGCTGTAGCCGTGCCTCTGGTACAGATCGCGCAGACCCAGGTTCTTGCGGGCACCAGTCTGTGCACTCTGGAAGTAGACTTTGGGATAGATATATTTCCTATCATTAACTCCCGTCCACCGCTGATGGGCAAACCACACGCCCGGCGGCCGGCCTTCCAAAACGGTTCTCGGGAATGAGCCCGCACATTCCTCAATTTTTGCTTCCCAGGCATTCGGCAATAGCTCATTCGCGGCTTCGGTAGGAAACGGATGAAGAGGCTCTTTAATGAAATTATCGAGGTCCTGGCCATTGGGTAGACTCTGGCAGTCCAAAGGTCCAGGCAGCCTGCTCGTGTTCGAAGGCGGACTCGTCGGCATTGCCTGCAGACCGAACTCTTCGAACATCAGCAGTGGAGCGGTAAAAGCCGTGACGCATTGACCGTTGATACACAATGGGCTGGGTACTGCAGCCGGGGGAATATCGGTAACCCCCGTGGGAATATTGAATGCCGCATGAACCGGCCTGGCAGCAATCATACTGAGGAAGCAGGCCATAATAACTGCTGTGTTCAGTTGATTGCTTGAGCATTCTAAAGCATCTTTCGGGCCGATCGGACGGCTGCAGTTCGCAGGTTTATTCGGCATGACAGGGTAATGCCCTACCCCAACGGTTCCGTGTTCGGCTAAGTTCATCCTGTTGTTAATTTTATTCAACATGATATACCTCCATTTAATTTTATAGAATTGAATAAGAAAACCCATCTAAGCATGGCCTTAACGGTAATAAGACCCAGGGTCTTCATTATTTACTTGCGTCAGCAGGAGGGACTCATCCATCATTTTAAGATTGATCTGAAACCGGCCGACAAAAACCCCCTCACGAGTTATCATAATAATTCAGATTACTTAATTAACAGGTCGCATAGCTTTATATTTTCTGCGGTTTATTAACCAAAAAACTTTGCCTATTATTTCGTTCATTACCAGCGACCTCTTCAAAATATGCAATACATAAGAAACATGAATGCGATTATTTTTATATCGCAATGATTAACTCCGCATAACCATTATTCGTGCTTATAAGTAAGCGTTCTTATATTAACTCTAGTTAGATCGGTGCCCTGCATAAAGCAGGATAACAGCCGCATAATAAAGCAATAAAAGGCGCACATACAGATAAAAAGGCGATGCAATATAGAAAAGACCCTAGAATATAATTCGCCCAAGGTCTTTTCATTATCTAAAATGCTACGAATTTAAAGGCACACCCGAGCAACGTTGAAAAGTATCAATTGCGGCGAGTAAAGTTCTATAATGGGCCTGAAATGCGCCTTGCACACAGTTTTGAACAGGTGCCGCCGCAGGACGGTTAACATAGCAACTCTCTAACGCGACTGACAGTGTTTTGCCAGAAGCCGTGGCTGTTTGCATATAACTGTCGGTACAAGCTGACGGAGCTGGAGCGGTGGCGGTAAAAGCCAAGCCACTCAAACTTGAAATAGAGAGTGCCAAGACTCCGACAGCAAGGGTTCGCACCGTCATTTTTGATGAAATATTCATGATACAGTCCTCTTCATTAAAAGTTTTTAATGGGGTTTATAATGCGTCAAAGCATTTGTCGCTGCACGCCGGATGAATATCCTATTTATACCTTTGCGAAAATTCCTGACGCGCTGTTTTTGTCAATATGTTGTAAGCATCTTTTATACTGTCCCGTGCAGTTGTTAACAAAAGTTCCTTCCCTTTCAATAGCTTTTCTTTCTCTGCTTCTGTTGAAGCGCTTGTAGCGGCGTCAAATTTCTCTTTTGCAGAGTCAACATCCTGTTTTGCAGAAGCAACCTTTTTGCCATACATAGAAAGCAGTTCCTCATGAACCTTAGTATCTTTTCCGGATGCCTTAAGGACATCTATACGTTTCTGAATACTTGAAGAATTTTCATCCGCATCCGATATCAGCTGATTTTCCTTTGCGGCAACAATCTGTCCTTCTACGCGTTCCACACTGAGTCTGCTTTTTATCCATTCAGCCTTGATTTTATCGGCGACATTTTTGATGTCCTGCTTTGTTGCACTCTTGTTGATCTCTGATTTGAATGCCTTGAACATGTCAATTTCGGCATCAAGCTCGGCAACCAGACTTTTTCTTTCTGAATCGCTCAACGTCGTTATATCGTTTACTCGGGTTCTGAAAGGCCCAAGTTGCTTCAGGCGATTGTTAACTTGGGTTAAAAGATAATTTTTCCCTCTAAACACCATCACTTCCATGGTATCGAGACGGCCCTTTTCTTTGCCGAAAGCCTTCCCCGCTCTGAAGCTATCAGCTTTTGCGGTTGCATATTGTTCGTCTGCCGGCGGATTCTTCTCCTTGACTGCCTGTATTTTTGCAAGAGACGCGTTTTTTTCGGAAACATTGCCTACAAATGAGGGAGCAAGGATGGCCAGAACGAAAATAAAGGCTACAAGAATTAATGCTATTGAGAAGTTTTTCATAAAAATACCTCACGTTCCTAAATCAAGATCGAATATCGCCGCCGCCTTGTTCGGCGCCTTTGCGCTTGTTGAGCCCTAGCGCTGCTCGCGGATAGCCTGCGGTTGTGTCATTGACGTGTTTTTTACGGAACCCTTGTCAACCCATGAGAGTGCAAGGATTTCAAAATCCAACAAAATAACGGCTCCAAATACAGCCAGTGCTAAAAATTTCATAACAACACCCCAAATCAAGATCGAATATCGCGGCCACCTCGTTCGGTGCCTTTGAGCTTACTGTGACTAGTCGCGGCGACCTTCGGGAGGTCGATTGTGGGAGCGGCTTGCGAGCCGTCCCGCAATCAGCCACGTAGCTCGCTACGCTACATTTCCATCATTGCCATTTTCATGTTAACGCCCCCTACCCGTTAGGGTGCCGCTTGGGTTATTGCTGGCGTTGCTCGCCATTGTCAGCGTTGCCGTGTACGTCTGGGCAGCGGTCGGCCTGAAAGTTACGCTGAGATTGCAGGTCCTTCCGGGATTAACCGGCGTGGTGCAGGTGCCCAGGGTGACCGAGAACGGCGCAGTCGTACTTGCAGAGGTGATAACGAGCGGGTTAGCCCCTGTATTCGTCACCCGAACGTTGCCGGTGGCAGAGGCACCGATCCGCACTCCCCCGCCGCCGCCGATGGTCGCGTTGGCGATGGTGGCGGTCGTTGCCGCGGCGATGCCGTTGCCGCTCACCGTGACGCTGGAAGGCGATCCTGCCGCGTTGCTGGCGATGGAGACGGTGGCCGTCTTAGCGCCGGTCGAGGTAGGCCTGAACAGCACAGAGACAGTGCAGGAGCCGCCAGGCACGACAGCAGTCGTACAGTTGTTCGTAAACGAGAACTGTGTCGTCGCCCCGCTTAGGGTGACGCCGGATACGGTCAGATTGGCCGTTCCGGTATTGCTGACCGTGATGGTCTGAGCCGCCGAGGTGGAGTTGATGACCTGGTCAGGGAAGGAGACGACCAGCGAGGCGGGCGCTATTGCGATAACCGGAGCAGGCGCGAGGCCCGTACCGCTCACCGCGACGCTGGCAGGCGATCCTGCCGCGTTGCTGGCGATCGAAACACTGGCCGTCTTAGAGCCGGTCGTGGTAGGCGCGAACTGCACAGTGAAAGTGCAGGAGCCAAGAGGCGCGACGGTGGCACAGTTGGCCGTGTTCGCCAGCAAGAACTGTCCCGGATCGATACCGGTCAGGGTGATACCGGATACGACGAGGTTACTGTTGCCGGTATTGGTGACCGTAATAGACTGAGGCAGCGAGGGAGGAGTGTTGACTACTTGGTTCCCGAAGGTCAACGCCAGCGAAGCGGGCGATATTGTGGCAACCGGAGCGGTCGTACTGGCGACGCTGACAGGAGTCGCACGAACATCGCATGTTCCCTTAACGGCGCCAGGCGTCGTACAGAAACTGAGCTGTTCGATATTCCGCAACGTGTCGGTGCCATCGACGCCTGTATTGTCTCTGACAGTCACGCTGCCATCGGCATTGCCAATGACGGTGTAATTGGCCGCAGGCCCCGAGAACCACGCCGTGTCGCAGTTGAGCGGAGTTGTGGCGCCGCAGTCCGCAACGGGAACGGCTGGAAGCAGGATCTCCCGCACAATCACGATGTTGCCCGGATTGACCTTGCCGGCGAACACCGCTTGTTGCAGGGTCATGCCGGTAGCTAGAGGACCAAAGTTTCCTGTAACAGCCGCGTTTTCCATGAGATCGGTGCTGGCGATTTCAGGGCCCGAGCCGTTACGCACAGTGTCCACCCCATTAGCATCGTCCGAGCCATTGCGTACACTGAGCCGGACGTTCAGGTACCTGTCACCGTCGAGGATGTCATCGGCACCGCGGCCTTCCAGTATATCGCTGCCTTCCCCGCCGAGGATGATATTGCCTTCCCCCCAGACATTGCCAGTCAGCTGGCAATTGAATGATGCCGAGGCGGCGACAATCGGTGCGGACGGGATAGTCTGGATTGCCGCAGGCACCAATGCGTCAAGACCATTGATACGCGCTACCCCGTTCGCATCCAACGCGTCGCAGCCGATGAAGCCGCCGCCATTAACCTGGCTGGGGATAATGCTATCACCATGCAGGATGTCGTTAAATTTCCATCCCGACATCGCTTCGACTTCGTTGAATTTATCACGGGCAACGTTGACAGGAAGCGGCAAGCCCAGCAAAGGAATAGCCAAATCCATGTCTTGCGGTTGCGGATCACCCAGACCGATTTCCCAGTCATAGCCGGCCGCCCCGGCAACTTTCTCGACACCCGGACCGGATACGCCAATGTCGTCGCCGCCTTCCATATCGTAGTCGTCATCGCCGCCCTGACCAATCAGAACGTCATGTCCAGGCAAGTTGTGGTCATCGAAGAAAATGCTGGAACTGTCACCGATCAAGAGATCAGGCTGATCACCGCCTTCTTCCCACTCGTCGCCGCTGTCACCGAAGATGGCGTCTTCGCCCTGTCCGGCGATCGCGAAGTCATCATCGGGGCCGGCAAAGGTTTCATTGATATTGGCGCCGCCGTTGGTAAAGTCCTTGCCGGAGCCGGGAATGATGATGTCATCCCCGATACCGCCGTCGATGGCATCGTTGCCGGGACCGCCTTTCAGGAAATCGGCGCCGCCGAAATCGGTGATGATGTCATCGCCGTCGCCACCGAGAACCACATCGTCGCCGCCGCCGCCCTCGATTCTATCGTCGCCGAGTCCACCCCAGAAGGTGTCGTTATCATTGCCGCCATAGAATTGATCGGCAAAATCAGTGCCATTGTAAACGCTCTGACCGTTGATGCCGGCTGGGTCGACGCTATTGATCGCACGGTATTGGATCGTGCCATCGGCCTGAAACAACAGGAGTTGGTTCTCATCGCATTCGGAGAGCGGATCGTCATTTACCGACCCTGGACCCGTAATCGGCGCCACCGGGGGTGTCAACGTCGATGACACGGGTAGTGGATCCGTACCCGGAACGTAAGGGGTATGGAGGTTTGCCAATTCGAACTTGCAATCGGCCGTCGCGAAGGGATCCGCCTTTAAGGTATGGGTATACGGATTGGTGTTGCGCATCACCAACTCGGCGAAAGAATTGCCCTCGAGCTGTGTCCTGAGGTTCATGCCCGGCGTGCGGGCCAAATAGTACAACCGGTCGCCATTCTGGAGATCGGTGAGTTGCTTCTCGAACACATAATTGAAGGTTGGACCGAGCAGGCCGCCGAACAAATTGGTGTTCTCGGCAAGACCGCCCATCCAGAGGTCGATGTCGTCAATGCCGGTTTTAGATGCTCCTGTCAAAGTATCATTCGCCCAGGTGCCAGTACTGAACATGAACGCGCCACTATCGACGGGGGGCAAGATGTCATCAGTGGTGCCAAGTATACCGTCCGGTCCCGGCAGAGTCGTGCCGTTGACGATTTGCTCGGCGGCAGCGCGCCGAGACGCCAGCGTGGCCGGGGCGTTGTCGTCGACAGTGCTGAAATTGTTGTCAGGACCTGCATTCGCGAAGAGAATGGTCGGGTGTTTGCCATACGCCGCAATGAAGTTGACCAATGACACGTGGTGCTTGATATTCTGGTCGAAGTCAATCCAGTTGGTGTAGGGTCGCAATTGGCCATCATTTGTCTTTGCGAAAATTTGCTTGCGGGCGTCGTTCAAAGGAGGGACGCCTTCGCTACGGGCACGCGCCATATTGATGCTGGGCAGGTCAAGCGGAAGTCCCAGCAGATTGTTGCGCAGCGTGTCGGCGACGAATTCGTCGATCTCGTTGCCCGTTTGATCAGACAACCCCATTAATATTGATCCGGTGGCTTGTCGGGAATCGAGTATACCGGCGGAACCGCCATTGTAGAATGACGCCGGGTTCAGGAAGCCATCGAGCAGTTGAATGTCGTTATGCGAACCGTCTGCGTTTATGCGAGGAATCGTATCGGTCAGCATCGAATGGCCGAAGCGATAGACCGCATGGGCATACTCGGCCACGATCGCCGAGTTGAGGTCCGTCTGGTTGAAGGCGAAGGCCTGGAAGGGGTTGATCGCCGGTTGAACCTTGCGGGCGAACTCCTCGAATACCAAATGTTGGTACTGCATCTCGGTGACGAACCGTGCGGCCTGGAACAGACGCTCTTGATAAGTAAAGGTCTTATTCGGGCCAGGGGTAAGGTTAACGTTCTGAAAATCCGCCAGCAGCGCGGCGTTCTCGGGCCGAGTCAGCACGCCATCAACTGGATTGATGAAATAATCGACCAGACGATCATGCTCCATATGGAATATCTGGTGGACCGCGGTCAGCGCGATGTTCTCGTTGCAGCGACCGTCACCGCAGATGAAGTGCAGGTCGAGCAGTTCATCGTCGTACTCGCCGGCCGCTACCGGAGCAAGGCTGCTGCCAGCCGTAGTATTGGCATCAGGCGTCTTCGGAGCGGCTAAGCTTCCCGGATCCGCACTATGGGCGATATCGTTAAGGAAGGCCGTATCGATACGGACAACATCCGTCGGGACAGGAACCGGGCTGGCTGGATTGCCCTCGACGAGTCCGGTACCTCCGGTCGTCACGTACTGAGGCATTCCGCGGGCTGGGCCGGGGATGAAGTTGCCGTACGGGTCGGCAGCGATCATCGGGATGTTAGTTACATCCACGTCACTGAGTTGAAGGCCAAGTTTGGTCGCAGCCTGGGCTTTGACTGTCGCCCAGGTTACAATGCCGCCATTGGCCTCAGAGAGGAACTTGCCCGTTGCAAGTGGTTTTCCAGAGGTATTGTCGTACTCACGCAAAAAAACCTGATGCGACGAATGCGAGGTGTAGGTCTGGCTTTGATCCACGAAGGGGGTATCGGTGTTCGGCGCGCTGCGGATACCGGTTACCGGATCGTTCTTGATCGTGCCCCGCGTCAGAACCATGAACCGCAGTTGAGGTGCAAGGTCATCGGCAGTGCCGAAGACGTGGTCCGGCCCTGCGACCAGCGGGTCATCATCCTTCAAAGGAACAAAGACTTCACCGCTGTCCCCGTTGGTGATCTTGTCCAGTCCGTGGTCGAAGAATTGGCCGAAGATGGTAAACAGCGAGTTGAATGGCGGCGAGAGGCCGACATCGGTGGTCACATTCGGGATAAACAAGGTCTGGAACTGAGGCACGCAGCCGATAGGTAGTCCGTTGGCATCGCACGGAACCACGCCTGTGTCGCCCTGGGTTCTTGCGGGATTTCCGGCCACGAAGATAGCCGCCGGATTCGTGGAGGTCTGATCAACAACCAGGTTGCTGATCATGCGCGGCTGGGAATCGAAGACAGAGCCAGTGGTCTGATTATAATTTGTCTGGGCACCACCACCGAAAGTTGCCGGAGGCGATTCAGCAAGTCTGTTGAAATTAGGCGTGGTCAGGCGCGGAAAGACTTGGTCGGAGGCACCGAAGGTCTCCTGGCCTTTTAGCAGGTTGTTGCACGACCCATCCACGGTCCGAAGGCCGAAGGAAAGGAGCGTGTCAGGGATTTGGTTAGGTCCAGAACCGACAAGTGCGCCACAAGGGCCCGTTGCCGATGTGGTATTCGCGACATGAAACTCGGAGATCTTGATCTGCTGAAGGATAAACGCAAGATCGGCAGCGGTAATCGTGAACCCCTGCCCGACCGATGAAGTGTTGATAGCCGCCTGTGAAGGTTCCACGCCGACATTCGTCATGGTGATGAGCACGGCCATCGGTATGGCCCGCAAGGATCCCTTACCTATTTCGGTAAGTCTGTGTTGGATTCTAGCTAACATTTCCTGTTCCTCCTATCAATGAGGGATAGAGTCGCCTCCTGGATGAATCCTTGGATTTCAAACTGGGTCGTCGGAGGTGTTTCAGAATTTTTTACCGCTGCCAAAAAGTCTTCCGGCAACAGTTTTGCGGTAAATTTCAATATGGATTTCATGATCTCAAGCCCCTAGCAAATTAAGTTTATTCTGCCAAGCGGACGAAGTCAGACAACATCTGTCTGCAATGTCGTTCAGCAGAATGGTGAGTAATACCTACCTACTTCAAAAACAGAGATCAGTTCGGCAACATTATGAATGTTCAGTTTTTTATCAGCTTTGGCCGATGCGTCTCTTCTGTTTTTAAACTGTTGCAAACACTAAACTGTAATTAGCATGAATTACAGTTTTTCTACCCTGTAAATTGGGCATTACCGGCGAAAATAAGCTCGACCTTACTCGCGCCTGTCCATTCATTGAAGGAACTTGGCCGGTTTTGGGGATAATGAAAGACGATAGAGGAAGGTGCCGTCTGCCAGTATGGTTTTATCCAATAATCCTCGTCTATCCAGCTCTTCCAGCGCCACGCTGACGAGCTTGACCGACACCTCAAAGCGCTGCCGTTTCATCCACCAGAGGGCAATGCCTTCTGGCGTATCCGCGGCATCGGGATGTTCCGTGAGGTAGTTCAGAATGTCCCCTGTCAGATCTACCGACGATTCTTCATCTTTTGCCATGGCCGCTACTCCAACTTCGGATTCCCTTTTGGTTGTGTTACTTACCAATAAGTGCATATGGCATGCCATGCCAAAAAAATACATAAGCAACTGTTTTTGCTATATTTTTCGTGACATCTCGGTAGTTGAGAGAGGGAAATTTACCCCATGTAAATAAATAGCCATAAATTAACTACATTATTTATATCAATGAGTTAGAGTGTGGTCTTATTCACGCAGTGTGGGAAAAACGACACACCCGAAAAACTAGTCATTAGTCAACTTAGTTTTGACGGGTGTAACAAAGACCTGTGAGGCTTTAAAAACCTCGTAGATCTTGCGATGAGTGAAAAACGTTACCCAACATTATAAAAATGACTGAGTACTTGGGCTGGTGCTTCGGCATTAGATGCCCTTATCTACCGAGAGATAGTCAAGCAGACTTTGGCGGCAGGGGATTTTAGGGGCTGATAATGAGTGAGCACGTCCTATCGATCATGCTCAAGGGAAGATGACCGGGAATCATGAGATTCGCGGTCGACTGGATTCATGCTTGGCAAATCCGTGGTGAAATGTTGTCTATCGAGTCCATGGCGCTTGAGTAACTTGCAAAGATCACTCCTATCACGCCCGGATAATCGTGAGGCAAGGCTCAGATTTCCTCCGGTCTGGGTCAAAAGGGCTATCAGATGATCTATCTCAAGTTGAGCGACTAGCGCTTCCTTAGCCTTCTTGAAATTTTCATAAGAGAGAAGCTGATGCCCATTCACGGCCTTCGGGATAAATTGTAAATTTGTACTTCCGTCATTGGCTTGGTCCTTGAATGCAGTGCGCCTTCGGTCTTTGTATCTGCGCTCGGAAAATCCAGTATTGCCAACGTCTCTGCTTAAATTTTCTTTTCTGTTGTGCTCGGCGCCGGAGCACACCTCTGGAAAGAATAGGCATGCCTCACATGCCGGGTCGTATATTTTTATCACAGTGCCTTCCTCGAGTATAAATTCTCGCCGAAGTATGTTTTCCAACTCACGAATGTTACCCGGCCAATGATAGGCTTCCAAAAACCCAATTGAATCCGGATGTAATACCTTGTAGGGAGGAGGACCTGCAAGGCGGTTCAACCGATTCAGAAATTCTTGTGACAATAACTTGATATCGCCCACTCGTTCTCGCAACGGCGGCATTTCCACCGTGAGAGAGTTTAAGCGAAACATGAGATCAGATCTGAATAAGCCTTGCCGAACCAGATCGAATAACTTGGCATTGCTGGCCCCGATCACCCGGATGTTTGCGTTCTGAACGACTGCTCCGCCCACTGGACGGTATTTCTTGTCTTGAAGGAAGCGCAGCAGCACGCCCTGAGCACGAGGACTCATGGCTTCTATTTCGTCGAGAAATAGCGAGCCTCCCTTAGCTTGCATGATTAACCCTTGTCTGGATTCTCGTGCGTCGGTGAAGGCGCCCTTGATGTGACCAAAGAATTCGCTTTCTATCAAACTGTCAGTAACAGCTCCACAATTGACCGGCACAAACGGATAATCACGCCTATTGCTTAGGTAGTGAATCGCGCGCGCCGCCAGTTCTTTTCCGGTACCCGTCTCTCCCTGTATCAATACCGTTTCATCGCAAGCCGAAAATCTTTCAATTAACCTCAGGGCTTGCAAAAAGACTGCAGAACTGCCAAGCAAATTCAGGTTTGCAAAATTTTTCATTGCCATAACTCCTGGTCAATCATTGCCGATACGAAATACAGACCTGCAAGTTCTTTTGGCGACGGCAAAGCGTGCTGTAATCCAGCACAGGCCAGCCGAGTCCCCACAACTTTAGCAAGCAGGCAATCATGCCCATGGCTTGCCGTAATCCCAAACCAAACCCATTCTTGACCATCAAACAAAACTGGATGGCGGCATCGGAAAACTTATCGGATCGTCCTCGTTTGCCACTCGCCGGAGCCAACCAATCCATTGTCTTGTCGATCCATAGTAGGAACGAACCTCGTTGCTTCAGAGATCGATTGTAGTCGCGCCAATTGATCGTTTGGTATTTTGCGAGCTTGGTTTGGGCATGGTTGGCTTAGCAGGGATGTTTTCCTTCAAACACTGCACGATCTCGACGATTTATGCAACAAAGTCGCTTTACAGTAAACAGCAATAAGATACTTTTAATGATGGATTGTAAATAAGTATTTATACTTATTTTTGATTAGGAGTGGCTTTGTTGCATAAATCAAATGCCGGATAAATTTCTCCTTTCCCCAAATTTCAGGCGGATTTAGAGTATAACAACCGTCACCAGTGCATCCAATCATACGCGCGAACTTAAGCCACTAGGCCGCTTGTGCGCCTAGACAGAGGATGCCATTGCGCTGCTCATGCAAACCCAATTAAACGGTATGGCAGCTCCAGCCGAAAATCCGCTCCGCTTGGTCAGCGAGAGCCCGTTTTACGCCAAACTGGCCGATGCCCGCTCCATAAACGATGTTCAATGGATTCGGCAACTGTATTATTTGTCCTGCGACTTCACTTCCGCCGTCGCCTTACGTTACGGCAGTTGCCTTGACCCACGTTTCCGCGAAGCTTTCGGCGAACATGCCGCAGAGGAAGTGACCCATCCCCACGATTTGACCGTCTGGATGCGGGAATTCGGCTTTCTTGCCGTCGACGAAGAGCCGACCTCGGTGCCACCAAGCCTGGAAACTCTGGCTTATGGCGGTTATTTCATCCGTTCGGTCATATGCGAACCCATCAGCCACCAGGTCATTACCCTGAATTTAATGGTCGAGGGCATGGCCAGCGATTTGTTCGCCGCAGTCAACCCCAAACTCGCTGAACTGGGATTGACGCCCAAGGGCTATTGGAAGGTCCATGAAAAAGCCGACATGAAACACCAGTTCCTCGGACTGGACCTGATCCCTGACCACGAGCCGGATGCCCCCTCCGGAAGGCGCTATGCCCGCATCGCATGGGAAGTCGCCAGCCTGGCGCGACAAGAGTTGGACTCTTGGAGCGGAATCCCGCCGGAACGGCGGCAAAAGCTACCGCTTCCCCAAGACCTCAATGCCGCTTGTACAGCAGCCGTCGGAGATTCGCCCTAAGCAATTAGCTATCGGCCGAATGAAAACTGGCTCGGGTCAATGACGGCGGCGCCCGTCTCCCCCGCGATGATGGTCGCCGCCTCCATGCGATTTGCGCTGAATCAGAATTCCGCCGGAACCGCTGCCCAAGAAAGGCCCGCCCCACATCCAGCCGAAATTTTGCTGCGGCGGGTAGCCGGCATTTATCTCTATCTGTACCGGGTTTTGCCGGCCCCATTGCATCTCTTGTTGCTGCTGTTGCGTTTGCTTCAGTCGCTGAACTTGTTGTCGCTGTTGTTCAATTTGATCTTGCAGCAATCTTGTTTTCTCACGCTCCGCTTCCAGCAGCTTTTTTTGTTCTAACTCTTGCTTGCTTGGCGGTAACTCACCATTGGGCCCCAGGTTGACTCCCCCCGGCCCATAGATATTAGGGTCACCCCTGACAAATCCTATCGCGGAGCAGAATAGAACGAATATGACGAATAGTTTTTTCACGGCATTCACTCCGTCGTTTAGCTGATTTATGCGCCTTAGACCTATCAAGGAGGGAAAATAGCCCGATTGCCCTGCCAAATGCCGTACTTTTAACCTATACGGTCAAAAACCTGATACCGTTTTTACCCGCCCGGCGGGTATGACGACATTTCGCTATAATGATCAGCGCGCCACGTGGGAACCGAGAACCGGAAGCGCTAACGTCCCGTTCCGCGATGTCGATGCCTTCGTTTGCCCTTACTCTGTAGGGTTGATGCCGGCAACAAGCGTAACGTAACGAAAATATCTTTCCATCAATTGCCAGATACAAAGGGACCATCCTCAATGCTATTCAAAAGAATTCGTGGATTTTTTTCCAATGATCTGTCCATCGACCTTGGAACCGCCAATACCTTGATCTATATCCCGGGGCAAGGCATTGTCCTTAACGAGCCTTCGATCGTCGCAATTAAGGAAGACATAAAGCGCGGCACCCAAAAAATCACGGCTATCGGCGCGGGCGCGAAACGCGTTGTCGGCCGGACGCCCGGCAACATCACCACGATTCGCCCGCTGAAAGACGGCGTGATCGCCAACTTCGCCATCACCGAAAGTATGCTGCGCTTTTTTATTCAAAAAGTGCATAAAAGTAAAATGTTGCGCCCAAGCCCGCGCATTTTGATCTGTGTCCCTTGCGGTTCGACCCCGGTCGAGCGCCGCGCGATTCGCGAGTCCGCCACCCTGGCCGGCGCGCGCGAAGTATTTTTGATCGAGGAAGCGATGTCCGCCGCGATCGGCGCCGGCCTGCCGGTCGATGATGCCTGCGGCTCGATGGTGCTGGACATCGGCGGCGGCACCTCCGAAGTCGCGGTGATCTCGATCAACGGCATCGTGTATTCGTCTTCGATCAGGATCGGCGGCGACCGTTTCGATGAGGCAATCATCCGCTATGTGCGCAGTCACCATGGCAAACACATCGGCAAACCGACCGCCGAAAAAATCAAGATGGAAATCGGCACCGCCCACCCCGGCAGCGAAGTCAAAGAAATTGAAGTGATAGGCCGCGATCTGGCCGATGGCGCGCCTCTCCGCTTCACGCTGAACAGCAATGAAATCCACCAAGCATGGCGGGAACTGCTCTCCGGCATCGTCAGCCTCGTCAAGGAGGCACTCGAACAGACTCCGCCCGAACTGGGCGCTGACGTCGCGACCCGCGGAATATACCTGACCGGCGGCGGCGCGCTGCTGAAAGATATTGACCGGCTGATCGCCGAAGAAACCGGTTTGCCGGTCTTCATCGCGGACAACCCGCAGACCTGCGTCGCCCGCGGCGGCGGCAGGGTGCTCGAAATGATGGGCAAGAAAGGCTTCTCCGCTTTTTCACTGTGCACGGTACCTTAATCTTGAAAGCAAAAACCTGTTTACTCATTAGCTTATTGTTTCCTCTGGAGTATGCCATGAGCGCTGAAGCCGTAAAACCCAACATCGCCTCTCAAGTTAGCCACCTCCTGACCCAAATGACCTTGGAAGAAAAGGTCGGCCAGATGACGCAAGTCGATTTTACGGTGATCGGGGCACCGGAAGAACGCCATGCTGATGACCCAATAGATCAGGCCAAACTCGAGGATGCGGTATTAAGGCGCCATGTCGGGTCGATCATGAATACGCCACTCACGCCGAATAACCAGGCGCAGCCCATCGCGACTTGGCGCAAAATGCAGGAGACGATACAGGCGGCATCGGCCAGATCGCGGTTGAAAATTCCGGTGCTCTACGGCATCGATGCGATTCACGGCGCAACCTATACCCAAAATGCCACCTTGTTTCCGCAAGCCATCAGCATGGCGGCGACCTTTAACCCCGATTTGAGTTTTCAAGCGGGTGAGATTACCGCGCGAGAAATTCGCGCTTCCGGTTTACTGTGGAATTTTTCGCCGGTGATGGACATCGGCCGCCAGCCGCTGTGGCCGAGGCTGTGGGAAACGTATGGCGAAGACGTGCATTTGGCCACGGTGATGGGAACCCGTTTTATAGAAGGCCACCAGGGCGCCGATTTCAGTGCCGCCGACAAGGGCATGACCTGTTTGAAACATTATGTCGGCTACAGCCTGCCGTTCAACGGCAAGGACCGCACGCCGGCATTCATCGGCGAGCGCATGCTGCGCGAATACTTTCTGCCCACCTTTGCCGCGGGCATCAAGGCGGGCGCGCCTACGATCATGGTCAACTCCTCCGAAGTGGACGGCATTCCGGGGCACGCCAATCATCATTACCTGACGACTGTTTTAAGGGACGAACTGGGCTTTAAAGGCTTTACGGTATCGGACTGGGAAGATATTCAGCGCTTATATACGCGCGACAAGTTAGCGGCTTCGGAAAAAGAAGCGGTCAAAATTGCGGTCATGGCCGGCGTGGACATGAGCATGGTGCCGTTAGATTTTTCGTTTTACGATATTTTGCTGGAACTGGCTAAAAGCGGCGAAGTCCCGGTCGCCCGTATCGATGAAGCGGTCGGGCGGATTTTGACGGTCAAATATCAGGCCGGCTTGTTTAATCCCCCTAAGACGCCGATACCGGCAGAAGGTAATTTTGCGACGCCCGCCGCGACCTCGACCAACCTGCAAGCCGCGCACGAAGCGATTATTCTCGCCAAAAACGACCATCATCTTTTGCCGTTGAAAAAAGACGCCAAAATCCTGGTGACCGGCCCCACCGCGAATCTTTTAAGCGTGCTGAACGGCGGCTGGACCATTACCTGGCAAGGCGATGCGGAACATTTATACCCCAAAGACAAGCTGACGGTGCTCGCCGCCCTCAAAAAACAATCGACCGGTAAAGTCACTCATGTCGGCGGCAACCGTTTTGACGATCCGATCGATACAGCGAAAGTCATCGCCGAAGCCAAGCATCATGATGTCATCGTATTAAGCCTGGGCGAAAAACCGTACACCGAAACCTTGGGCAATATCGCGTCCCTGGATCTTGACCCAGAGCAACAGGCTTTAGCCGATGCGGCACTGGCAACCGGAAAACCGGTCATTTTATTGACTTTCGGCGGCCGTCCCCGCATTATCACGAAGATTGCCGACAAAGCGGCGGTCGTATTACTGGGCTTTTTGCCGGGCATGGAGGGCGGCGAGGCCGCCGCGGACATACTATACGGCGCCTATAACCCGGACGCCAAATTACCGATCACCTACCCGCGCGCTACCAACGACATTACGCCTTATGATTACAAACCCATCGAGGCTTTTGAATCCAATGCCTATAACCCGTTATACCCTTTCGGCCACGGCTTAAGTTACACCACCTTCGAAACCAGCCAGTTAAAGGTCGATAAGCCCCGCATCGGTTTGCATGAAAACATCAACGTCAGCGTGGATGTGACGAATACCGGCAAGCTCGCAGGCAAAGAAACCGTTTTAGTGTATCTGAACGATGCCGCCGCTTCCGTGACCCGCCCGAATAAGCAGTTAAAGGCATTCAAAAAAGTCGCGCTTGAACCGGGTGAAACCCAACACTTGAACTTTACATTAACCCCCGATGATTTATCGTTTATCGGTCTGGAGTTTAAACGGCTTGTCGAACCCGGGGATTTTACCGTGATGGTCGGCAATCAGAGCGTCAAGTTTACGGTGAGCCCCTCATAAAACTGAGGGCTCCCACGGACGCGTTTTATATCGCCAAATTTTTAATCGAGTCCCCAAGTGCCGACTATCGACAACTATTTTGATTCAGGACATTATGCCGGCTAAAAACCCCTACCTTGGCTCTTTGAGTATTTTAACCTCGCTGTTTTTCATGTGGGGCTTCATTACCTGTCTGAATGACATCCTGATTCCGCACCTCAAGTCGATCTTCATCCTCAACTATACCCAGGTGATGTTGGTGCAGTTTTGTTTCTTTGCTGCCTACCTGATCGTTTCGGTGCCTAGCGGGTATTTCGTTGAACGGTTTAATTATCAAATAGGGATTATTACCGGATTAACCTTGGCCAGCATCGGCTGCTGTCTGTTTTATCCTGCGGCGGAGATTCTTTCTTATCCGCTGTTTCTCGCCGCCTTTTTTGTTTTGGCCTCCGGCATCACTTTATTACAAGTCGCCGCCAATCCTTATGTCACGATTCTGGGGCGACCCGAAACGGCCTCCAGCCGGCTGACGCTAACGCAAGCCTTTAACTCGCTCGGCACCACGTTGGCGCCCTATTTCGGCGGTTTATTCATCCTGGCGCTGCCGGTCAAAACCACGGATGAACTCAAATCCCTCGATGTCGAGGCATTGGCCGTTTATCAGTCCGCCCAGGCGCAACTGGTACAGTTGCCTTATTTATGGCTCGCGGGCAGTTTATTAGTCATCGTCCTGATCTTTGCGTTGATCAAACTACCGACTGTTACGCCCGCTGAAATTGAAAAAAGAGAGACGGACCAACCGACAAACGACAATAAAAATGCCTGGCATTACCGGCATTTGGTGCTGGGCGCTCTGGGCATTTTTGTGTATGTCGGCGCGGAAGTTTCGATCGGCAGCTTTTTGATCAGTTATCTGGGCGAGACGGCTATCGCGGGATTATCGGCGCAAGCCGCCAGTCACTATGTTTCTTTTTACTGGGGCGGCGCGATGCTGGGCCGGTTTGTCGGCGCCTCCCTGATGCAACGCCTTCCGGCCGGCAAATTACTGGCCTTTAACGCTTGCGCCGCGGCCCTGCTGGTGTTGATCGCGATGTCCGGGAGCGGCCCTATCGCGATGTGGTCGCTGTTGGCCATCGGCTTGTTTAATTCGATTATGTTTCCGACCATTTTTTCCCTGGCGCTGAACGGGCTCGGCAAACATACGGGACAAGGTTCCGGCATTTTATGTGCCGCGATTGTCGGCGGCGCTGTGCTGCCGGTGGTCCAAGGCCTATTTGCGGACCGCATCGGCCTGCAACTTGCCTTTTTTATTCCCGCGCTGTGTTACGGCTATATTGCCTATTACGGCTGGCGGGGCAGCCGGTTCGGCGTGGCAGGGGGCGCTTCCGTGCCGGAATAGAAATTATCAAAGGTGGGGGAGACCCCCTCCGCCTTACGACGCACAATGTGCACATAAGCAATCAAACCGCTCCGTCCGCTGGGATAAACGCCGTCCTCCGCCGCAGAAATACGATCTTTATATTTAGCACCGTCCCACATCATGATCGCGGCGCCGGTGCTCTTATCAATGATTTGTCCCCAGAGAAAGCCATCTTCCGACCAGAACTTCAGCCGGTAATCGCCGGATGGGTCGGGCGCCGGCTTCATCCACCTGCCCTGTTCTCCAGTTAAGAAAATCGGGGGAATGATTCCGCCCAGGCTTTTCACAATCATCAGCCGGCGCGAGGCAGGATCGCCATTCTTGTCGTTCCTTAGAATCAAGGCGTAACCCTTCGGCAGAAAATGCGACGGCACAGGCTCCTGCATCCGGGCCAACAGCCCAATGTCCTCGCCCCAGTTGTACGTCCAGTTCAGCAAATCGGCCTCCACATGGAATTTCGTATGCGCCGGCTCTTTCATATTGATGCTGCCGATGCGCCCCGGGCTGAGAAGGCTGCCCCAGGGACTCGCCATTTTATAAGCCACGCTACCGGATTCCTTGGGGAACGAGTATGTCCCCGGCACTGGATTGTAACGCGTCCAACCATCGTCAATACCGTCATTGAAGTCGTCGAAGGTGGCGGCGTGGACGGAGGCCATGCAGCCGGCTAGCGCCAGGAGCGTAAGGAGGAATCTAAAGTTCAGTTTCATAGTGATTTCAACCGGCCGGATTGATTTAACGACATTGGGCTAACGGGAGAAGAACAAGAAATACAGGATCATTAACCCTTTATTTTCTTGGTAATTCGCATTTCGCCGTTGTTCTGGAGTAATTTAAAATCCTTCAAGACATTGCTGCCTAGCAAAGCCTGTTTTAGCTTGGGAACTATGATGCAGCGCAAATCGGTTAGCGTGAAGTCTCCAAATTTAAGCTTTGGGATCGTGCCTGTGCAGGCTTGGGCTGTGCCGTTTGCGGTCTCCACGGTTGTATCGTTTTCACAATAAATACCCGCCCCCAACGCCACCTCCCGCGGCAAGGTGACGACCGAAGCGCCGGTGTCGATCACAAAGATAAGCGGGGAACCGTTAATCGAGCCATCAACAAAATAATGTCCGTTGCTTTGCTGGCGGAGGGTCAGACCAGAGCCGGATTCCTCTTCGGCGACAGTATTTTGCCGCTGCTGCTGTTGATAGGGATTGCCATCAGGCCCAAGGTTTGCACCGCCTGGACCATAAATGCTGTCGTCACTGTGAACAAACCCTGCCGCACTGCTAAAGAGAATTAAGGTGAATAATAATTTTTTCATAGTTTATTTCTCCGGGGATTGATTGGGACCCTACGGCTGCTCCAATGTTCACGAATCGCCAGGCGCAGGTAAAGCGCGCATTATTCCGGGCGTTGGCTCTGGTTAAGGATAGTCTGGTTTAGGTTCACGGCAATTGTTTCGGCAGTGCCGAGACTTTTTCATCGTCCCGATAGGCTTCGTAAAACTGTCCCACCCGAAACAGGCTTCCCGAGGTCACTGCAAGATGACGCCGGAAACTGTTGCATAGTCAGCGTCGCCTTTCATGATTCAGGCCGCCATCAATCACCACTCTCATCGCTGTTTCCACCAGCCGACCCGTCGCCAAAGCCGTCTATCTATCACGAACAGCAGCGGCAAACGGCTGGGCCGGCGCGGGTCGATGTTTTCCTCCGACCTGAGAACCCGATCAAGGACGCTCCGCGATCAGAAAATGAAATCCCCATGCCGGTAGATCGACGTATAAGCCTTCTTGTTCCAACTCCGTTCCATCGCGTTCAAAGCTCGTTGACTGGAACACGTCGTTCAGCCGCCAAAGCTGGTCCTTGAGTCCCGGCCAGGCTATTTTTATTCGGCTCTGGCTTTGCGTTTCAGACAGGTTCACGACGATAAGACAATGGCTGTTTTCAGTCGTCCATGTCCAGGCGACCAGATTGTTGCAACTCATGTTGTCCGGCCAGCCGCCAAGCTCGCAGAGCAGCCAATCGCCCCGCATGAAATCGCCCCTTTTCAAAGCGCAGAGAAGTTGCAGATAAAACGCGAGCAAATCGCTATCGGCGGCTTCCTCGGGCCGGCGGCTCAAAGATACCGGCAAACGAACGCGCAGGCCTTCCAGCTGGCCCTCGTGAACCAGGCGCGCGCCGGGCAAGGTCAGCGCGGCGACCGCGACGGCGCGGTGCTTTTCTGCATTGAACGTGGCGGGCGCTCTCAGCGTGTCATGATTTTCAATGAAGCGGACCAGTTTGTTCTGATAGGCGAGGTCGGCACCCAGATGCTGCCGCACGCTTTCCGCCGGCTCGTGCGCGAGGCGGTCGTACAGGCGTCCGTCGTAACAAAAATCGAAGCCCTGCTGCTGCAATTCCCATTCCTTGTCCCCGTTGGCTTCGGCGATGAACAGAAAGCCAGGATGCTTCGCTTTGACGGCCGCTATCATCTCGCCCCAATATTCGGCTTCGGGTCTATCTCCCGCGCGGGGCCCCCAGGTTTCCTCAAAAACCGAATCGAGCAGCAGCATCGCCCTATCGCAGCGCACGCCGTCGCACTGTCCGGCGATAGCGTGCAGGGTCTCGACGGCGGCTGCGCGCAGTCCTGGGGCAAAGCCGTTCACCTGGACCCTATCGGACCCGGCAGGGAAACGCGGATCCTTGCCGCAGGCAAAGATGTTGCCGCCGATGTCGATGAAGGCTGCCGGCTCCCTGCTCAGGTCCTTGTCACCGCCGCGAATAAAATAGCGTGGATGCTCGGCCAGCCAGGGGTGATCCGGTGCGACATGATTGGGCACGAAATCGAGGATCAGGCGCAGGCCGCGCGCCGCCATTTTCGCTCTGGCGAGGGCCAGGGCTTCCGGTCCGCCCAGATGCTCGTCAACGCGATATCGCCTTATGCAGTAAGGCGAGCCGACATTGTCCGCCTCCTTGAAATCCGGCAAAGCGTCTTGGAATTCTGCCCGCAAGCCTGCATTGGCCATCGCAATCCTTTTGCCCATCGGACTACGCTCCCAAACCCCCATCAACCAGACCGCATCGAAGCCGAGCGCCGCGATGCAGTCCCACTCGACATCGGGGACCGAAGCCAGGGTGATGGGGCGACCGGCACTTCGGCTGAGCTCCTCCAGCCAAACCCAGGTATTGATTTCGTATATCTGCGGATATTTCGTCCAGGAATTCATAAAGTCTCTTTTTGTTTAGTGGTTTGTTTCTTTTCTTCGGGAAAATATTTTAGCCGGTCTTCAGGCACTCTTCCTCTCCTGAATCATCTTCGCCCCGACGGTACGCGCGAGGAAATAATGGGGGCAGGTCTTTCAATATCAAGAAATGATGGGCGGCAGGTCTTTTACTCTCAGAGAGCATGAAGGGCGCCAGTTTTATGGGATATTGCCGGATTGTTTGATCACCATGCAACGCAAAGGTGGCACGTACGGGTATTTTATCTGGTTCCCGCGCGCGGCGTGGTAACCAGATGGGTAGTCTCGCAAATTTCGCCGGAACAAAATCATGAGGCAATAAAAAAGGGCTTAGACTTTCATCTAAACCCTTGTTTTATCTGGAGCTGGAGCTGGCGATGGGACTCGAACCCGCGACCGGCTGATTACAACTGTTACGCTTTCAATTTAAAGTAGATTAAATCAATATCTTGCATTTTTATTCGCCATCAAAAACAGCCTCAAAAAGCCTAGAATCTCTTATTAACCGTTAGGCGCAGCTACGATTTAGTTACAGAGACAACCGACCCACAAGAAACTTCCATCTTGTTCGTAAACCAAGGGGTTCTAGGACTTCTCGGGCCTTCACGCCATAGCGGCAACGGACATTCGAAGCAGCGCCTTTTTGGAGATGAATCAAGGCTGCCGGCTAGGGATAGTTAGCCAACACGTTCACCGCCTCCTGGTTGATGATTGCGTGTACGGCCTTCGTAGGGTGAATACCATCCCAGAAAAAGAAGCTGTCAGGTTTTTTGCAGGTATAAGGCGGAGTATCCGGCGTTACGCAAGGATCTGTGACATTCGTCAGGCCGTAGTCGCTCGGAGAGCCGATTATAGTCGCCATTTGATCAGCGATATCCAGTTGCGCGATCTGGATGCCTGGCAGAGCGCTGAGGGATGCCAATACGTTTTGGGCTAGCCCTTGATTGAACCCATCAGTCAGGATGCCGGCAACCGTTGTCGCGTCCGGCCCCAGGGCTGTCACAGCAGGAAGCAGGTCTATCCTTGCCGCATTCAAGACAAGAAATTTTCTCGCCCCGGAACCGTAAAGCACTTGAATATTGTCGGCGATGCCGCTCAGAGCGGCGGTTATGACAGCGTTCGCCGCAGCCACCGCCTGGGTTTGATCGCCCGTCGCTAGAAACACCGTGAAGAACTCCACCAAGGCATCACGAATGTCATTGTTTCCAAACTCGATGACGTACAGAGCATCTGCCGGGGCCGTTTGCCCAACATCGTCGAGGAAAGCTTGTACCTGTTGCGGCAGATTGACTCGATCCGGGTAATTTGTGGCTCGTGCCCCGCCCACGGCATAGTTATGCGCCTTGCTGCTATCGCTTTGGAAGGCCGGTCCGACGTCTGCAGCCAAGCCTCGCCCTTGGGCGAATTGCTCAATCCATGTCGCGCCGTTGCTGAAATGATGCCCGCCCTTCGCATAGGGGGCGCTCGGAACGAGAGACTCGTCCAGCGTATCATAAGGCGGCGTGTTCTGACTCACATCGCCCTCCAAATTTAAGCCCGATACAGGGTGAGCCAGCAGGGAGAATGCATTGCCAGGGTCGGACACGCTGGTACCAAAAGTCACGATGCCGCTGAATGTCAATTGGGCACTCGCCATGCCCGGTAGGCCAAACACAAGGATAGCCAAAATAAAGCGCGTCCAAATTCTGATCGATGGGTTCTTCATATTATTCACCTCTGATTAATAATAAATGAATCGATGTAGATCGCATTCTCGCGACCGAAGGCTCAAGTTCCGTGCCGATGGTTTCCAATTTGGCTAGTCCTTTTTATGCAACAAAGCCTGGCTCAATTAGACATCATCTTATAGATTAACTAACCTCTACAATTAGTAAAAATACTTAAGTAATACTACTTATTATCTGGTCCCCACGCACCGCGTGGTAACCGAGGGCGGACGCGCCAGCGTCCCGATCCGCGATGTCGCCGCGGTATGGAAAACCACCTGTATTTGATCGCCCAATCGCCGGATTTACCGGCTGAAATCAGCAGTTTCAAATCATGGACCGCAAAACGCTTGCTCGAAGTGCTGCAAAAACAAAGGGCCGAGCGCATCCTGAAACAACTGGCTTTTTATAAAAAGGCGCATAAGCAAGACCGCGATTATCAGGTCTGGGAGGAAGGCTCGCATCCCGAGCAAATACAAAACCCTGCGATGATGCTGCAAAAAATCGAATACATCCACCAGAATCCGGTTAAACGTGGCTGTCGACACTCCGGTGCATTGGCGCAATTCCAGCGCCCGCAATTACGCAGGGAAAAACGGGGTGTTGAAAATCGATACGGAATGGTATGGCTGAATCGCGACGCTGGCGCGTCTTGGCCGGCATTCCCACGCGGCGCGCGGGAACGAGAGGGGTGGTCTCGCAAATTTCGGCGGAACAAAATCATGAGGCAATAAAAAAGGCCTTAGGTATTTCTACCTAAGGCCTTATTTTATCTGGAGCTGGTGATGGGACTCGAACCCGCGACCGGCTGATTACAAATCAGCTGCTCTACCAACTGAGCTACACCAGCTAAGAATCCGCCATTATACAGAATAATTTGATTTTGACCAGCATTTTTTAGCTTTTCAGCTCAGGCTTAATGAATTAAACCTGAGCTCGTTGTGCGAAAGCGATCAAAATCATATTTTTATAAACGGCGAATCACTTCGACCTTTTGGCCGCGCGCGGGTTGACGCCCGTACGCGCTCGTTTTTTCCCAACCAATCCCGCTTCCTGCCCGGTATGCTTGGTTCTGAAGTGTTGCAGCTTTTCGGCAGCGACGCCGCCGGTGCCTTTGGGCTGGAAGGTCGGGATCAGGTGGTGTTTACCGTTGCCGATCAGGTCGCTGCGGCCCATCTCCTTTAACGCTTCGCGGAGCAGCGGCCAGTTGTTCGCGTCGTGATAGCGCAGAAAGGCTTTATGCAGGCGGCGCTGTTTGACGCTTTTCGGGATATAAATATCATCGACGCTGCGGCTGACCTTGTGCAGCGTGTCCTTGCCGGAATGGTACATCGCGGACGCGATCGCCATCGGCGACGGCAGGAAGGCCTGCACCTGATCGGCCCGAAAGCCGTTGCGCTTTAGCCACAGAGCCAGGTTCAGCATGTCCGCATCGGTCGTGCCGGGGTGGGCTGCGATGAAGTACGGGATCAGGTATTGCTCCTTGCCGGCTTCCTTCGAGTATTTGTCGAACATCTGCTTGAAACGGTCGTAAGTGCCGATGCCGGGCTTCATCATCTTCGACAGCGGGCCC
Source organism: Methylomicrobium lacus LW14 (assembly GCF_000527095.1). Classification (NCBI taxonomy): domain Bacteria; kingdom Pseudomonadati; phylum Pseudomonadota; class Gammaproteobacteria; order Methylococcales; family Methylococcaceae; genus Methylomicrobium; species Methylomicrobium lacus. Next base: position 3,567,970 of record NZ_AZUN01000001.1, on the reverse strand, counting down.
TGCTCGGTGTGTTCGGGGGCGATTTTCAGATAGCCGCCGACATGGTGGGTGACCAGTTCCTTCACGTATTCCGGGGAGGTGACCGCGAGATCGTAGCGCAGGCCCGAGGCGATGAAGATCTTCTTGATGCCGGGCAAAGCGCGCGCGCGCCGGTAAAGCTTGATCAGCGGCGTGTGGTCGGTATTCAGATTCGGACAGATGCCGGGGAACACGCAGGAGGGCTTGCGGCAGGCGACTTCGATCTCCGGGTCCTTGCAGGCAAGCCGGTACATGTTCGCGGTCGGGCCGCCCAGGTCCGAGATGTGGCCGGTAAAGGCCGGCGAGGTGTCGCGGATCGCTTCGATTTCGCGGATGATCGAGTCTTCCGAACGGCTCTGGATGATGCGGCCTTCGTGTTCGGTGATCGAACAAAACGTGCAGCCGCCGAAACAGCCGCGCATGATGTTGACCGAATGCTGGATCATCTCGAACGCGGGAATGTTGGCCTTGCCGTAGGTCTTGTGCGGCAGGCGCGAGTAAGGCAGATCGAAGACGCCGTCCATTTCCTTGGTGGTCAACGGGATCGGCGGCGGATTGATCCAGACCTGGCGCGGGCCGTGCTGCTGGATCAACGGGCGCGCATTGCCCGGATTGGTCTCGCCGTGCATGACCCTGGAGGCATGCGCGTACAGGATCGGATCGTCCTTGACGGCCTCATAGGCGGGCAGACGGATGACCGTGTTCGCGCGCTGGTTTCTGAGCAGGGTCTTGTCGAATTTAACCACGTTTTCGCCCGGCGCGGCCTCCGGCGCCTTGGTCTCGCAGGCCGGCTGCTCCTGATACGGATTTTGCGGCGGCATCAGCGTGCCCGGTTTGTCGACATCGGTCGAATCCTTGACCGCGTAACCCGCCGGAATCTCCTTCACGAAATGCGCGGTGCCGCGAATGCCGGTTAGATCGGAAATCGCCTCGCCCTGCGCGAGCCGGTGCGCGATTTCGACGATCTGCCGTTCGCCGTTGCCGTAGACCAAGAGATCGGCCTTCGAGTCGAGCAGGACCGATTTTTTGACCGTATCGGACCAGTAGTCGTAATGCGCGATCCGGCGCAGGCTCGCCTCGATGCCGCCGATGATGACCGGCACGTCTTTAAAGGCCTCGCGGCAGCGGTGCGAATACACGTTGACCGCGCGGTCGGGGCGCTTGCCGGCTTCGCCGGCCGCGGTGTAGGCGTCGTTCGAACGGATTTTTTTGTCGGAAGTGTAGCGGTTCACCATCGAATCCATGTTGCCGCCGGTCACCCCGAAAAACAGGTTCGGGCGTCCGAGCTTCCGGAAATCCTCAACCGAAGTCCAGTCCGGCTGCGAGAGGATGCCGACCCGAAAACCCTGCGCTTCGAGCACGCGGCCGATCAGCGCCATGCCGAAGCTCGGATGATCGACATAGGCGTCGCCTGTCACCAGAATGATGTCGCAGCTGTCCCAGCCCAGCGCATCCATTTCCTGCTTGCTCATCGGCAGTTCGGGGGCCACGCCGAAACGCTGCGCCCAGAATTTACGGTAACCGAACAGATACGGCTCGGCGGAAAAAGCAGGATGGGTCATTTGGTGATTACTCGGTTGATAACGCGGGAATTGGATTTGATCAGCGTTTTAAGAAAGCTTGAAAATTCGATACGGTAAACTTGTTCGAGCGCTTCCGCCCGGCTGCGCAGATCCTTCAGCGAATACAGCGGCGCGCCTTTGTTGAAGGCCAGGCCGATCACATTGTCATAGTCGTTGACCGGCAAAAACAGCACCCGTTCCTGAAAGGCGCTGTTCAACCAATCGCAGTAAGCGGCGAACAAATTCTTGTCGGTGCTCCACAGATTCACGATCAGCATGCCGTCATCCTTCAGCAGCGCCCGGCAGGCATCGAAAAACGCGATGCTCGACAGCGACGGCGACATGCCGTCATGATCGAATATATCGACGAACAACAGACTGAAATAGCCGCCCAAAGTTTCCATCCGGCGGCGCACATATTCGCCGCCGTCGTCCAGAATCACCTTCAGGCGATTGTCCAGCGGCAGCCCGAAATGGCTGCGCGCGACCTTGACCACGTCCTTCCGGTATTCGACCGCGACTAACCGGCAATCCGGAAAATGATATAATAAGTGCCGGGCGAGCGAGCCGCCGCCCAAACCGAGAAGTAAACCCTGCTCCGGAGCATCTTTAAACAGCATCCAGCTATTCATTGCGCGCAGATAGGCCAGTTCCAGATTTTCCGGATCGTCCAGGCGCAGGCAGCTTTGCCTTGCGGAGGAACCGAAGTGTAGCGACCTGACGTTGTTTTTTTCGACCACTTCGATGACGCCGTCGTCATCGTGGCTTTGATAAATCAGCCGGCCCTTGACTTTGTACATGCCTTTGACGCAAGTTTCCAATATACTGTCCCCATTATACCTCAAGATGCTTTTTAACCTGTTGAATTTATTGTTTTCATCGGCAAAACGTTCGCCGCTGTGCCGCTTGAAAAAACGCGCATTGCCCTAATATCGACCAAGAACCGGCCGGTCGTGCGCGGCCGGCAAAATCGATTGCTTGTTTACCCTTTAATCATCCCGAGAATCCTATGAAACAGTTTCTTTTCCTTGTTTTATTGTCGTCCTCCTTCGCCGTTTTTGCGGACGACCCGAAAAATGAATGGCACAACACCACCTTGTCGGACGCCACGATCAAGAAAATCCAGTCATCCCAGTTCGACTACAGAAAATGCGTGGATGCCGAGATGCGCAAACCCGCTTATCAGTCAGTCGATGTGCGCGCCGGCACCGAACAAGTCATCAAACAATGCGAGTCGGAGTTGGCGAAGATGCACGATGTCTATGCGGGCGAAAAAGTGCCCGAGGTGATCATTGGCCGCCATTTGAAGCAGATGCGCATGCAAACGACCCGCGCGGTGCTGCAAAACCTGATGTTTGCGGCCGCCGCGCGCGATGCCGGCCAAACCAAATAAGGAGTGATTATGAATATGCAATATGCAATCGATTTGTCCCTGCGACCGACCACCTTTGACCTCTGGCACGTTTGCCTGGCCGGCACCGCCGCGGTATTGGCGCTGATCCTGATCTGCGTGCTGTTGTCGATGTTGATCGGCATGTCCAGATGCCGGAAGAAGCATGCCGCCGCAGCCGTGGCTCCTGTCGTTGCGCCTGTCGCAGCGCCGGCTCCGGAACCTGTCGTCAAGATCGTCGAGAAAATCGTCGAAGTCGAAAAGATCGTGCCCGGCCCCGCGCCGGAACCGGTGATTCTGAAAGAATCGACCCCGGATGCCGCGCTGCAATTGCTGGGCCTTCTGCAGCAACAGGCGCGCTTCATCGACTTCATCAAGGAAGACCTCTCCGCTTTCAGCGATGCGGATATCGGCGTCGCGGCGCGCGTCGTGCACGAAGGCTGCAACAAGGTGATCAACGAGCACTTTACCCTGGCCACCGTGCGCAGCGAACAGGAAGGCGGCAAGGTCACGCTGCAAAAAGGCTTCGATGCGGCAAGCGTGCGGCTGACCGGCAAGGTGACCGGCGAAGCGCCGTTTACCGGCACGCTGGTGCATAAAGGCTGGCAGGTCACGCAAATCCGGCTGCCGAAACTGACGCAAGGCTATAACGCGGCGATCGTCGCCCCGGCAGAGGTGGAATTATGAGCGAAGACATTCAAGCGACCGGGTCCGGCCCGCGCTTTTCGGTCGGTATCGACCTCGGCACGACCCATTGCGTGCTGTCCTATGCCGATTTGAGCCAGGTCGAACACGACGACTTTTCGCCCGAAGTGCTGGCGATTCCGCAGCTGACCTCGCCCGGCTCCGTCGAAGACAAGCCGCAACTGCCTTCGTTTTTATATCAGGCGCACGAAGCGGAACTGGCCGAAGGCTCGACCGCCCTGCCCTGGACGCAAAAACCGGAGCATCTGGTCGGCGAAATCGCCCGCACGCTCGGCAGCAAGACGCCGATTCGCCTGGTCGCGAGCGCGAAGAGCTGGCTCTGCCATGCGGGCGTCGACTGCAAGTCGCCGATCCTGCCGAGCGATGCGCCCGAGGAAGTCGAGCGGGTCTCTCCTTTCGCGGCGACCACCGCGTACTTGCAGCACCTGCACGATGCCTGGCGCAATCTGCACCCCGATGCGCCATTGGAAGATCAGGATCTGGTGATCACGGTGCCGGCATCGTTCGATCCGGCCGCCCGCGAACTGACCGCCGAGGCGGCGCGCGCGGTCGGCCTGGGTCGGGCGATCCTGCTGGAGGAACCGCAGGCCGCGCTGTACAGCTGGATCGAGCAAAGCCACGGCGACTGGCGGAACTATGCGCAATGCGGCGACATCATCCTGGTCGTCGACATCGGCGGCGGCACCACCGACCTGTCGCTGATCGCGGTGACCGACAATGCAGGCAACCTCGAACTGACCCGGGTCGCGGTCGGCGACCATATCCTGCTCGGCGGCGACAACATGGACTTGGCGCTCGCCTATACGGTCAAGGCCAAGCTCGAAAAAGACGGCCGCCGGCTCGAACCGTGGCAGGTGCAGTCGTTGATGCACAGCTGCCGCGATGCAAAGGAAAAAATCTTCAACGAGGCGTCTGTCGATCAGATGCCGATCGTGGTCGCGAACCGCGGCTCCTCCTTGATCGGCGGCACCCTGCGCACCGAGCTGACCCGCGAAGAAATCAATCAAGTGCTGGTCGAAGGCTTCATGCCGAAGGTCAGCGCGGCCGACCGACCGCTCGTAAGACCGCGCACCGGCCTTCGGACCGTCGGCCTGCCGTATGCGCAGGATGCCGCGATCACGCGCCATCTGGCCGCCTTCCTGGCCAAGCAGCAAAGCGCGGCCGATGACCTGAAAGACGTCAACCTGCCCGCACAGGCGACCTTCCTGCATCCGACCGCGATCCTGTTCAACGGCGGCGTGCTGAAGGCAGAGCCGTTGGCCGAGCGCTTGACCGAGGTGGTGAACTCCTGGCTGACAGCGGAAGACGCGCCCGAAGCGAGACTCCTGCCCGGCGCCGATCTCGATCTCGCGGTCGCACGCGGCGCGTCTTACTACGGCGTGGTCCGCAAGGGCAAAGGCGTGCGCATCAAGGGCGGCACCGCGGCCTCGTATTACGTCGGCGTCGAAAGCGCAATGCCGGCGGTGCCCGGCCTGCCGCCGGAACTGCAAGCCTTGTGCATCGCGCCGTTCGGAATGGAAGAAGGCACTCAGGAAGAACTGCCGGACGAGGAATTCGGACTCGTGGTCGGCGAACCGGTGCGCTTCCGCTTCTTCGCCTCGAACTCGCGCCGCGACGACCAGGTCGGCGAACGCCTGGCGTATTGGGCGGACGAAGAGTTGACCGAACTCGACGAGATCGAAGTGACGCTGCCGCCGGAAAATCGCCGTCCGGGCGAAGTGGTGCCGGTTCATCTCGGCGCGGCGGTCACCGAAGTCGGCACGCTCGAATTGCAGGCGGTTTCGCAAAAAGACGGCCAGCGCTGGAAGATCGAGTTTGATGTCCGGGCGGGAGAAAACTGATCCCTAAGCCCGACGCCGGACGGGTTTTGCCAACCCGTCCGCACGTTTTATTGTAACTTCGAAGCTGGCGTTAAACTTTCAGGACGGGGTTGAAAAACCCCTTCCAGCTGAAAAGGGTACGCGCAGCGTACCCTACGAACTCCATGTACCAACTCTGTTTCTACGTCCCCGAATCGCATCTTGAAGCGGTCAAGGCAGCCCTGTTTGCGCAGGGCGCCGGCTACTACGAGGCCTATGACCGCTGCTGCTGGCAGGTGCGGGGCGAGGGCCAGTTTCGGCCGCTGGCAGGCAGCCGGCCGCATCGGGGAGAAACGGATAGACTGGAAAGGCTGACCGAATACAAGGTCGAGATGATCTGCCGGGACGAAGCGATCCAAGCCGTCGTGCAGACCCTGCTGGCCGTCCATCCCTACGAAGAACCGGCCTATCATTTTTACAAAATCCTGACCGCCGCGGACCTGTAAAAACTTCGACTCCGGCGCATCTTATTGCCGGTACGACTTCAGCTCGCCCAGCAGCCACCGCTCGCTGTCCTGCACCTTTTCACCCGCGCAAAACACCCGGTATTTTTTCCCGCTCAGCTCGCTCTTCGTCGCGCTCAGCGCGATGAAATCCTCCGCCGTCGCAATCTGGTCCTTGAAATGAGCGTATTTCTTCCGGATATGTTCGGCCGCTTCCTTGCCGCTATGCATCTCAAAGAATGAATTTAATGCTGTGCTACAGGGTCCAATAGCTGTTAAAAAATGTCGCGTAACCCATAACAGAGAGCCTCATTATCAATAATTTTCGCCCCGAAAAGCAAAGGGGAAAGGCCATGTCATCGAATATTACCATCCTGAAATGGCTGTTCGCGCTGGTTTTGATTTTTGGCGGATTTGTGGTCTACAAAATCTTCGGCGTGCTGGCAACCGATCTTCCCGATAAAGATTACGTCTGGCTGCTGAAACTGATCTCCGAATTCGGCCTGTTCACCTCGGTCGTGATTTCGGTCGGTTTTTTTCATCACTGGATCATCGCGACCGAAGAACGCCGGGAAACCGAGAAAATGTTTCAGAACGTGCTGACCAAATATATCGACGGCACCGTGATCAACGCGACCAAACGCGGCTTTGTCGGAATCACCAACAAGGAACTGGATTTTTCCGAGCTGATGCACGGACTTTATCACGGCGATTATGTGTATTGGCTGATTACCTTCGATCCGCGTTACAAACATCACTGCCGCGAACTGGAGCATGCGATCCGCAGAGGCGTGCACGTCAGGATGCTGATTTTAAAGGATTGTTCGATTTCCGAACTGTGCGCCAGCGAAATCATCGGCTACGAGGCCGAGGAGTTTCGCCAAAACAATCGCCTGTTCCTGTCCGCGCTCGAAGACATCGCCGGGCGCATCGACAACCGCAGCGAAGGCTCGCTCGGCGTTTTCGTCTACGACTCGTTGCCGAGTATCCCGCTGTTCATCATCCTGCGCAACGCGCCGAAAATGATGGAAATCTACAACAGCTTCTATCTCTCCGAACCGGTCGGCAGGATGCCATACCTGCACTGGCAGGCCGACATTAAGACCCGCACGGAGTATTCCTTCGAATCGGCCAACTGGAACATGCCCGATCTGTTTGCGGACTATTTTCAAAGACGCTGGTGCGCCGAGCGCGAAAAACTCGGCCTGGCCGAAAAAGACAATGCGCCGTATCAGGATTTTCTCTACGCGCCGGCAGCGGCGAAGCAAAAGTGCACACAGTTGACTGACGGATAGGGAAGTCAAGACAGCAACAAAACCTTGCCGATCTCCGGCAATAAATACATCGGCTAAGGCACAGCGACGACTCAGGGCCAGCGGGTTAATCTTTGTGCTCATTCTACAAGCCTCCTGTTCAGAGCGTCTCGCAGGGAGCGGATTTGCCGATAGCATAACGTCACGTTTCGCCGGATCGACTATAGTGTACGGTGAATCCTACGCGGCCTGCTGCCGACGGAATCAAAAATACATTTCATCCGGGGAAGTTATGCGCAAATCAGCCATTCAGTTGACCGTCGGCGCGCTTTTGGCCGCATCCTGCGCGCCAACGCTAGGCGATCAAATCTACAAATGCAAAAATTCGGAAGGCCGCCTGCTTTATCAAAAAACGCCTTGCGCGGCCAACGTCGAAACGCTCTCATCCTGGACGCCGACCATCAAAACCCAACCGGCCGAAGCCGCCACGCCGCTGGCGCTCAAACAGCACGGCAGCGGGCATTATTTTGTCGACGGCGCGGTCAACGACAAACCGCTCATTTTTGTGATCGATACCGGCGCTTCGGTCGTTTCGCTGCCCAACGTCATCGCGTCCGCGGCGGGCATCCATTGCAAAGACAAGGCGCTGATGGAAACCGCGAACGGCATCACCGAAGCCTGCACCGCGGTGATCCCGGAATTGAAATTCGGCAATTTCGTGGTCAAGGATGCGGAAAGCATGATCGTGCCGAATCTGAGCCAGCCCCTGCTCGGCATGAACGTCCTCCAGCATTACAAGATCGCGCAGGATAACGGCGAGTTGCGCATTAGCCAGCCTTAAGCCTTTATTCTCAATGCAGTTTCGCAAGCCACGCCGGGTCGATCCGGCAGCCGCCGACTTCGGGGCGGTCGGCGATGTCCTGCTCGAAATCCCGGTAAGTGGGTAATTGAAAGGCCAGACGGTTAACTTTGCCGTCCGCGAATTCGAATTCGAGCGCGCCGCCTTTGGCCCAGGGACCGCCTTCCTTAGTTGTGAAAAGCAGGATGCCGATGCCCTTGCCCTGCTGTCCTGGCGCCGGACGCGCGCAGCTCAGTTCGCCGATTTTAAGGCCCAGAAAGACCTCGGCCAGTTGCTTCGCGCTGACCTGAATGCCTTCGCCCGGAATCGTCGAAAGGGACGGGGCTGCCGGCACAACCGGTGCAGGCGCCGGTGGCAAGGCGGTATCGGCAGACTGAGGCGCAGCGGGAACCGCCGGCGGATTCAGCAACTTTTCCAGGCCGAAATCGCCCAGATGGTTTTGCAGCAAGACCTTGCCGTTCGCTTTATCGGCGGTCATCAACAGCGGATACAATTGCCTTTCCATCTCGGCGGCCGAGGTATTGCGGAGCACCGCCAGCAACTGCCGTTCGATCGATTGCAGGGGCGAGAATAACTGCTCCTGTTGGCGGCTGGTGGCGCCGAGCTGATCCCAATCGGCGGGCGTATTGACTGCCAGCCCCATCACCTTCATCACCGCATAATCGTCTTCCGCCAGACAGGCGCCGAAATTCTTGTCGCGGTAGGCCGCGATCGTTTTCGGACGCATGTCGTTGTCCGTCGCCCGGCGCCGGTCGATGTTGTAATTTTTCCAGTCGCCGCTATTGGCGAGGAAATAATACAGCAGTGCATTGCGGTCGAACTTGTTGAAGCCGAGCGCCTTCAGGGTCAGTTTCAATTTACGGCAGTTCGTTTCGACATCCGCGTAATTTTTCCAGTCCAGCTTTAAATTCGGTCTGTCGAGCGGCGGCGACTGGGCGATCAATTGCTCCAGCTTGATGTCGCCTCCAGCCGACTTGATCGTCGAATGGCTCAGTTCCTCGAAAGACAAATCATGGGCGTCGGGCACGCCGTCAGAACCGGTACGCAGAAGCAGCGTCGGCACGATTTCGGGATAAATCTTCAGCTCGCCCAACGGTTTGGTTTCGGCGCCGAGCAGATTGAGGCCGCCTTCGTCGACCTGAAAGACCTTGAAGACGGTCTGATTCAGCTTGCCGGTCTTGCCGCTGTAGGCGGCCAGCGCCGGCAACGAATGCGATTCGGAGCTCTGCTTCGCGGATGACTGATTTTGGGCCGGAGCCGCTTGTTGGCTGCTCTGCATCCACTGCCCGGCCAACTGCCCCATCACCGCGACGCCCAGCCCCGCGCCGGTCATCGCCAAAATGCCGCTCGCGGCATTCACGTCGCCGACCAGGCTCGAAACATCCAGGTCGCTGTTCGCATTGGTGTAGAAATCATAATCGACCTGCGTTTCTCTGCCGTTGTCGAGACGCAGCCACGGCGTCAGAGTCAGTTTTTTCGCATCGAACCTGAAATTGCACTTGCCGGTCGTGGCCTGGTAAAGGAAGCCGGATGCCTCGCCCTGGAATTTGACCACGTCGTTGCGGACACGGTAAACCAACGCGGCAGACAAGTCGCCTTTTTGGTAAGGCGCGAGGTCCGAACAGCCGCCTTTCAGGAAATTGTCGCCCTGAGCGGAAAATTCGGAAACCAGGCGAACGTAATAATCGTCGCCATCGATCGCCTGAAACCCGGCCAGCGGCTGCAAAGGCTGCGGCGTCATTTCGGGCCGATCTATCGCGATCTGGCGGGTTTCCGCGCAGGCAGTCAGCAAGGCGGCGGCAAGCAGAGATAAATGGCGGTATGAACTGTGATGAAAGGACATGCTGTAATCTTGGCTGCGCCGTTTGCACGGCGGATAATGAAATGAATGTAAACATCGGGATTTTATCATCTTTCGCTTTTGCGGTTAACGCCGATTTGCAGGTCGCCCGGCATCGGCTCGAAGCGAAAGCGCCGCCGATTGGTAAATCCCAGCCGGGACCATTAAAATACCCGGCTTATTACGTTTCGGTCTGATCACGGCAATGCAGTCTTTTAAAACCCAGGAAAACGCCCGGGGCAAGCAACACGACGAAGAAAGCTCGCGGCGGCAATGGATCTCTGTGTTTTTAATGATTTTGCTGCTGCATGCCGCGCTGATCGCTTATCTGCATCGGCCTGACGAGCCGGAAACGCCCGCAAAACCCCTGGTGATGGATGTGGCGCTGATCGCCGCGCCGGCGCCGCAGCCAGCAAAACCGGCTCCGCCCGCGCCGCCGGTCGTGCCGCCCAAACCGCAGCCCAAACCAGTCAAGCCGAAAAAAGCGCCGGTCATGCCGAAGAAAACGCAGGTAGCCCCGAAGCCCGTCCGCGCCCCTACGCCTGAACCCGCACCGGCAGCAAAACCCGAGCCTGCGGCGCCCCGGCAAGAAAGCCCGGCGCCGCCGATTTCGGCACCGCCAAGGCCCGCGGTAGCACCGGCGGCGCAACCGCCGAAGACCGAAACCTTTACCGAGGCGAACTATAAAGCCAATTACAAATCCAATCCGAAGCCCGAATACCCGCGCATTGCGAAAAGCCGCGGCTGGCAAGGCAAAGTGCTGCTGCGCGTCCAGGTGACCGCCGACGGCCATAGTGCCGGCATTTCGGTGCAGCAAAGCAGCGGCCATGAAATGCTCGACGAAGCCGCGATCGAGGCGGTCAAAAACTGGACCTTCATTCCGGCCAAACGCGGCGACACGCCGGTCGCCAGCACGGTCACCGTACCGATGCAATTCAAATTGAACGAATAACCCTCTGGAGAAGTGAATGCCCCTGCAAATTCCACCGTCAGTGATCATCAATGGAACCCTCTATACCTTGCTGATTTTCTCGGTGATCACCTGGACGATCATCGTATTCAAGGCCTGGCAGTTTAGACAAAACAACCGCAACAACGAGCGCTACCTCCTGGTCTTTTGGGACGCGCCGAATCTGGAAGCGGCCGAAATTCTGCCGCCGAGCCTGGCGCGCGGCCCAAAGGCAAACATCGCACAACGCGGTTTCGCCTGGCTGGCCGACCTGAAACAAACCGGCGGCGCGGCGCTGAAGTACCGCGGCGAGCCGGAAGCATTGTTGGAGCAGGCCCTGCGCATCCAGACCCAACAGGAACTGCGGACGATGGAAAGCGGCCTGACCATGCTGGCCAGCATCGGCAGCACCGCGCCTTTCGTCGGCCTCTTCGGCACCGTGCTCGGCATCATGAATGCGCTACAGGACATCAGTAAGAGCGGCTCGGCGAGCCTCGACGTGGTCGCAGGCCCGATCGGCGATGCGCTGATCGCGACCGCGATCGGCATCGCGGTCGCGGTGCCGGCGGTGCTCGCCTACAACTATTTCGTGAAGCGCGCCAAGCAGCACCGGGTCGGCCTCGAAAATTTCGCCGACGGCTTTCTGCATATCGCGTTCAATTCGGACGCGCACGCGAGGAAATAACATGGCCTTTAAAGCGCAATCGGACGACCAGGATGCGGTCAGCGAAATCAACGTCACGCCGCTGGTCGATGTGATGCTGGTGCTGGTGATCATTCTGCTGGTCACCGCGCCCCTGTTGACTCAGTCGGTCAAGGTGAACCTGCCGAAAACCGCGCAGACCACGGCCGATGTGAAAGATCAGCCCTTACAGCTGGGCATCGACGCGCAGGGCGCGATCACCCTGAACAAAAAACCGCTCGCGGATAACGCCGCGCTCGAGGCAGCCTTAAAAACCGAGCTGGCCCGCGATCCCGAGATTGCGGTGCACCTGTACGCAGATCAGGCCGTCAACTACGGCAAGGTCGCCGAAATCATGGCCGCGGTGCAACATGCGGGCATTGCGAAGATGGGCTTTGTAACGGTCGAGCAATAAGAAGGCTCGGCCCGGCGGCCGGACTGTACGGATTACGCAGGCCGGCATGAATAGCATATAATCTGACTCTCGCACGGATAAATGTCGTTATGAAACTCAAAAACACCCTGCTCTGCCTGCTTCTGTCGGCCTCCTGCGCCAGTTTTGCGGAAGACAAAACCCCGATCCGTATCGGCATGCAAGCCACCGGCACCTCCGGCTGGGAGTTGTCGGTATTGGAACAGGCCCCTGAAAAGGCGAAACAGCCCTTTACGGTACAGACGCAACAGCTTGCGAACGCCGAGGCCGGCAAGATCGCGCTGCAATCCGGCGCGGTCGATCTGATCATCTCGGACTGGATCTGGGTGTCCAGGATGCGCGCGACAGGCGCCGATTTCACCTTTTATCCGTATTCGACCACCTCCGGCGCGCTGGTCGTCGCCGGCGACAGCCCGATCAAATCCCTGGCCGACCTGAAGGGCAAGCGTCTCGGCATCGCGGGCGGCGAGTTCGACAAAAACTGGCTGCTGCTGAAGGCGCTCGCGAAAAAGCAGCAGATCGATCTGGATGCGAGCGTCGAAAAGGTGTTCGGCGCGCCGCCCTTGATCGACGAGCAATTGAAACTCGGACGCATCGACGCCGCGCTGAACTACTGGCATTTTGCGGCGCGCCTGGAAGCCCAGGGCTACCGGCAAATCATCGACGGCAAGGGCATCCTGCAAGGGCTCGGCATCAACGAGCCGGTCGCGAACCTCGGTTATGTGTTCAAGCAGAGCTGGGCCTCAGCGCATAAACCGGCGCTCAACGCGTTTCTGAAGGCTACCGAAACGGCGAAAAAGCAGTTGTGCACCCAGGATGACGCCTGGCGCGGCGTGATTCCGCTGCTGAAGACCAACGATCAGGCCAGCCAGGACAAGCTCAGGCAGCGCTATTGCGACGGCATCGTCCAGCCGGGTGGAGAAGCCGAGCGGCAGGCCGCCGAGCGCATCTACCTGCTGCTCCGCGAGTTGAGCGGCAAACAGCTGACCGGCGCTGCCGAATCGCTCCAGCCCGGCACCTTCTGGACCCTCGACTGATCCCGGCGCCTCTTGAGTAATCTGCAAAAATTTTTTCCGGCCCTGTCGCTGGCGGTCTTCGTCGCGGCATGGCAGGGCGCCGCGTGGGTGCTGGACAGCAATCTCTTGCCTTCGCCTGTGACGGTGGCCGGCGTGTTTTGGCTGGAACTCCTCTCCGGACAGCTGACTTATCATCTGGGATCGACCCTGATCCGCCTGATCGTCAGCTTCGCGGTCGCGATGCTGCTCGGCTCGGCGATCGGCCTCGCGCTCGGGCGCAACAAAAATCTGAACGCGTTCTTCGACAACTGGCTGGTGATCTTTCTGAACATACCGGCCCTGGTCACGATCATCCTGTGCTATGTCTGGTTCGGTCTGAGCGAAGCCTCGGCGATTTTGGCGGTCGTGATCAACAAGCTGCCGAACGTGATCGTAACGATACGCGAAGGCGCCCGCACGCTCGATCAGGACCTGCTGGACATGGCGCGCTGCTATCGGCTGAGCCGGATCAACACGCTGAAGCATGTGATCTGGCCGCAACTGCATCCCTTCATGATGAGCGCGACCCGCTCAGGGCTCGCGTTGATCTGGAAAATCATCCTGATCGTCGAACTCCTGGGCCGCAACAACGGCGTTGGTTTCCAACTGCATCTGTATTTTCAATTGTTCGATGTCGCGAGCATTCTGGCCTATTCGATCGCGTTCGTGATCGTGATCCAGGGCATCGAGCATACGATCCTGAAACCGCTGGATAAACAATCGCAAAGGTGGCGCAGGTGAGCGACATTCAGATCGAGGTCAGACAAAAGGTCTACCCGGCCGCGGGTCAGGCCGCGCCGCATGCCGCGATCCAGGATTTTAAACTGACCCTGCATGCCGGCGAGTTCGTCTGCCTGGCCGGCCCTTCCGGCTGCGGCAAGACCACATTGCTGAACATCGTCGCCGATCTCGATCAGGATTATGACGGCGAAATTCGAATCGCCCGGCAGCAGGCGCGGCCGAAGATCGGTTATATCTTTCAGAATCCGCGCCTTTTGCCCTGGCGCACGGTCAGGCAAAACATCGAACTAGTGCTGCAAGGGCGTGACGCCACAGAAACGGTCGATTTTTTGCTCGAGACGATGCAATTGACCCGCTTTCAGCATGTGTATCCTGAGCGCCTGTCGCTGGGCATGAGCCGAAGGGTCGCGATCATCCGCGCGTTTGCGATCGATCCCGAACTGTTGCTGATGGACGAGCCGTTCGTGTCGCTCGATCCGCCGACCGCAAGACAAGTCCGGGAACTGTTGCTGGAACTTTGGCGGAAACGTCCGCACACGGTATTGTTCGTCACGCATGACCTGCGCGAAGCGATCGCGCTGGCCGACCGGCTGATTTTTCTGTCGCCTTCGCCGATGTCGATCGTCGGCGATATTCGCGTCACGATACCGCGAGACCTACGGCGGGATGAAAACGAAATCGAAGCGTTCAGGCGCCAGCTTTTGGACGGCGCGCCCCATATAAAACAACTTCTGTAGCGCTTTGATCGCGGCTTTCGATTACGCCAACCGGGGGTTGCTAATTAGCTAGATTTGCCCGATACTAGCACCGATCAGGCTTTGTGAAACGTTACAACCCATAGGGCTACCCTATACACCATCGGAGACACATCATTATGAAAAAAACAATTATTTCGGGACTTCTGACCGCGGGTCTCGCGCTTTGCTCATTGACCGCGTCGGCAGCCGGCGACGACCAATACCCGGCCGCGAACTTCCAGCCGAAAGTCGTTTTCATCGATAAGGATGCGGCCGCCGCAGCGTCCAGCAGCAGTGAGTCTGCTGCACCCAAATGCGCCGAAAAAGCAGCCGCTGCAAAGCAAAGCGAATTCGATCCGAAATATCCGGCGGCCAGCTTCGAGCCTAAAGTGGTTTATCCTAACTAAGCCCGCTTCTCGCTCCCTCTTTGCAGGTCGGGACACGCTCTGCCGAGCCGCCCGACCCGCAGCCTGAATCCGGCTGGATTCGCCGCATCCAAATTCGAATCATGCCTGATTTGCCCGCAGTTCGTGCAACGGCATGTTGACGATCTTCAGCCTCGCCATCACCCTCGGCAAGCGTTTTTCACGCTGATGCGCCAATGACGCATGCGAGAAACGCCGCTGTTATTTTTCTGAAGCCGGTGCGTTACAAGATGCCTCGTCCACCTCAGTACACTCCCTTGGCTCGTTTAGAGCCGCATTTGAGATCCTCTACGGAGTTCCGGTTTTTCCATTTGCGCACTGTCTTTGATTTCCCTCTTTGAGTTGACGATAGAGCGCCATTTAAAATATAGCGGTTACGACGGTATTACGGCACCGATACCCAAAAGCTCGTGTTGCCGACGATGTTAAAACCTCCGACCGTTGGTGTCACACAAGGGACGATGCCGTTGTAAAGTTGCCGTCTATCGCTTCCGGATTTCTGCATTCCCTTTATGGGGGATGCAGAAATGACAGAAAACGATGTACTTCCGGATGGACGGGATGGTGACATAAGAAAACATCCCGTCGGCGGTTTTTTCGGCGTTAATGGGCTATTTCAGGGACCCAACCATTTGCCAAGCGGACGCTATAAGCGACCGGGGTCGCCACGCTGGTGTCCGTACGGTACAGGTTGATTTCGACGTAGTACTCGTTGCTTTCGAAATCAAAGGTATGGTCGAATGTCTTTACGTCTTCATGCGCCACGACACTGGCTGTCAGGTTGCTGTTAAACGTCGCAATGGTCGATTCGCTCAGCGTTGCCCTGCTGACTTTTTTCAGTGAGGCAGTCATTTGGGCTTTAGTACCGATGCCGTCAGTATCCTTGTAGCCAACAATCAAAGAATTCCACTCCCAGTTTGGATTTTTCCAATAAGCAGCGGAACCAAATTCATCGGGGTCGTCAGCTACAAAAGCGGGTACATAGTCATAGCTAGGCGTGACATTGCAACGCACGGTAATCGGCGAAATCAGGAATAATGGCGGGAAGCCGTCCGGCTCCGGTTCGGATGCGGTCCGGTTTAAGTCCGGTTCGGGCGCGGTCTGGCAAGCCGGAAAACGCCGCTTGCCTCCGGCAGGCGGACCCATGAGCCAGACGCAATAATCCTCTGGCCTACACGCGGCATACTCGAGGAGAACAACACCATGCCCCAGCCTGTCTGGTTATTCGATCGGTTCCGGCTCGATACCGGGGATGCCAGCCTGTGCCGTGACGGCCAGGTCGTCAACCTTACCCCCAAGGCGTTCGCGCTGCTGTGCTGCCTGGCCGAGCGGGCGGGGCGGCTGGTGACCAAGGATGAATTGCAGGATGCCGTGTGGACGCACCATTTTGTCAGCGAATCGGCGCTCAAGGGCCGCATGAACGAACTGAGGCAGGCTTTGGGCGATGACCCCAAGGCACCGAGCTACATCGAGACGGTGGCTCGGCGCGGCTATCGCTTCATCGCCGAGGTGAGCCGGGAGGACGCCCATCCGGTGACCGCTGCGGCCGGTCCGACCGCCGGCGGCGCCTTGGCGTCGATCCGCTGGGACACACCGGACGCCCTCCCCGGGGTGGGCCGCGAGGCCGCTTTGGCGCAGCTTCAGCAGCTATGGGAAAAGGCCGCAGCAGGCCGCCGGCAACTGGCCTTTATTACCGGCGAAGCGGGGATAGGCAAAAGCACCTTGATCGAGATGTTTCTGCGGGCGGGGCCGGATAAGCCGGTGGTGCTTCGGGGCCAGTGCATCGAGCATTTCGGCGCGGGCGAGGCGTTGCTGCCGCTGCTGGGCGCGCTGGCTCGGCAGGGGCCGGCCCTGATCGGCGCATTGCGCGCCCAAGCCCCGACTTGGCTATTGCAGATGCCGGGGCTGCTCACAGCGGAGGAACGTTTAGGGTTGCAACAAGAAGTGCTGGGAGCCACGCAGGAGCGCATGCTGCGGGAAGGCTGCGAAATCCTCGAAGCCCTGAGCGCACGAACGCCGCTGATCGTGGTGCTGGAAGACTTGCACTGGAGCGATTACGCCACGCTGGATCTGCTCGCCGCCTTGGGACGGCGGCCGGAGCCGGCGGCGCTGTTGGTAATCGGCAGCTACCGGCCCAGCGACGTGGCGTTGCAGGGTCACCCGATGCGGCGGGTGCAGCAAGAATTGCAGGCGCATCGGCTGTGTGCCGAAGTGGCGCTCGACAGCTTTTCCTCGGCGGAACTGCACACCTATCTGGAACGGCGCTTTCCCGAAGGCCGCTTCCCCGAGGTGATTGCCGATATTCTTTACCGCCGCAGCGGCGGACATCCTTTGTTTCTGGTGAACCTGCTCGACTATCTGCTCGCCGAGGGGCGGCTTAAGCAGAGCGGCGACTGGTGGAGCGTCGCCGGCGGCGACGGTCTGGAGCGCGGGGTGCCGGACGACATCCGGCAGATGATCGAGCAGCAAGTCGCCCGTTTGAACCCGGACGAGCAGCGACTGCTCGGGGTGGCCAGTGCGGCCGGGATGGACAGCTCGGCGGCGCTGTTGGCCGCCGTGCTGGAAGAAGATCCCCTCACCGTCGAAGCCCGCTGTGAAGCCTTGGCGCGGCGCGGACCGATGCTGGCGGCGGATGGGGTGACGGAGTGGCCGGACGGAACGCTGGCGGGAAATTATGCCTTCCGCCATGCGCTGTATGCGGAAGTGCTGTATCAGCGGCTGCCCCCGGCCTATCGGATCTCGGTGCATCGGCGCCTCGGCGAGCGGCTGGAACTCGCCTACGCGGAGCGGGCCGGGGAAATCGCCGCCGAACTGGCCCGCCATTTCGAGGAGGGAAGGGACTTCGCCAAGGCCGTGCGTTATCTGCGCTTGGCGGCCGGGCAAGCCGCGGCGCGCTTCGCCAACCGCGAGGCATTGGATTATCTCGGCCGGGCCTTGGCGTGGGTGGAACGGCTTCCCGCCGAAACCCAAACGGACAGCCGGCTGGCGCTGCTGCAACAACGCGCCTTGGTCCATCGGACGCTCAATGATTGGCCCGGCATGGTGACGGATCTCGAAGCACTGATTGCCCTAGCCGGCGCCGAGGATCGGCGGGAGGAAGAGACAGGCAGTTTGATATCATTAAGCTGGGCGCTGTTTCATTCCGACCGCTCCCGTCATCTCGCCATTGTGGAGCAGGCGGTCGAGCGGAGTGGCAAACTCGCGAACCACCCGCTTAAGGTCTACGCGGTCGCCAATCGTGCATATTTTCGCCTTGATTTTGGCCTGTGGCGGAACGAAGATCTGGCGGCCGTCGCCTGCGGAGTGACAGTCGCCCGCCAGTCGCGAGATGACAGGCCCCTGGCCTTATATCGGATGATACAGAGCATCCTCGATCTCAACCAGGCCGATTACGCCGGCGCGCTCGCGGCTGCGCAAGAAGTAGCCCAGTTTGGCTTGGCGATGGGCGACGGCTACCTTCACTTGGGCGGCCAGTATCTTTCCACTTGGGCTTTGCTCGGCCTGGGCAAGTGGGGCGAGTTGCGGCACGTTCTGGCCGAAGGCATAAAAGCGGCGGAGCAAAACAACAGTCCGATGGGCCGGTCGATATTCCACCTGGCGGGCGCGGCCCTGCATCTGGAGGTTGATGATTTTCAGGGGGCGCTGGCCATGTGCGAACGAGGGCAACTACCGCCGAGTGATCCCGCCCTATTCTTGCATCGGGTTCTGCGCGGCCAGGCCCACCTGGGCCTGGGGGAGTATGCCGAGGCCGCACGCTGGTTTGGGGAATTCACCAGGGCCTTAGACGCCGGCGGCTTGACCGAACTGCGCAATCAGACAAGGTTTCGCAGCAGTCTCGGCGCGTATTGGTTGGCGCGTCGGGAACCCGCGCGCGCGCCGAGGCCGCACGGCTGCTGGAACTGGCCACCCCACCGGGCAATTGCGCCTATCAGGCGCTCGGCCACCGGTTGCTGGCACAGGCCGCCCTCGCGGAGCAGGATTGGGATGTAGCGGCAACGCAGCTTTCCCGCGCCTTGGCTATCGTCGAAAACGCGGAGATTCCGCTTGCAGCTTGGCGCGTGTACGAAACCGCGGCGGAACTGCACCTGTGCCAGGGGCAGGCCGGCCTAGCCCAGGACTTTCGGTGCCAGGCCGAGGCAGGGCTGTCCCGCCTGGCCGGCTCGCTCGATGAGTCCGACCCCTTGCGCCGGTCGCTCCTCGCCCACCCGCTGCTGCAAGACGGAGCAGCGCATAAGATGGGCTGAGGCACGAAGCTCATCTTATAAACAAGGAGTCCTAAAGTTCCCCTTCGGCCCAGACAAATATTTGCCGAGCCAGGTAGGGCGCGCATCGCGCACCGTTTTGATGTCCTAGCGCCTATGCGTTTGGGACCAGACTTCGACGTATGTGCCGCGTGGGTCGCGTGCCTGCATTTTCTTGAGGAAACTCTGAACGCTATCGAAACCCTTGCCGGCCTTCGGCACGATTTCAGTCCTCACGAGGTTGTTCGCGCCGGGGTGGACGTAAGCGCTAAACAAATACCAATGTTCCACATAGCGGATTTGGCCGGCGTGTTCGGGCACATAAATCGCCCCGACCACGGTGTTCCGCTGTCTCAGATCGTGAACATTCGGGTCGACTTGCGCCTGGGCATGGCCGGCGAACAGGCTGGCGGCGGCCAGCGCGAGGCAAGACAAACGACAGGTTTTCATGGGACTACTCCTTAAAAGGTTGAATGAACGGCAGACTTGCAAACCCAGCCGCGCTTCGGCACTTGATTCCAGCCAGATAGGGTGCGCATCGCGCACCAAAAGCGGTTACGGACGTGGCGAAAGTGTTCCGGTCACCGTTAATGTACCCGTGTCGCCGCCTAGAAACCCAGACTGAAAGATTGCCGTTGCACTAACTGTTACATGCCCTGCATTGTCGATTCTGGAACCCTTCGGATTCAGTGTTTCAGTTGACAGCACGAAGGTAATGTCCGAATCACCAGCAAAAGCATTACTTTCGTGGAAATGCAGCGGCAGCGTCAACTTCATTACACCCTTTGTTCGATTGCACGAACCGCTCGCAGCGCCTTTTAATGAGATGGTCGTTGTGTTGCTTCCGCCGGGTACTGGAAATGGGCCAATGATGATCGGTGGAAAGTTTACGATGTCGCAAAAACTATGATCGTATTTGTGCTCAAGAATTTGGTCATTAAGATCATTAAGTTCTTGTTTAAGAATATTGCATTTGCTTGTCATGGTAAATTCCTTTGTTGATTAATTGTTTAAATAGCGATTACGACTGTATTACAGCCATGTCGGATCGTCTTCTAGACACCCTTGTTTATACTGTTGATTATTCAGGCAACAAATCCGTTAAGCCTATACCGTACATGTGTGTTGCCAAGGATTGGAAGAAATTGCAAACCTTGACAACCTAACGTCCTGAAACACTAGACCGCCGGAACCAGGAAGACCGTTTTGCCGTTGGCGATATCGAAACCTTCGACCGTCGGCATCACGCAGGGGACGATGCCGTGGGCGTCGGGGACGACGCTGACGACCGCATACAACTCCAGACGCGAACCCTGGCTGGGCGCGAAATTAGCGGCTTTCACATCCAGCGCGGCGGCTTGACCGGGCGCCAGCAATTTTGTGGTCTGCGCCAGCAATACGCCGGCTTTGGTATAAAAGCTGAGCGTCACGCGGTACGGGTCGGGCGGGTAGCCGTCCGGATTGTGGATGTCCACCGTGTTGACCACATTCAGCCGCGCCGCTTGCCCGCGGGCGATGCCGATGATGCCGGAGTCGTAAAAGCCGGGCGGGTTATGCTCGGCGGGCGGAGTATCGTCGGGCGGATTATGCCGCCCCGGATAGACGAAGGCGGTGCGCTGGGTGATGTTGTCGATCACTTCCACCGCCGACCTGAAATCCGGCGTGTTGCCGCGCACATCCGGTTCGACAATCACAATCGGGCGAATTCTCTGCCGCAGGCCAACCGGTATTGACGGAGCGGCATAATCCAAAAAGGCGGACTGCCCGGCGATCACCGGAAAGGTCTGCTGCGTCAGGACCCGGCCGTCGCCGTTCAGGAAATACAGCGTGACGCGGTACGGATCGGGCGGATAGATTTGGTCTGGTATGCGGTCAAGCCTGACGTTGAGTCGCGCCGTTTGCCCGTCGGCGACGCCCAGCATGCCGAATCCCGGAGGATCCGGCTGCGGGTTGAAGTCGGCGGCCTGGGCGGACTGGCCCGCCATGAGACCCAGTAGCGCACAGAAGGCCAGCGCTCTGAAGCCGCTTGATGTCATTGTGTCAATATTCATGAGTTTTTACCTCGGTCGTTTGGTTGTCGAAGTTAGCGTTTTGAAATGGAACGTTTTAGCCTTGCGGCAAACCTTCTGATGCAGACGCCCTACCCCATGCATTTGGATTGGGCAAAAGCGGCTGCTCCAGAAGTTGATGCCAGAATATCGGAACGGACTTGGAAAGTCGTCCGGCTCCGGTTCGGATATGGTCCGGTTTAAGTCCGGTTCGGGTGCGGCGGTCTGGAAAGCCGGAAAACGCCGCTTGCCTCTTACATGCTGACTCATGCGCCATGCGCAATGATCCGGCCTACACGCGGAATACTCGAGGAGAACAACACCATGCCACAGCCTGTCTGGTTATTCGATCGGTTCCGGCTCGATACCGGCGATGCCAGCCTGTGCCGTGACGGCCAGATTGTCAACCTTGCCCCCAAGGCGTTCGCGCTGCTGTGCTGCCTGGCCGGGCGGGCGGGGCGGCTGCCCAAGGATGAATGCAGGATGCCGTGTGGACGCACCATTTTGTCAGCGAATCGGCGCTCAAGAGTCGCATGAACGAGCTGAGGCAGGCTTTGGGGGAAGTGCTGGAAGACTTGCACTGGAGCGATTACGCCGCGCTGGAACGGCGGCGCTGTTGGTGATCGGCAGCTACCGGCCGAGCGACGTGGCGTTATGGAACCACCCGATGCGGCGGATAAAGCAGAAATTGCAGGCGCATAAGCTGTCGATGACCCGTATGGGCTCAACAGGGGCAAACAAAACCTTGTCGCCAGCGTGCGGGGTTCAAGTCATTCCGACTTGAATCAAGCTTGATTCACCCCCGTCTCATGCAACTGTATGTTGACGATCTTCAGCGTCGCCATCACCCCCGCAAACACCTGATTCGCATGCACCCCGCGCGTTTTACGCAATTCATTGCCAAAATCCCAGGTAATCACGCATTCGGTCAACGCATCGGTATGACCGCCTTTCGGTATTCTGACTTCATAATCGGCTAATGCCGGCAGCGTGCAGTCATGCAGCGCCAGTACCTTGCCTATTGCCTCGATGAAAGCAGAGAAGCCGCCGTTGCCGGAACCGACGGCCAAATGCTTCTCGCCGTTGACTTCGACGCGGATGCTCGCGGTCGATTCGAGATTTAATCCACTGGTGATCGAACAATTCAGCAGGCGGATGTGCTCGTAACTCTTGCTTTCGAGCACGTCGGCGATGATGAACGGCAGGTCGTCGGTCGTGATCGTCTGCTTCGAATCGCCGAGCTGCACGATACGGGCCAGCACCTTTTTCTGATTTTCCTCGGACAGCTCGACTTCCAAGAGTTCCAGATTCTTCTTCAAGGAGGCCTTGCCGCTCATCTTGCCGAGCGCATAGCTGCGCGTGCGCGAGAAGCGTTCCGGGCTCAGCCGGGTCTTGTACAGCCCACCCTTCTGATCGCCGTCCGCATGGATGCCCGCGGTCTGGGTGAATACGTCGGTGCCGATGATCGGCGCATTCGCGGCGACGCGCTTGCCGGAAAAATTCTCGACCATCTGGCTGATGCGGACGATATGGGTTTCGTCGATAGACAACTGCATCGCCAGCTTGTCGCGCAGCACGACCGCGACTTCCGCGAGCGAGGCATTGCCCGCGCGCTCGCCGAGGCAGTTGACCGTGCAATGCACCGAGCTGACACCGGCGCGCACCGCCGCCATCACGTTCGCGGTCGCGAGGCCGTAGTCGTTGTGCGGATGAAAATCGAATAGCAGCGACGGATAGCGCGAACACATGTCGCCAATGCTGGCCTGCACCTCGTCCGGCGACATCACGCCGAGCGTGTCCGGCAGCATGAAATGACTGATGCCGGCGTCCTTCAGGTTGTTCATCAGGCCGAATACATAGTCCGGGCTATTCTGGTAACCGTTCGACCAGTCTTCCAGATAGACGTTGACCTTCAAGCCTTTCTGCAAGGCATAGTGGATCGTTTGCAGAATGTCCTGCGTGTGCTGTTCAAGCGTTTTACCCAGTTGCTCGCGGCAATGCTTCTCGCTGCCCTTGGTCAACAGATTGATCACGCTGCCGCCGGTTTCGAGAATCCAGTCGACGCTGCGGGTATGGTCGACAAAACCGAGCACTTCGACACGGCCGGCAAAGCCTTCCTGCCGCGCCCACTCATTGATGCTGGCCACCGCCTCTTTCTCGCCCTGCGAAACCCTGGCCGACGCCACTTCGATCCGATCCACGCGCAACCATTGCAAGAGCGCCTTCGCGATGTTGACTTTTTCCGCGGGCGTGAACGAAACGCCTTGCGTCTGTTCGCCGTCGCGCAGGGTCGTGTCCATGAGCTGGATGTATCGGGATTCTGTAGCCATAATCGAGGTTTTTAGGTCCTGGCGCGTTCATGGTAGACCGCGCTGATCGAGAAGATAGAAAACCTTTTATTTTACACCGATATGGAAAAAACCTTAGCAACTAAATCATCACGTTTTTGCGCCGAAATCAATCAAATCATATTCCCATGTGTAGGAATATCCAAAAAACCACACAATAGTGGACCTTCTGGCCTAATGCGGCGCCCAAAATGAATAACGGGCCGCCAGAACGCTTTCATGCTCCGGCAGCCCTTTCGCTGGCTGGCTACAGATACAAAGCGGCTTAGCTTTTATCTTCGTCCTTAACCTCGCATTCCTCCGATAACGGGTCGGGCGTCTCGCCGTTCTTGGCTTGGTTCACATAGAGCACCAGATTGCCTAGGAACGCGAGCACGTCCTTTTGTTCGCTTTTGGTGAGCTTGTTAAAATTGTTTCGCGAATCATTTGAGTCGCCATGGTGCCAATTAACGGCTTCCCTCAAGGTCGTCGCGCGGCCGTCATGCAGCCAAGGACCGGTGCAGGCGACGCCCCACAGTTCCCGTGTACCAAATGTCGCCTTGCCTTTTTCGACATCGTAATCTCCGTAAGACGCTTGCGGCAGGATCGCATTGACCGGATCGTAGTTCACGAGACTCATATGGCCGTTGCCGTATTCCTTCGGATCTTCCAATTCATCGACGCGTTCGGACAGCTCATCGCCCATCCAGTGCCTCTTCAAATCGCCGTATAAGCGCACGACGGTCTTGCCGTTTCGTTTTTCGAACGCACCGAGCAAAGTTTCCTGGGTCCCTTTGCAAAATCGGTTATCCGGCAGATCCTTGGCCAAATCAAATTTGACCGGATGCTCCGGTTTCACGCCCTCGGCTTCCAAATCGACCTGCACCTGACCTTTGGTCTTGAAGAGTTTTTTATCGTCGCGGTGATAAAGCGAATTGCTGGGTTCATAAAACACACTGCTGTCCAGCGCCAATTCCTTTTTGTGGCATGCGGTGCAGCCGATCGAATCGAACAATTTTTCGCCGTTCTGGATTTGGGTGCGCTCTTCGGGTTTCAGTTTCTGCTTGTTGGCGGCCAGGATGCCCAGGTCGTCAAGCTCGATCTTGGTCACCGGGCGCGGCTGCGCCGCCATGTAGATCGTAAACGCGGTCATGTCGCCGACGCTGAGTTCATTTTTAGGGCCGTCATGATCTTCATCGACATCTTTGCCGACCAATTCGACACCCTGCATGCCGATTTCATTATTGCCGGCATGGCGCATGAAATCCCGTAAAAAGGCGACATTTTTCTTCCATTCATAGGGACGCACCACGCCGTCCGGCGAGACGCCTTCAAGCTTCGATTTCTGCCCAACAATCTCTGCCGTTCCACTTTCGCAGGTTACAGTGACCTGCCCAAACTTCACGCCTTTGGCCGAAAAATCTTTGGTAACTTCGGTTTTTTGGGCACAGGCTTCCGCTTTAGCTTTGGGTATGGCATCCCTTATTTCATCCGTCATTTCTTCAGCCAAACGCTGCAAGGCGCCGAGACCGAACACATGCGGCGTATTACGTTGAATCGTCAGATCGGGATGTTCCAACTGCGGGATACGATGCACGTTGGCGGAAGTTGGACCTGCGCCGTCATCGATCGGCTGACTATGGCAGGAACCACAAGACTGCGCATTGGGACCGGTCGGCCGCATCACATCACGCGTCATATCGCCCCATTCTCCCGGCGCATTCAAATCGGCGCGCGGTATGCGTGTATAGTGAGACGGCTCGTTACTGCCGATAAAGGCGCCGCCGCCTTGCCCCAGGGTAAATTTCGTACCGAAGATCAGATCGCCATGTTCAAACGCATCGTGAAAAACTTCCTCGCCCTTTCCGGCCATGATGCCGGACAACAGCTCCTGCTGATCCAAGGGACGATAAACGCTTTCTTCTTCGCCGCCGTCAGCGGAACAAGCGGTGATGGCGGGTTCGGTTGGGACCGGAGGGGATGGCGGATTATTCGAACCGCCGCAACTGGACAAGAGGATCACTGCCGGCAACAGACTGCATGACTTTTTCATAAGACTCTCCGCTCAAGAAGATTTAAGAAGGTCAGAAACCCTGCGCGATTGCAGCGTTTCCCTATCAGCGTCATACAAAGGCGCCCTCATGCGCTTTGCAGACAACACCGCGAAATTGCCTCTTCTCTTAAATAAAAAAGCCGTGATCCGTAGGAGCCAACAAACTAGCGTTTTGTTTTACCCTGATTGTCTCATGCCTGGAGATTCTTGAATTTGAGCATTCGGATTGGCTGCATGTGTAATGTAATTGAACTAAGCCGTTAATCAATAATGATTTAACGGTTGGATTTTGCCGAGATCAGACAATTTTCGAGCTGCCATTTAGCGCCTAATCACGCCTCATGTCAACCCAAGTCTTTTATTATCCTTAAGCATACCCCGGCGACTTCGCAAAATGCCTCCCTGTCTTTTCTGATTTTTACCTTCAGGGCGACCCGACCCACGCCAATTCAGCGTGAAAACCATGGCGTTCAAGCTGTTTTTTTAAGATTTACCCCCTTGTTTTGAACCTTACCGTGCGTGACGGGAATATAGCCATGCGACCCAAACAAAAACCCAAAGCAAATGGAGACTATATGAAAACCAGCATCGGCACAGTCCGCAATGCGAGCCAGATGATCCTCCTGCTCACCGCCGGCGTCCTGGCAACAGCGACGGGCGAGGTCCAGGCCCAAACTTATACTTCGATTGACCTTACGCCCAATTCCCCCCTCAGCACAGCCAATGGCATTTCGGCCGGGCGAGCGGCCGGCTATTCCGCCGATACCGCCTCGTTCGGCGCCATTCACGCGACGTTTTGGGAGGATTCGCATAAAATCGATTTGCATCCCGCCTTCCTCGACGACCCTGTGAACGCCATCAAGGGACGCTCCTCCGTGCAAGGTAGCGCGGACACATTGCAGGTCGGCTGGGGCGCAGGACCGGGCACGAACAATCGTTCCGTGCCGCTGGCCTGGAACGGCACGGCGGCCAGTGCGACTACGCTCCCGCTACCCTTCGATAGCGCCGGCGGCCAGGCCTTGGCCACGGACGGCAACCAGATCGTCGGTTACGGCACGCCGCTGATCAAGGACGGCACGGCATTCGGGCCACCACGCGCGGTCGTTTGGGACGCCACGACCCAGGAAGCGATTGATCTGGGTGACGCCGGCAACGGCGCACAGGCTATCGGAGTCGGCGGCGGACTGCAGGTCGGTTATGTCATTAAAGGCACAGCGAACGCCGCGCTGTGGAGCGGCAGCGCGAAATCCTTGCTGGCGCTGCATCCCAAGGACGCGGCCGCCTCGGTTGCGTATGGCACGGATGGCAGACTGCAGGTCGGGTATAGCGGCTACGACATCCGCGTCCGTTCCGAAGCCCCCAAGGGCAACAAGGATAAGCGCTTCAACTTCGCCACGGTCTGGTCTGGGACGGCAGCTAGCGCATTTGCGATTCATCCTTATCCTTTCACGCACAGCTACGCGGCGGCCGTGAATGGCCCGTGGATCGTCGGCTACGCGGGTGACGTGTCAAAAAATGGCACACCAGCCTACTATCACGCCATCGTGTGGGACTCGACAAACTATCAGCCCACTGACCTCAACACGTTTCTGCCCGCCGCCTTCGTCGGCTCACAGGCGCTCTCCGTGGATGCGCAAGGCAACGTTGCCGGTGTCGCCCTGACCGCCGACGGCCAGCGTCACGCGGTAGTCTGGATGCTCGACCCGGCTCAATGAACCATCGTCTTTGAAGATGCGAGGCACAGATATGCCGCTTGGCAAGCGTATCTGTGCCCGCGCAAAAGCAAGTCACCCGGATGATGGACTTGGCCCCGATCGTGGAGTACTATCACCAGCCAGAACGGGTAGAGAAATTGCTCTACCGGCTTGAGACATGCGTGGGCTTATTCCATATCACATGAGTTAGCCTGCAAACGGCGTAACGTGTTGACCCCGCTTACCCACGTCAGTAATGAGGCAAATAACATGTCGGATATCATCGAAAAAATCGGCAAGGCTCTACAAGAGCAGGCGATACCTGCGGCACAGAGGCTCCAGGCCAGCGCCTCGCATGTGATGGTCATCTTACGTGAAAAGGCCGAAGAAATGGGCCGGGAAATCAGCAAACCTCCGCAGCACGTCATGAGGGCGAAAGTTGCCGCCGACCGGGCGGAAAACCATATGTACAGCCCCGTACCCACCGCTCAAGTTGGAGAAACGGTTTCGGAGGTAAGTCAGCGGCTAGCCAGCCTGCCCAGCGCTTTCGATTCGATTGAATTGCTGTTTGTCACCGATGCTGATCAAAGGCTGTTAGGCGTGGTGCCTCTATCCAAGCTTCTGGTGGCAACGCCTAACGTGTCCATAGAAGAACTGATGAACCGGGATATCGCCAGCGTCACCCTGGCCGACCCTCCGGAAAAAGTGGCCGAGGCGGCGTTAACCCGCCCCATGCCTGCCGTGCCCGTGTTGGACGCGCAGGGACGCCTACTCGGCGCAGTCCCCGCGCACACGGTATTCAAAATCATGCGGGAGGAGCATATCCAGGATATGGACCGTCTGGCCGGAATATGGCGACACTCGGATCAAGCGCTGTCCGCCATCGAGGGAGACCCGCTACGCCGCGTGATGGACCGTTTGCCCTGGTTGATCTTGGGAACCGCGGGTTGCGTGCTGGCAACCGGACTCATGGCAACATTTGAAAGCACGCTGAAGGCTGATTTGGCGGTCGCATTTTTCATCCCCGGTATCGTGTATCTCGCCGATGCCATCGGAACTCAATCCGAAGCGATTGCCGTGCGGGGGCTCTCGTTCAGTAGTACGCCGATTCCACAGTTACTGAAGGGAGAGCTCAAAACCGGCTTTTACCTGGGCATCGCATTGGCACTCGTTGTTTTTCCGTTCATCTGGCTTACGTTCAATGCCTCCCTGGCGATTGCGGTGTCGGTTGCCCTGATTTGTGCCAGCAGCGTCGCCACCAGCATCGGGCTTTTGCTGCCATCAATCCTGTCCCGAATGGGGAAAGATCCCGCCTACGGCAGCGGACCGGTTGCCACGATTGTTCAGGATTTGCTCAGCCTCTTGATCTATCTGAGTGTGATAAGCCTACTGATTTCTTGATAACAACTTGTCGGATGGAAAAGCTCATTTTTGTTTACGCTAATGGGTGACTCATGAAAGAAAATCATTAATTATCTTCCTTCGTTTAAGGACAAATCGGTCATGCAATTTCAACACACAAGTCTTAACAGGAAGCTGTCGGCATTCTTGATCTTTGTCGGACTTGTTTTATTGATCGGACATGAACTTGAGCTTTATCTTCCTGAGTTGGAAGTCTGGATTGAAGGCCGGGGCGTTTTCGCGCCACTGGCCTTTATCGCCTTATTCATGGTTCTCTCGCCGGCATGTGTATCGGTTGATGCACTTTGTTTTGCGGCGGGAGTACTCTTTCCTATCGCGACCGCCGAGTTGACTGTTGTGATTGCAACCTTTCTGTCGGCTGCGGTTATCTTCTTCCTGGGCCGGGATCTTGTGCGTGCCAGGGTCACGGCTTTTATTGCCGGACATAAGCGTTTTGCCGCATTGGATAAGGCGATCAGCGGCGATAACGCCTTCAAATTGATGTTGTTATTGCGCCTGACACCGCTTCCATTTGCATTGCTCAGTTATGCTTTATCGGTTACGGAAGTTAAATTCCGGCCTTATTTAGCCGCAACCAGCGGCATTTTAGTTTACAACTGTAGCCTGGTTTATTTCGGTTATGCGACCAAACATTTGACAGGATTGGCCAATGGCGCACCGCAAACTGGCTTTGTTTCATACGCCATGCTGGTCTTTGGCCTAGTCATTTTAATCGCGGTTTTGATCTATGTTGCACAAACAGCCGGCCATCTTTTAAAGGACATGAACTTAGAAAGCTCCGACGAATAAGCGCCGGGAGATTTTTGCAGCGGCCGGATCAAGCCCAGAGTTTTACAGCCCCCCCTCCTTAACTCCGCCCGTTAAGACAGCCGCCAGCTAACCAGCAGCCCCAATAAAATGGCCGCCACCAGGACGCCTCCGACCCGGAGGCCCAACGCATGACCGCCAATCACCCCCGATACCAGACTCTTGAATCCGGTGTTGACCGCGACCGCAATCAACACCGCGCGCCCGGCGACCCTGATGTCCATCCCCTGCTTGCTCATTTGCGCCATCGACAAGGTAATCGGGTCGACATCGGCCACGCCGGAAATGCTGGCCAGCACGTAAGCTCCCGCATCGCCAAACTGGATTTGCAGGACCCTGGACAACAGCATGATCACCGACAAAAACAAGCCGAACTTCAGCGCCATGCCCAACTGGAAAGGATTCTGCAGCGGGACTTCCTGGCTGTTTTGCAGCGACCGGGTATTCAGCCAAAGCAGCAAGGCCGCCAGATAGCTGAACAGGCTCATCGCCAGCAGCGAAGTCAAAAGCTGCTGGAATAACGCGGGATTCAATATCGAAGTCAGCAGCAAGGTTCGCGCGAACATCGTCGCGCAGGCGGTCAAAATGCCCGCCGTCAGCGCATTGCACAGCGCCGGGTCGGTTTTTGCGAGGCGCGCCAGGTTGATGCTGACCGCGGTCGACGACACCAGGCCGCCGAAGACGCCGGTCACCACCGGCCCGTGCCGGTCGCCCGCGATCCGTATCGCAAAATAACCGAGATATGAAACGCCCGCGATCAACACCACCATCCACCAGACTTGATAGGGATTGAACACCTGCCAGGGACCATAGCCCTGATCGGGCAAAATCGGCAGCATCACGACCGAAATCAGCAACAGCTTCAAGGTCGCTTCGAGCTCCCGCTGATCGAGCTTGCTGACCCAGCCATGCAGCAAGGGCTTGAAACCGAGCAGCAGCGTCGTGACGACCGCCGCCGCGGCCGCCAGCACGACATGGCCGAACACCGCCAGCGCGCCCAGGATGAAGGTCAGCAAGGACGCGATCACGCTGGTAATGCCGACATCCTCGAATTTTTCGAGATTTTGGGTGTAGGCGACCAATAGGACCAGCGCCAGCGCAATAAAGACAAAACCGATCAACAGCGGACCGGTCTCTCTGGCGAGCATCGCGCTGACTCCGCCCAGAAAGCTGATCAAGCCATAGGTGCGCAAGCCCGCGATACGCATGCCTTCGCGGCGCTCGCGCTCACGCCAGCCGCGCTCCAGGCCGATCAGCAAACCCAGCGCCAGCGCGATGCCGAGCAACTTGAAATTTTCCAACTCCGCCATGCCGTTTCCTCTGCTTCCCGAGCACCCTCAAGGCAATTTGGCCCGCCTCTGCGCAGCAACCTTTATGCAAATATCCACAAAACCTGTGGATAACGTTGTTCATTGCGCGTTGATAAGGAATGCAAGCGCTTGCCTTGCTTGATTCCGCGTTAAAATGGCTAAAAATTGACCAGACCGGATCGGCACCGCGGCTACGCTTTTTACGCGTTCGCCACGCGCTTTAGTCTGACCGGCACTGAGAGGCATTCATGATCAAAATGACCGCAAAAACCGGCTCCGCCGCCGCAACCCTAACCATCGCGCTGATCGTAATCACGCCGCTCTGCGGCCTGTTATTCGCCTGCGGCTGCACTTGGCCGTGGTCCGGTTTCTTTTTCGGCTGCAATTATTTCGACCCGGCCGCCGAACAGCACTGCCCCTGGTGCGCCTCGACACTCGCAGGCTGGCTCTCGGTCGGGGTCTCGACCGCACTCGGCACCCTCGCCTCACTCGCGCCTTTCACTGCGCCGACCCACTGCAGCGGATCGGAAACTCTGATCCGAACCGGCGCGGGGATAGTGGTCTTCCTTTGTATCGCGGTTTTGTCTGGCTGGCTCGCGGCTCGTTCACAGCACTACCCCCACGGCCTGATCGGAGACCGGGAAACCGCTGCAACGCCTTACCACGAGACTAATGCCGGTAAGTCCCAATCAATTCCGCCTTCCCGATAATATGCCCGGCCATCGCGTTCTCGAGCTGGCTTTTATCCGGATTGTCCAGATCGGGCAACACCGCATCCAGCGCATAGAGCTTGAAAA
Organism: Methylomicrobium lacus LW14; assembly: GCF_000527095.1. NCBI lineage: Bacteria > Pseudomonadati > Pseudomonadota > Gammaproteobacteria > Methylococcales > Methylococcaceae > Methylomicrobium > Methylomicrobium lacus. Next base: position 3,536,320 of record NZ_AZUN01000001.1, on the reverse strand, counting down.
AATAACGATGCCGGCCGATCGGCGGACAAGGGCCGCCGTAACCGGTGCGCTTCCAGTCGTTCAGACCATCCAGGCTGCCTGCCGGCAGCTTTTTCGCGGCAGCAGGCAAGCCCGAGGACGCAGGCGGAATGTTGTAAAGCACCCAGTGCACCCAAACGAGCTTGGGCGCCGCAGGGTCCGGCGCATCCGGGTCATCGACGATCAACGCCAGGCTTTGCGTGCCTGCGGGCAGATTGGACCAGCTCAACGCCGGCGCCACATCCTCGCCGTCACAGGTGAAGCGTTTCGGAATTTCGCCCCTGTGAACAAAATCCGAAGATTCAAGTTTCATGTTCATGATTTTATTTTCCTCGGCCAAAGCCGCCTCAGCGAAAACGCAAAAAATCAACACCATCGCGCGCGCGAAAAACAACCGGCAACCCCTCTTCATAGCTTCTCCTCTAAAACGTCAATTCCCGCTCATTAGTTTTACTGACTGGTACCTTTATTATGACTCGCAGCTTACGCAGGCGCTACTTTTTGATCGTTACATCGCCAATAAATTCCTGCTGCCAGCAAGGCCTCCGCCCTATTCATCGCCCTCAATAACTAGTCCTTAATAATCAATATTTTATGACAAGAAATACGCAATTCACCCCTAAGCCGCCATAAGCCAATTGCAAAATAACCGCACGGCACCGAAAAAAAATTTGACGACACCCCAATCCATCGTTATCATAGGCAGCTCTTCAAGGGTGGCTGAGAAAGTCACAAGCCAGATAAGGAAGATACACGGGGTATAGCGCAGCCTGGTAGCGCGCCTGCTTTGGGAGCAGGATGTCGGGGGTTCAAATCCCTCTACCCCGACCATTGCGCTTGTAGCTCAGCCGGATAGAGCATCGGCCTTCTAAGCCGAGGGTCGCAGGTTCGAGTCCTGCCAAGCGCGCCATTTCTTGAGACGTTTTTTCTATGATGGTGAGCGTAGCTCAGTTGGTAGAGTACAGGATTGTGATTCCTGTTGTCGCGGGTTCGAGCCCCGTCGTTCACCCCACCTATTTCAATTAGATCAACGCCTCTCGTCTTATCGCCGTAAACGTTGACTTATAGACGTGTTAAAGACCGCTCAGCAAGAGTGGCCGAGAAAGTCACAAGCCAGTTAAAAAGATATTCGGGGTATAGCGCAGCCTGGTAGCGCGCCTGCTTTGGGAGCAGGATGTCGGGGGTTCAAATCCCTCTACCCCGACCATTAGCGCTTGTAGCTCAGCCGGATAGAGCATCGGCCTTCTAAGCCGAGGGTCGCAGGTTCGAGTCCTGCCAAGCGCGCCATTTCTTGATACCTCCGTTTTTCCCCCATCGCTAAATTCACATCTATTGCCAATAGCGGCCGCCGGATCAATCCATTCCAGGCCTTCCTGCCGACTCTATCCTTTCCCCTACACCTTAGCCGTTGCCTAGCAAGGCACCGATCGTATTCTGCGAGTTTAACCCTTCCCCCTCTCAAAAACATGGCTTGTTCATTCCGCATCTGTCAATCCAGCGGAGCGCCCATCTCTCAAATCTCGTCGCAAAAACCAACGAGTAGCCGCCGTTTTTTATTTTTGCCGAGCCGGCAAAAATAAACTGGAATTTTATACGGACAAAACCGGACATTTTGATAAGATGCGTCTTTTGGTTAACTCCAACACTATCGCACCCTAAAGGATCCGCTTCATGTCAGACGTTCACGTCTATCCGGTCAAGCCCGAAATCGCCGCCCATGCCCACATCAACCGCGAAACCTATCATGCCCTTTACCAGCGCTCGCTTGCCGAACCCGAGGCATTTTGGGCCGAGCAGGCGGAACGGTTTTTAAACTGGGATCGGCGCTGGGACAAGGTCTCGGACTACGATTTCGAAACCGCGAACATTCGCTGGTTCGACGGCGGCCGCCTGAACGTCAGCGTGAATTGCCTGGACCGTCATCTGGAAAAGCGCGGCGATCAGGTCGCAATCATCTGGGAAGGCGACGATCCGGCGCAGGACAAGAAGCTGACCTATCGCGAACTGCACGATCAGGTCTGCCGCTTTGCGAATGTACTGAAGGCCCGGGGCGTCGAAAAAGGCGACCGGGTCTGCATCTATCTGCCGATGATCATGGAGGCGGCGGTCGCGATGCTGGCCTGCACCCGCATCGGCGCTGTGCATTCGGTCGTGTTCGGCGGCTTTTCGGCCGAGGCCCTGAAAGACCGAATTCTGGACTGCGGCTGCAAATACGTGGTCTGCGCCGACGAAGGCTACCGGGGCGGCAAGGTCGTGCCGATCAAGGCGAATGTGGACAAGGCCGCCGAGCATTGCCCGCTGCTCGAAAAAATCATCGTGATCCAGAACACCGGCGGCAAGATTGCCTGGCAGGAAGGCCGCGATCTCTGGTACCACGAGGCGATGGCGGAGGCCTCCGCCGACTGTCCTGCGGTGCCGATGGATGCCGAAGACCCTTTATTCATTCTTTACACCTCCGGCTCGACCGGCAAGCCGAAAGGCATGCTGCATACGACTGGCGGCTATTTGCTGTATGCGGCGATCACGCACAAGTATGTCTTCGACTATCAGGACGACGACATTTACTGGTGCACCGCCGACATCGGCTGGGTGACCGGTCACTCCTACGTAATCTACGGCCCGCTCTGCAATGGCGCGACGACGCTGATGTTCGAAGGCATCCCGACCTATCCGGGACCCGACCGTTTCTGGCGCGTTATCGACAAGCACAAGGTCAACATTTTCTATACCGCGCCGACCGCGATTCGCGCGCTGATGGCGCAGGGCGATCATTATGTGACCGAAACCTCCCGGCAGAGCCTCAGAATCCTCGGCAGCGTCGGCGAGCCGATCAATCCGGAAGCCTGGGAATGGTACTATCATGTGGTCGGCGACGGCTCGCGTCCGATCATGGATACCTGGTGGCAGACCGAAACCGGCGGCATTCTGATCACGCCGCTGCCGGGCGCGATCGACCTGAAGCCGGGCTCGGCGACCTTGCCGTTTTTCGGCATCAAGCCGGAGATCCTGGACGCGAACAACCAGATACTCGAAGGAGAGTGCGAAGGCGTGCTGGTGATCGCCCGCTCCTGGCCGGGGCAGTCGCGCGGCATTTATGGCGACCATCAGCTTTTTATCGACACCTATTTCAGCAAGGCCCCCGGCTTTTATTACAGCGGCGACGGCGCCAAACGCGATGCCGACGGCTATTACTGGATCACCGGACGCATCGATGACGTGATCAACGTATCGGGACATCGGATGGGCACCGCCGAGATCGAAAGCGCGCTGGTGCTGCACGAACTGGTCGCGGAGGCGGCCGTGGTCGGCTACCCGCACCATATCAAGGGCCAGGGCATTTATGCCTATGTGACCCTGAATGCGGGCGTCGAACCGAGCGAACAACTGCGGAAGGAACTGGACGATCTGGTAAGAAAGGAGATCGGGCCGATCGCGCACCCGGACATCATCCAGTGGGCGCCGTCACTGCCGAAAACGCGATCAGGCAAGATCATGCGCCGGATCCTGCGCAAGGTCGCGGCGGGCGAACTCGACAATCTCGGCGACACCTCGACGCTGGCCGACCCTTCGGTCGTGCAGAACATCATCGACCACCGGATCGTCAGAGACGATTGAGAGCAATTGAAACCATGAGCGGAATGTCCTGTATCCGCTTAAACCGCTACCGGGCCCCGCTCTCCAGCCAATCCAGTTCAGCCCCCGAAAAACCGGCCTGAATGCGGAGCGGCCGGTTGAAAGGCCCTTTCGGCCGGCCGCCCTTGTAATACTCGCCAAGGAGGCGCCGGTATTCGGCTTCGGACTCCAGCCCCTGCTCCCCGCAAACAGACTTGAACCAATAAGACCCGAATTCGACATGACCGACTTCATCGGTCAGAATCCGGTTCAGGATCGCGACGCTCTTTGCATCGCCGGCCTGCCTGAATTTTTCGATCAGCGCCGGCGTCACATCCAGCCCGTGCGCTTCCTGACAGCGCGGCACCAAAGCCAGCCTGGCCAAAAGATGCCCGGCCGTATCGGTCGCGAGCTCCCACAAGCCGCCGTGCGCGGGCAGGTCGCCATAATCGGCGCCCATCGCCCGCAAATGTTCGCGGATCAACGCGAAATGCTGCGCTTCCTCGTCGGCCACGCGCAGCCAGTCGCGGTAGAACTGCTCCGGCAGGCCGCGAAAGCGGTAGAGCAAGTCCCAGGCCAGATAGATCGCGACAAACTCGACATGGCCGATCGCGTGAAAAAACGCCGCGACGCCTTCCGGCGTATTCAACTTCCGCTTCGGCATCTCCCTCGGCGGCAACAGCACCGGCCGCTCCGGAAAACTGACGCCGACGATCGGCAATACCGGACCGGACTCTGCGAACTGCAAGCGGCCTTCCCGCAGCAACTGCATCGCCCGATGCGTCAGCGCTAGTTTTTCGTCGATGTCGTTCCGGTAAAGACAGGCTTCGGCGAATTCAAAGATCGAATTCATCGACGGTTCAAGCAAACCGGCATGCCGTTAAACTTTCGGCATCGCGCGCAGCTTTTCGACGACCTTGTCGCCGAACTCGACCGTGCTGATCATCTTGACGCCGCTGCCGGGCTTCGACAGGTCGGCGGTCGAATAGCCGTCCGCGAACACGCCCTGCATCGCGGACCAGACGTTCTTCGCTTCTGCTTCCATGCCGAAGCTGTTTTCGAGCATCATCGCGACCGAGCCGATCATCGAATACGGGTTCGCGATGTTCTTGCCGGCGATGTCCGGCGCGGAGCCGTGCGAGGGTTCGTAATAGGCCTTGTCGTCGCCGAGGCAGGCCGATGGCATCAGACCCAGGGAACCGAGGATGCCGCCGCCCTGATCGCTCAGGATGTCGCCGAACATGTTTTCCATTACCATCACGTCGAACTGGGTCGGCTTCAGGCACAGCGCGGTCGCGGCCGAATCGACCAGAAAATTGACCACCTGCACTTCCGGGTATTCCTTCGCGACTTCTTCCATCACTTCGTTCCAGAGCACGCTCGATTTCAGGACGTTGCTCTTGTGGATGTTGTGCAAAAGCTTCCGGCGCTTCATCGCCAGCTTGAACGCCTGGTGCATGATCCGGCGGATCTGCACTTCATCGTATTCGAGCGTTTCGCGCACATAACGCAGGCCCTGCGCGTTGACGCCCATTTCCTTTTCGCCGAAATAAAGGCCGCCGACCAACTCGCGCACCATGATCAGGTCGATGCCTTCGCCGATCACTTCGGGTTTCAACGGCGAGAAATGCGCCAGCGCCTTCGGCAATGAAACCGGACGGAAATTCGCGTAGGTATTGTAGCGACGGCGCAGCGGCAGCAAGGCGCCGCGTTCGGGCTGCTTGTCGATCGGAATCTTTTTCGATTCTTCGTGGCTGAGTCCGATCGGACCTTTCAAAATCGCATCGGCCTGGTCGCAAATATCGATCGTCGCCTGCGGGAACGCATCGCCGGTCGCGAAATAGGCGCAGGCGCCGAACAGCGCCGGCATCAGTTCGAAGGATACGTCGTTGCGCTCTTCGACGACTTTAAGAACCTTGAGGGCTTCCTGGGTGATTTCGGGACCGATGCCGTCACCGGCCAGTACCGCGATTTTGTAATTCTTCATAGCTGCCTTGTAAATATAAGATCAAAAATGCTGTAAAAAACCGGTAATTATACTGCACTTTGGCGGGGCGGCATGATTGAAAATATAGAGTCATCGACAGCAATGCCGACTCGAATAGCGCAAAACTCAGGGCTTGATCGAGGCTTCCTCTCCCGCCAGCAGTCTCTCGATATTGCTCTTATGCCGCCACAGCAGGATCGCCGTCATCAGCGCAGACGCCGCGACCAGCGTCGGACTGCCGATGATGAACCAGGCATAAGCCGGCGCCAGCACCGCGGCGATCAGCGCGGACAACGAGGAAATCTTGCTGATCTTATAAATCACCAGCCAGGTCGCGACAAAGGCCAAGCCCAAAAACCAGGAATAACCGAGCAGCACGCCGATCGTCGTTGCGACCCCCTTGCCGCCCTTGAAGCCGAAAAAAACCGGGTACAGATGGCCGAGGAATGCCGCAAGGCCGGTCGCGGCAAGCAGCTCGCCCGGTACGCCGAACAGATTGGCGCCGTAAACCGGAATCAGCCCTTTCAACAAATCGCCCAATAACGTGATGCCCGCCGCTTTTTTGCCGCCGATGCGCATCACATTGGTGGCGCCGGGATTGCCGGAACCCTGCTCGCGCGGATCGGGCAAGCCCATCAGCCGGCAGATAATAATCGCACTGGAAACCGAGCCTATCAAATAGGCCGCGGGAACAAACAACCATTCCATCATCGGATACCTTTCATCAATCAAAACTTGTAAGCCGGGGGCAATTCCCCGATACTTAGCGCTTTTAAAAAGCGCACATCATAACCGGAAAATTACCATGGACATCATTTTTTTAGGCGGGCTGAAGATCGAAACGATCATCGGCATCTATGACTGGGAACGCGAAACCAAACAAACCATCGTGCTCGATATCGAAATGGGTTTCGACATTGAAAAAGCTGCAGAAACCGACGACATTCAATATGCTCTCGACTACAAAACAGTCTCCAAACGGATCATCGACTTCGTCGAGAACAGCCAATTCTTGCTGGTCGAAAAACTCGCGGTCGAAATCGTCGAGATCATCCAGAACGAATTTAATGTGCCGTGGGTCAAATTGATGCTGAATAAGAAAGGCGCGATCAGCGGCGCCAGCGACGTCGGCATCATCATCGAAAGAGGGGAACGCAAGCGGTGACCAGGGGCTATATCAGCATCGGCAGCAACATCGACAAGGAAGTTAACATCCATAGCGCGTTGCGTGCGCTTGCGCTCTACTTTGGCGGCCTGGTGGTTTCGAGCACTTACGAAACCGAAGCGGTCGGCTTTATCGGCGACACCTTCCATAATCTGATCGTCGGTTTCGACTCGGACCTCGATGTCAAAACGATCGCCAAACAACTTCGCCAGATCGAGCTCGACCACGGCCGCACCCGCGAATGCAAAAAGTTTTCGTCAAGGACGCTCGATCTGGACCTGATCCTGTACGGCGATCTGGTGATCAGAGACGGACGCCTGCAAATCCCGCGCGATGAAATCGAAAAATACGCCTTCGTGCTGGAACCCTTGGCCGAAATCGCAGGCGACGAGAAACACCCGATCAGCGGCATCAGCTACCGCGAGTTGTGGGAACGCTTTGACAAGGACGATCTCCAACAAAAACGCATCAAGCCGGGCTGGTCGTCAATAAAATAAGGTGCGTCCGCCATCGATGGTCAATATCTGCCCGGTCATGTAATCGGCATCCCGGATCAGAAAAGACACCGCTTTCGCAATATCGTCCGGCTCGCCGCTGCGCTTCAGGGCCACGCGCTGCAATATCTCGGCTTTGCCCTGCTCGGTCAAGTCGCGTTCCGGCCAGATGATCGCGCCGGGCGCGACGCCGTTGACCCTGACCTCGGGCCCCATCTCTTTCGCCAACACCCGCGTCATCGCGACCAGCCCCGCCTTCGCGATGCTGTACACCGGGAAACCTGGCAGGCCGCGCTCGGCATGGATGTCGACGATATTCACGATGCAGCCCCGCCTGGCCTTCAGCGACCCCCACAAGGCCTGCGCAAGAAAGAACGGCGCCTTCAGATTGCTGCCGAGCAGTTCGTCCCATTGCGCTTCGGAGGCCTGGCCGAAGGGCGTCGGATAAAAGGCCGAGGCGTTGTTGATCAGCACGTCGACGCCGCCCGCGATTTTTTGCGCGGCATCGGCAACGTCTTCGAGATGCTCCGCGTCCAACAGGTCTGCCTGCAACGCGCTGGCCGAATCCGGCCGCAACCGGTTCAATTCGCCGCACAGTTCCAGCGCATCCCGTTCCGACGCTCTATAATGCACGATGATATGACAACCTTCACTGTGCAGCCGCCTTGCGCAAGCCGCGCCGATGCGTTTGGCCGCGCCGGTGATCAGTACTTTTTTTTGCATCGAAACCGCCTTATGAAGATCATTCCGCTCGTCCTGCTGTTGCTGCTGACCGCCTGCAACAAATCGTCTGACGCCTTGACTAAACTGCCGAGCGACGCAGTGATCCTGGCCTTCGGCGACAGCCTGACCTACGGTACCGGCGCGTCGCCGCAGCACGACTACCCGAGTGTACTCGCGAAACTGACCACACTGCAAGTCGTCAATGCCGGCCGCCCCGGCGAAATCAGCGGCGACGGCGCCAAACGCCTGCCCGCCCTGCTCGACCAGCACCAGCCCGATCTGTTGATTCTGATCCACGGCGGCAACGACATGCTCAGAAGGATTCCGCCAGAACAAACCGCCGACAACCTGAAGCAGATGATCACTCTGGCCAGAAACCGCCAGATTGGCGTCGTGATGCTCGGGGTTCCGAAGCCGGCTATTTTATGGATGTCCAGCGCCGATTTCTATCAGGCCATCGCGGAGGCGCTGAACGTGCCGATCGATCTTGAAACGCTGCCCGAGGTGCTCGGAGACAATAGCCTCAAATCCGATTTGATCCATCCGAACGATCAGGGTTACGAGAAAATCGCGACGCAAATCCACAGCCTGTTGGTTGATTCGGGCGCTTTGTGACGCTGACTCTTCGCGGCAACGCCTGCCGTTGGCCGAGCGCAGCTGAGTTATCGTTGGCTGAGCGGAGCCGAAACCAACGGCAACATCTCAACTCGGATAAACTGACCTGCGTAAGTCGCCTTATTGCAGAACAGAGGACTCAGGTAAGCGGCCCACTTCCACGTTCCGCCGCCACAACTGTGCGATAACCGGACCGGATAGCGCAGGATCCGCACTGGTCCAGAATTGCTCGGTGCCAGATGCCTCCCTGTCAGTCAACAAATCGTGCGCAACGAGACGATGCCGAAGCTGGCGCGCGACGGCTTCGGAGGAGTCGATCACCGAAACATTAGGTCCTGCAATGTCCTGAATCACGGCCCGAAGAAAAGGATAATGCGTGCAGCCGAGCACGACGGTATCGGCCCCGCGCGATACTAACGGAAGCACATAGGTTTCGAGGAGGCTTCGGGTCTTCGCGCCCGCCAGATCGCCGGATTCGACCTGCTCGACCAAGCCCGGACAGGCTTGCGGCAGAATTTCGGCTTCGGCAGCATAGCGCTCAAACAATTTGACGAAATTATGACTGGCCAGCGTCCTGCTCGTCGCGAGCACGCCGACCACGCCGGTTTTCGTCTGCGCGGCGGCCGGCTTGATCGCAGGCTCCATCGCGACGATGGGGAGGGTAAAATGGCTTCTTAATGACGCGGCCGCCGCGCCGGTCGCGGTATTGCAGGCGACGACGATCGCTTTCGCGCCGCGATCAAGCAAAAATCGAGTGATCGCGAGCGAGCGGGCCTCGATGAATGCCTGCGTTTTGTCGCCGTACGGCGCATGCGCGGAATCGGCGACATAGATCAGGTTTTCGGCGGGCAATTCGCGGCGTATTTCGCGCAGCACCGACAGGCCGCCGACGCCGGAGTCGAATACGCCGATCGGATCGGCAGCGGAGTGCAAGGCCGTTACATCCTCACAAGCCGAACAATTCGCGCATTTTTTGGCCCGGGCTTTCCGCGCGCATGAATGCCTCGCCGACCAGGAACGCATAGATGCCGTTGTCGAGCATCAGCTTCACGTCATCCTGCGTATGGATGCCGCTTTCGGTGATGATCAGGCGGTCTTCCGGAATTTGCGCCTTCAAATCCAGGGTCGTCTGCAAGGAGGTCTCGAAGGTGCGGAGGTTGCGGTTGTTGATGCCGATCAGCTTGGTGTCGAGTTGCAGGGCCCTGTGCAGTTCTTCTTCGTTGTGGACTTCGACCAGCACATCCATGCCGAGCTTGGCCGCAAGGTCTGCCAGTTCGCGCATCCGGCCGTCTTCGAGCGCGGCGACGATCAAGAGGATGCAGTCCGCGCCTAAAGCGCGGGCTTCATAGACCTGATACGGGTCGATCATGAAATCCTTGCGCAGCACCGGCAGCGGGCAGCGCTCGCGGACCATTTGCAGATACACTTCGGAGCCCTGGAAAAACTCCTTGTCGGTCAAGACCGAAAGGCAGGTCGCACCGTTCATCGCATAATCCTGGCCGATCGTGACCGGCTGGAAATCTTCCCGGATCACGCCCTTGCTCGGCGAGGCTTTTTTGATTTCGGCGATGATCGCCGGTTTTTTCAGCGCGACGCGTCCTTGCAGGGCCCGATAAAAGCCGCGCGGTTTCTCGACGCTCTCGGCAAAACTTTCGAGATCGGCGATCGGCGTGCGCACGCTGCGGTGAGCGACCTCTTCGGCTTTTTTATCGAGGATTTTTTTCAGGATGTCGGACGTATCGGTCATGTTTTAATGGATTTTTACAGAGTTTGAATAAGCAATCAGGGCGCCCAGTTTGGCGCGCGCGGCGCCGCTGGCAATCAGCGCATCGGCCCTGGCGATGCCGGCTGCGAGCGAGTCGCAAAGGTTCGCCGCATAGATCGCGGCGCCGGCGTTCAAGACGACGATGTCGCGCGCAGGTCCTGGCCGATTGTCGAGCACGGCCCGCATCATCGCCAGACTCGACTCTGCGTCGGTGATCGCCAGTTCGGACAGGCTCGCGCGCTTCAGGCCGAACTGTTCCGGCGTCACCGTATAGGTCGTGACGATGCCTTCTTTCAGCTCGGCGATGTTCGATGGCGCGGCGATGCTAATCTCATCGAGGCCGTCGTCCGCGCTGACCACCAGCACATGCCGACTGCCGAGTGTTTTCAGCACCTGGGCCAAGGGTTCGACCCATTCCTTCGCGAACACGCCGATCAGCTGGTTCGGCGCGCCGGCCGGATTGGCCAGGGGGCCGAGCAGGTTGAACAGGGTTCTGACGCCCATTTCGCGGCGCGGGCCGAGCGTGTATTTCATCGCGCCGTGCAGCTTTTGCGCAAACAAAAAGCCGACGCCGATCTCTTCGACGCAGCGCGCGACCTGATCCGGGCTCAACTCGAGGTTCACGCCGGCCGCTTCGAGCACGTCGGCGCTGCCGGAACGGCTCGACACCGAGCGGTTGCCGTGCTTGGCGACCTTGGCGCCGGCCGCGGCGACCACAAACGCGCAGGTCGTCGAGATATTGAAGGTATTCGCGCCGTCGCCGCCGGTGCCGCAGGTATCGATCACATGCTCGCCGGTAGCCTGCACCTTATGCGCCAGTTCGCGCATCACTTCGGCCGCCGCGGCGATTTCGTCTATCGTTTCGCCTTTGCAACGCAACGCGATCATGAAACCGGCGATCTGCGCGTCGGTCGCGCCGCCGCTCATGATCTGGCGCATTACCGCGCGCATCTCCTCGCGTGTCAGATCGTGTTTATCGAGCAGTTTTTGCAGGGCTTGTTGGATTTGCTCTAATGAGTTCATTTTACAAACTGACTTGCCAGCCGACACATCCTGAAGTCATATCAACAACCAGCGGATGTGCATCAATGGGTTTTAACAACTGTCGAATTTTTTGTTTCACATCTACCGGATTGATGGCACGAGGACGCAATTTTGAGTGTTTTTCAGGTTGCTCAAGATGCAAGACCACTCGTAAATTATTCGCTGTTGCTATGGCACGGGCAAGCTGCTTTTCAATCGGACCGGTAGCATGAATTTTTGCCGGAATCATTGCGGACAAGGTGTCAAATACTTTGTGAACCACTTCCTCACTCAAATCAGAGGGTTTCGTACGGGAGTTGACGCGATAATCCTTGACCTCAATCAACCATGCGGTTTTACTCGGATCGATTGCAAGCAAATCCAATGCTTTGATTCCATACTTTATGCGGCAAAACTGATTTCGATAAAACGACCACTCATCGTATTTACCAACTAACCAATCATCAGGAAAATCAAATTGTAATCCGTCCACGTCTAAACTCTGCATGATCAATCCATTGCTAAAAAACGATCGGATTGCGCTAACTGTTCGTCCAGCGCAGAGATATCGCCTATATCGTCAACACTGACGCCTTGCTCAATTTTGACGCCAACGTCAGTGTCATGAAGCCCAAAAAATCTAGCTTTAACTTTTTTATACCTTGAATCTGACAGCAATATTTCTAATTCTCGCAACAAAAACAGACTATGTGTAGCAATAAAAACCTGAATTCCGGAATCACATAATTCCAAAATACTTTTTGCGACCTGTTTGATAAGTACAGGGTTGAGATTAGCTTCAGGCTCATCCCAAAATAGGTATCCTTTATCAAGTAGCGCGCCGGTTGCAATCAAGCGTGAGAGCATTCCAAGCTTACGTAGCCCCTCAGCAACCAATGGCATTTCCATGCGCCCACTTTCATTTCTCAAATAAAAGCGCCCGTTCTTATCAAGCTCAATCGAGCCCTTCATTGCCTCTTCCAACGGCTCCAAAAGCTCTTTAATCCGCTTTTCTTTTGCCCCTCTTTGTAATAAAGCCCCAAGCAAAAGGCAAGTATCCCGCCAAGTTTCTTCGAATTCGAGATAATGCCCTTCATAGACCGAAATGAAGTTAGGAAATATCGTCAGCAATTCACGCGTCGGCAAATAAGCAGGTGAAACATCGACCCAAGCTTCCGGTAATTTCTCAATACTGACTTCTGATTTACTATTGCTAGCAAAGCTGAAAGCTATGTCCCAATTGCTTTGTTCAAACACCATGCTAACATCGCATCTCTCACGGCCTTGTTTTCTCTTCGCCAAACGACCCAGTGATTCGGGCCGATAAACATTAATCAGCTTATCAGCGATACGTGTTTGTAAAATCGATTTAGTGGGAGATGTGACCTTCGATTTACGGCCTTCTTCAGCACTTACCGCCAATACCGAATAAATCATCTTCAGCAAATGCGTTTTGCCTGAGCCGTTTTCACCGATTATTACATTCAGACTCTTCCCGAACTCCAGATTTGCCTCTGGATAAACAGTCAGATTTTTGAGAGCCATCTGCTTAAGCATTGCTATTTCCTCCCAAGATAGACATAGCTTTAACTAAATTATGCTTCTCTTGTCCTGATGTACGGTTGGATAACAATCACCGCTCCAAAAAATTCCTCAGCAAATCATGCCCATGCTCGGTCAAGATTGATTCGGGATGGAATTGCACGCCTTCGATGTCCAGCGCCTTATGGCGGACGCCCATGATTTCATCGATGTTGCCTTCCTCGTCCTGGGTCCAGGCGGTGACTTCGAGACAGTCGGGCAAGGTCGACTGCTCGATCACCAGCGAATGATAACGGGTCGCGGTGAACGGGTTTTTGAGCCCCTTGAACACGCCGACGTTATCGTGGTAAACCTCGGAGGTCTTGCCGTGCATGATGTGCTTGGCATGGATGATGTTACCGCCGAAGGCGTAGCCGATGCTTTGATGACCAAGGCAGACGCCGAGAATCGGATAGCGGCCGGCGAATGTCATGATCGCCTCGACCGAGACCCCGGCTTCCCTAGGCGTACACGGGCCCGGCGAAATCACGATCTTGTCGGGCGCCAGGCGTTCGATGTCTTCGATGGTGACCTGATCATTGCGCACAACCGTCACGTCCGCGCCGAGTTCGCCTAAATATTGCACCAGGTTGTAGGTGAACGAATCGTAATTGTCGATCATCACCACTTTGATTGCGCTCATGCTCCTTCTCCTTCGAGTCCTGCTTCGGCCATGCTGACCGCGCGGAAGATCGCCCGGCCCTTGTTCATCGTTTCGTCCCATTCGTTGCGCGGTATCGAGTCATAGACGATGCCGGCGCCGGCCTGGATATGCAGCATGCCGTCCTTGATCACGGCCGTGCGGATCGCGATCGCGGTGTCGAGGTTGCCGGACCAGGCGATATAGCCGACCGCGCCCGCGTAGACGCCGCGCTTGACCGGCTCCAGTTCGTCGATGATTTCCATGGCGCGGATTTTCGGCGCGCCGCTGACGGTGCCGGCCGGAAAGGTCGCGGCGAGCACGTCGAAGGCGTTTTTGCCGGATTTCAGCCGGCCGATCACGTTCGAGACGATGTGCATCACATGCGAATAACGCTCGACGATCATCTTGTCGGTCAACTGCACGCTGCCGATTTCGGCGACGCGGCCGGTATCGTTGCGGCCGAGATCGATCAGCATCAGATGTTCGGCGATTTCCTTCGGATCGGCCAACAGTTCCTTTTCAAGCGCGAGGTCCTGTTCCTGCGTCGCGCCGCGGCGGCGGGTGCCGGCGATCGGGCGCACGGTCACGATATTGTCTTCGAGCCGGACCAGGATCTCCGGCGACGAACCGACGATATGGAAGTCGCCGAGGTTCAGAAAGAACATGTACGGCGACGGATTCAGGCAGCGCAGCGCCCGGTACAGATTCAGGGGCGAAGCGGTATAAGGGATCGACAGACGCTGCGACAACACCACCTGCATGATGTCGCCGTCGGTGATGTATTCCTTCGCCTTGCGCACCGCATCTTCGAAGCCCTGCTGGGTGAAGCCGGACACGAAATCGGATTCGTTGACCTTTTTCGGCGCCGCGTGCCGTGCCGGCTTGGCCTGCACTTCCCTGAGCTTGACGGCCCATTCGTGCAGGCGCTGCTGCGCGCGCTCAAAAGCCTGGTCTTCGGCAGGGTCGGCATGGGTCAACAGCAGCATCTTGCCGGACAGATTGTCGAACACCAGCATTTCTTCGGACACCATCAATACGATGTCCGGATTGCCCAATGGGTCGGGTTTGCCGGCGCTGCCGAGGCGCGGTTCGATGTAAGAAATCGTCTCGTAGCCGAAATAGCCGACCAGGCCGCCGTTGAAACGCGGCAGGTCGTCAATGTCCGGCACCTTGAAGCGCGCCTTGAAATCCTCGATCCACAGCAGCGGATTGTCGAGCACGGCGGTTTCGATGATCTCGCCGTTTTTCTCCAGGTTGATCCGGTTGCCGATCACCTTGACGATGGTTTTGCAGGGCAGTCCGATGATCGAATAGCGTCCCCATTGCTCGCCGCCGTGTACCGATTCGAATAGATAGGAATAAGCGCCGTCGGCCAATTTCAGATAGGCGCTGAGCGGCGTATCCAGATCGGCCAGCACTTCCCGGCTGACCGGGATGCGGTTATAGCCCTGACGGGCGTATTGATTGAATTGTTCTGGGGTCATTCTTAATTTTTCAAACTGCGCTTGCGCAACGGGTAAAACCAGAATCTGTAGCAAACACGTAGGGTGGGTTCGGCGCGCTCCGCCATTATCTCTCGAGTTCCGGCAGAGTTTTCCGCGCGCCGAACCCACCTTATGCTGCAATCTTTTGCCAAAAAGCCGGTGGGCAGCTTAGCGCTGCCCACCCTACATGATTTATTTGCCGGCCTGCGCGAGTTCGGCGCGCATGTCGTCGATGATTTGCTTGTAATCCGGCTTGCCGAAAATCGCGGAGCCTGCAACGAAGGTATCGGCGCCGGCTTCCTTGATTGCGCGGATATTGCTGCCGTTGACGCCGCCGTCGATTTCGAGACGAATGTTGAGGCCGCTGTCATCGATTCTTTTTCTGACTTCGCGCAGCTTGGTCAATGCGGACGGAATGAACGATTGACCGCCGAAGCCCGGATTCACCGACATCAGCAGAATCATGTCCAGCTTGTCCATCACGTGATCGAGGTAATGCAGCGGGGTGCCGGGATTGAACACCAGGCCGGCCTTGCAGCCGTTGTCCTTGATCAATTGCAGGGTGCGGTCGATATGCACGGAAGCTTCCGGATGGAAGGTGATGATGCTGGCGCCGGCCTTCGCGAAGTCGGGCACGATGCGGTCCACCGGTTCGATCATCAAATGCACGTCGATCGGCGCGGTCACGCCGTGTTTTCTGAGCGCTTCGCAAACCAGAGGACCGATGGTCAGGTTCGGCACGAAATGGTTGTCCATCACGTCAAAATGCACAATGTCGGCGCCGGCGGCCAATACGTTATCGACTTCTTCGCCCAATTTGGCGAAATTGGCCGACAGGATGGAAGGCGCGATCCAGTTTTCGTTCATTATCATCTCCTCGCGGTTAAACGTGGTTAAGTTAAAACGGCGCATTATATCTTTTTTTTTGCCGGCAGGCTTCGATATACAATAACCGTTTGCAATCTTTTCGGAAAATTTCCACGATGAAACTGGTCACCTTCACGCATCACCAATCCACCCGCGTCGGCGCGGTCGTCGAAGACTGTGTCGTCGACAGCCTGGGCAATGCCGATATTCCGCCGCGGATGCTGGAGTTTCTTGCGGCGGGAAGTCAGGCACTCGCCGCGATGCGGGCGCAAATCGACAGCGGCCAGCACCGCCTTCCGCTTCCGGAAGTCAAACTCGAAGCGCCGGTGCCGCGTCCCGGCAAATATCTGGCGATCAGCCTGAACTACGCGGATCATATCGCCGAAACCGGCAAGGACAGGCCCGAGTACCCGAGCTTTTTCACCAAGCAAAGCACCTGCGTGATCGGCACCGGGGATGCGATTCACCGCCCGAAGGTTTCGGACAAGCTCGATTACGAAGGCGAGTTGGCGTTCGTGATCGGCCGGCGCTGCCGCCATGTCGCGGTCGAAAACGCGCATGAGGTGATTGCCGGCTTTACGATTGCAAATGACGTGTCGGTACGCGACTGGCAGGTGCGCTCGCCGACGATGATGATCGGCAAGTCATTCGATACGGCGGGTCCTCTGGGACCATGGATCGTGACGCCCGATGAAATCGGCGATCCGCATAATTTGAATCTGAAGACCTGGGTCGATGATGAACTGCGCCAGCAGGCCAATACCAATCAGATGCTGTTCAACTGTTATGAGATGATCGCCTATCTG
The DNA here is from genome assembly GCF_000527095.1 of Methylomicrobium lacus LW14. NCBI lineage: Bacteria > Pseudomonadati > Pseudomonadota > Gammaproteobacteria > Methylococcales > Methylococcaceae > Methylomicrobium > Methylomicrobium lacus. The sequence goes on along the minus strand of NZ_AZUN01000001.1, from coordinate 3,519,537 downwards.
TCCGCGGCAATGACGCTGGAGCCTGGCGATGTGATCAGTACCGGTACGCCGGCCGGAGTCGGCGTTAAGATGTACCCGCGCGGTTATTTGAAACCGGGGCAAACGGTCAGGATAGAAATCGAAGGCATCGGCACGCTGGTCAATCCGGTCATCCTGGAACCCTAAACCGCCATCCCTACGAGACGCGCTTGGCCTGCGGGGATACCCTGGATTTTTGCGGCGGCGCTTTATCGGCTTTTCTTCTGGGGCAAGGGAATAAGACCGTCACCTTCAGGCCATCCAGTTCCGACACGCCGAGATTGAACTCGGCGCCGTGGATCGCGACGATCCGTTGCACGATAGAAAAGCCGAGTCCGGTCCCCTGCGCCACGCTGGAGGTCTCCGCCAAGCGGTGAAAGCGTTTGAGCGATTTTTCGTAGGCTTCGGGCGCAATCCCCGGCCCGGAATCTTCGACGCGCAACTCCACTTTTTTGTCTTTATCGGTCAGATAGACCCTGATGTTGCCGAATTCTGGCGTATACTTGATCGCGTTATCGATAATATTGCGGATCAAAATGTTCAGCAATTGCGGATTGGCGACGATCTCCGCGGAAGATTCCTCGATAAATTCGACTTCTATCGATTTTCGGTACGCTTCATGCTCCAGGTCGGTGATCACCTGGATGATCTCGGTCGCTAACTTGACCGTGGTTTTTTCGAGATATTCAGGTCCGGAATCGATCCGCGAAAACGTCAACAACTGCTGCACCATGTAGCTCATGCGATTGACCGCCTGCTCTATCCTTTTCAACGCCTGCCGCTGAATCTGCTCGTCCTTCGCTTTAAGCGCCACCTGCACCTGCGTCAACAAGCCTGCCAAGGGCGTTCTGAGCTCGTGCGAGGCATCCGCGGTAAAACGGCGTTCACTTTCAAACGCCTTTTCCAGCTGATCGAACAGACTATTCAACACATCGACCATCGGCACAATCTCGTTCGGCAGATTGTCGACCGATAGCGCCTTTAGGTTGCTGACTTCCCGTTCCGCCAACGCATTTTGCAAATGACTGATCGGCGTCAAGGCATTGCCGATGATAAACCATATCACCAGCGCCAATACCGGCATGCCGACCAGAAACTGGGTGACCAGCTGTTCGGAAATCTCATCGGTCAACTGCTTGCGGATCGCTTCCTGCTGGCCGACATGGATCACATAATCGCCGGATTTGTTTGACACGGTAAAAACATGCCATAGGCTGCCTTCGCTTTGCACCTCGCTGAATCCCTGCTTGGCAAAGGTAAACGGAACCTGGGGAGCGCTTTCGGAACGGAGCAGCAAGCCTTTATCCTTCGACCAAAGCTGAAAGGCAACCTTGCTTTCGTACTTCAGGCGAAGCGCATCGTTTTTCAGCGAATCATCGAACACATGCCAAACCAGCTCGCCCGGCTCGCCCCCCTTCAGATCTCCCAATAAACCCGGCTTCTTGACGGAATGCGATAGCAGGCCTTTTTCTTCCGACCATAACTGATACGCCAGTTTTCTTTGGTACGTTTCGGTAAAATTCAGGCCTTCATGGCCTGGCGCCAGCCGCCCTTGCCGCCAGTAATCGGGTAAGGCTCCGTCCAGCAACAAGCTGTCGACAAAAGCCAGCAGGACCTTACCTGACTGCGCCAGTTCCGCATCGAACAATTCGGCGACTTCGTCACGGATCGCCTTATAGCTGGAAAAGGCGGTAACGCCCCAGATCACCATCGTTGCGGACAGCAACGAAACCAGCAGTAATTGCCGTAACGAATAATTCATTAACCTTCTTCGGCATCAATGATATAGCCAACTCCCCTGACCGTCCGAATCAAGCCGGAATCGAGTTTTTTCCGCAGATAATGAATGTGGACTTCGACGGTATTGCTTTCGATATCCGAATCCCACGAATACAGACTCTCTTCCAGGCGCGCCCGCGAGACGACCTTGCCGATATTGCCCATCAGAAAACTCAAGATTTCGAATTCTTTTTGCGACAGATCGACCCGTTCGTCGTTGTAGGTCACGATGTGCGAGGCAGGATCCAGAATCAGGTCTTTATGCACGATCAGCGGCGTGCTGCGGCCTTCGCTCCGCCTAGCCAAGGCACGCAGCCTGGCACAGACTTCGGTCAGATCGAACGGCTTGTTCACGAAATCGTCCGCCCCGCTATCCAGACCGATCACCCTATCGTTGATGGTGTCGCGGGCCGTCAACACCATCACCGGCGTTTCGTCCTTACGGCTACGCAACTCGTGCAGCAGATCCATACCGTCCATGTCCGGCAAGCCCAAATCAAGCACGATCAGCTCATAGAGATTATTTTTCAGCGCCTCCTCGGCAAGTTTACCGTTGGTAAACCAATCGACCGCATATCCTTCCATTTTCAGGCCGGCCGACAGACCTTCTCCGAGGATCTCATCATCTTCAACCAGTAATAGTCTCATGCAATTTCCTATCTCATTTAAAAAAGTCGCGCATAACCTCTAGGTATTGACTCGCCCGCCTGTTTACTGCGGCGGGGGCACATAACCTTCCGGCATCTCATTATTTCCTTCAAACAAAAATTTGTCTCTTTCTTGCGCCAGAAAAGCCTTGGCTTTCGGATCATAGCTGGCCAAACGGTATTCATTGATCAACATCGTCTGTTTGGCGATCCATTGCTGCCAGGCCAGTTTCGATATTTTTTCATAGATTTCCTGCCCTTTCGGTCCGGGAAAAGGCGGCGCATCGAAGCCTTCCGACTCCACGCCCAACTTTGCGCACTTAACCATTCTTGTCATGTGTGTCCTCGTGGTTTTGATAGTGTTTCAATAATTGTTTAATCGGCGCGGCCAAGCCCAAGCGGTCAATCGACTCGACCGGATGCCAGCCCGCGGATCCCGCTTCGCCGACACCATGGTCCCCGCCGTCGGTCAAAACCACCAGCGGCGTGTAATCGAGATGATAATGCGAAAAAGTATGCCGCCGCCTCTCCATCATATACCGGCCAATGATCGCGATATTGCGCTCCCGGCACCAGGCCAATGCCTGCTCGTGATTTTCAAATTCCGGTAGGCACCATAATCCCCCCCAAATTCCGGCGGGCGGCCGTTTTTCAAGAAAAACGTGTTGCCGGCTATTCGCGAGCAAAAGAAAAGCCCGCTGCTTGACCGGCAAGGTCTTGCCCGGTTTCGGCGTCGGAAAATCGGCAACCCGTCCGCCCCTAAAAGCCAAGCAATCGGCATGCAAGGGGCACAGATCACAAGCCGGCCGGCCGCGCGTACAAAGGGTCGCGCCCAGATCCATGATCGCTTGCGTATAATCCGCCACCCGCTGCCGGGGCGTCAACGCCCGGCTAAGCTCCCATAGCCGTTTGCTCACTTTCGCCTCGCCAGGCCAGCCCGCGATGGCACGATGGCGCGCCAACACCCGCCGGACATTGCCGTCCAGAATCGGATGACTGCACCCATAGGCGATGCTCATGATCGCGCCGGCGGTCGATAAACCAATACCGGGCAATTGCTGAAGGGCTTCCAGCGTATCGGGAAAGCGGTCCATCGCTTCGATTTTCTGCGCGGCTCGATGCAAATTGCGCGCCCGCGCATAATAGCCCAATCCCGACCAGTAGCTTAGCACCTCATCGAGCTCCGCTTGCGCCAAGGTCTCGACGCTCGGAAACCGGGTCATGAACGCCTCAAAATACGGGATGACCGTTGCCACCTGGGTCTGCTGCAACATCGTCTCGGATATCCATACCCGATAGGGCGACTTATCCTGCTGCCAGGGCAAATCCTTGCGTCCATGCCGATCAAACCAAGCCAGGAGGCGTTCGTCAAACGCTAAACTATTCATCGCAAATCGTCAAAGGGTAAATAAACTAGAACAACTTCCTGAACAAATCGTCGACGCCAGGCCCCAATTTTTTATCCAGCTTATTTTTCAATTTGTCTATTTTACTCTTGTTTTTCTCGATGAACTTCTCAATTTTGGCCTTATTCTTCTCGGTTAGCAAGGCCTCCATATCGAGTCGATAGACGGGCTCGGCCCAGGTGCCGCTCATGGCAACCACGATTGGTGTGCTATGCAGTTTTTCCGGCTCGGTTTCGGTCGCCGGCGCCTTGACCAAATGACTGACAAAGCGGTAATCGATCCGGCCGGTTTCGATATGCGTGCTGCCGCCGCCTTCCATCCGAAAGCGGGGCGATTTGACCAATAAGTCCTGGCTCTTGATCACACTTTCGGCCAATGCCGCCGTGCCTGAGATTTCGGAAAAATCCATGCCGTTGTGATGCATCGGCGACGGTGGGGCATGATTGAGCACATCGGCAGCCTGATCGATCAGCTGTTGAAACTTCAGCTCCCTGATCGCGCCATCCTTGAGCGTAAAGGTCAGCTTTCCCTTCGCCCCCTGTCTGATCTGTTTGCTGTCATTCCCTTGCGCCCGCAGCGCCGCGGAAGCAGTCAGTGCGCCGCTGATGTGGATTTTGCTGCCCATCGCCTTAAGAAAGGGCTCAATCTCTACCCGCTCGACTTTTTCCGCTAACGACATCGTATTTTCCCTGCCTGCGGCATTGAAATTCACGCTGCCGGCATAGCCGCCCCGATGCAGCCGGCTGATGTTTTTCCGGGTTTGTATGACGCCTTCCTTGGCCTTTAATTGCAAGCGCAGGTCGTCGGCGGCGATGCCGCGCATTTGCAGGTGCCCGAGCGTGAGTTCGCCTTGCGCATCCAGTTTTCTAAGCTGCCCTACCGGCAACTTCGAGAGCGCGCCAACCAGGGCCGCCGACGGGGTGACCTGCGGGGTTTTGTTTTTCGGCAAATAGCGGCCGACATCGACCGCATCGACGGCCAAATTGAAACGGATCGCCGGCGCCTCCCACCCCTCGATGCGCGCCTCGCCTTGCAGCAAGGTATCGTCCAGCTTGCAGCGCAAGGCATCGAGCGACAGCGCATTTTGCGCCACATGCCAATTAAAGCCGGCCTGCAGCCGGCTCAAGGCGCCGGGGTCCTGAAATTTCGGCAGCGCGATGTCGAAGCGCTTTAACAGCTTGCCGGGATTGAGCTCCGCCATTTCGAGACGTCCTTCGACATCGGCCGCTTCGAATAAATGGCTTCCGCTCAGACTGGACACGATAGCCAGCTCGCCGGACTCAATTTGCAGCTTGGCAATCCGAAGCTTTTGTCCGTTTTTTTCGAAGAGGATTTCCGGCGCGGTCAGCATCACCGATAGGACCTTATCCGGCCGCGCTCCCCCTTCCCTCGCCAGACTCAGCTCGGTATCGGCAAGATTCGCCTGCTCGATATGTTGCTTGATCAACACCCGGGTTTTAAAGCCGATGCGGTCTTGATAGCCGGAGCCCGGCTCGACGACAGTGAAAGTCAGTGCCACATCGGCAAACTGATCCCACGTCAATTTGCCGACGTTCAGGTTGATATTTTCAACATCGAGACGCTGGCCGTTTTGCTGGTCGTCCCAATGAATCGCCGCCTCCTCGAGATCCACGCCGCCCACCGCGAAGATCGCCCATGCCTTTTCAGGGGATACGGGCTTGTCCGGCGCGGCTTGGCCGGGGGGAGTCGGCTCGACAGCCGCCCCGCTTGTTGAATCCATTGGACCCCAATTATTCGCGCCTTCCTTGTTGCGCAGCAAGTTCAGCCGCAAGCCTTTTAATGCGATGCGGATGATTTCCAGCCGCTTGCCGAGCAACGGCAACACTTTGACCTTGATTTCGCCCTGCTCGATGCCGAGAAAGTCGGCTTGCGGGAAGCCCTGGACATTCCTGATCCGCATGGGCCCTGCCGAAACCCCCAGCCAGGGGAAAACCGACCAGTGTAAATCGCCGGCGAACTCGACTTCGCGCCCGATCTTTTGCTTGATCGTCTCCGCCAACTGCGGCTTGAATTGATTAGGATCCATCACAATCGACAGGATGCCGAGCGCAACGCCGATCAATAAGATCGACATGGCGAAAATGACCGCAAACACTTTCAGCGGTTTTCTCACAACGGGCTCCTGGCGATAAAATTATGTCATGAAGGGCGGATATGGAATATGATTAGCGCCTGATCGCTGAGACCTGTGCAAGCCTCGGCAGCGGCCTATCACACCAACAATGAAAATGGGGGGAGACGATGTTATATCTTGCAAAATTTGCCGGAGTGGCGATTCTAATCTGGTTTTATTTAACCGCCAAAGAAAAAAAGCAACCCACGCTGCAATGGGCCATTATCGGATTTATCGGCTTTTGGCTGACCTGGTGGCTGGTCAAATTGTCGGTGCTGCATCCGCTCGGCGACATGTTCGCCAAGAACCCGACATCATTATTTCTGGTGACTCAAATTCCGGCGCTCGCGGGCATTATCGTGTGTTTTTTCATTCGTAAAAAACTGATTGCGAATGCCGCGAAAGAATCTGCACCACACAACGATCAATAGCCGCCCGGACAATCTTGCCAAGCAGGGCGCATTGCTTAGTGTGCAATGCGCCCCAGATAACTGCCTCTGGGACAGTTTTTCAAAAGCTATTATAACTTTTCAGCGTTTTTATCCAGGTATTCCGCAACGCCCGTAGGGCTTGCATTCATACCGGCATCGCCTTTGTTCCAGCCGGCAGGGCAGACTTCGCCATGCTCTTCGTGGAATTGCAACGCATCGACCATACGCACCAGTTCATCCATGTTGCGGCCGAGCGGCAGATCATTAACCACTTGGTGACGCACGACGCCGCTGCGGTCGATCAGGAAAGAACCGCGGTAAGCCACGGCCGGCGCTTCAGCTTCGACATCGTAATCCTTGCAAATGCTGTGCGCAATGTCCGCCGCCATCGTGTAACGCACGGGGCCGATACCGCCTTTGCTGACCGGCGTACTGCGCCAGGCATTATGCGTGAAATGTGAATCGATCGATACCGCAATCACTTCCACGTTACGACTCTTGAATTCGTCGATACGATGGTCTAACGCGATCAACTCGCTGGGGCAGACAAAGGTAAAGTCCAACGGATAGAAAACCAGGACTGCGTATTTGCCGCGAGTGGCGTCAGAAAAGCTGAAAGAATCAACGATTTGACCATCGCCCAACACCGCAGGAACGGTAAAATCCGGTGCCTGTTTACCAACTAAAACACTCATCGTTTTTCTCCAAAATAGTTATAAAAAGCAGATAGTTATCAACTCACGATTAGCCACTTGAAAGTGGAATCCTTGCATTCTACACCAAAATCCTCGGAAATTTATGCTTTTTTCAAGTGAACTTTTTCACTTGATTGTCATTTTTTTCTTGCATTTGTCAGAACTTTGGTCATAATTTGTAATCATTAGATTACAAACATAGTAGCTCTGCTCTTTCTTTTTTTTTAAAAAAAGCTTAAGCCGCTACGTTTATAGGCAACCTAGCTTTACCGCTATTAACTTTTATGTCGTTTTTGTGAGGGGCTTCTTCCATGGCAAAAAATAAACATATCACCGAACCGGACGTTTTCGGTTATCAAGTACGCATCGTGCGCCGCGGCAAGGAAAGCAGCCGTTATTTTTCTCATAAATTATGGGGAAACAAAGCCAAGTCTTTGCAAGCTGCGATTCTCTGGCGCGACCAGATGCTGGTCGTCTTAAAAGGCAGTAAGACACGCTTTTTAAAACCGCCGAAAAATAAAACCACGACCGGCGTCACCGGCGTTTCGAAGACGATCAAATACGACCACCGCAAAGACAAGAGCTATCTTTGCTACACCGTATTTTGGGTCCATAACGGCAAATCCAAGAACAAGACCTTCCAGGTCGGCAACGTCGCGAAGATTACCGCGGATGACGAATTGCACGCCTTCCGCACCGCGCGCCTGTTCAGAAGCTGCTATGAATATGCGATCGATAACGATCTGGAGTTTGACGAAAGTAAATTCGCCGGCTGGAAGAAAAAACGCCTCTATGAGGACGAGTCTTTACGCGCTGTAGCGTAAGACGACCGCCGGCATACTCGCCCGGCGCGTTTTTGCGGCGCCCATGTGGCGCCGGAGCGAAGCCCGATGCTTTACTCTCAAGCGCCCCCGGCGCTTGTATTCTGCTTGCTGTGTTTAAGCGCCATGGACGGCCCGCTTCACTCATCGCACGACCGAAGCTAAACTTGTCAGCAAAACCGCGCAGGCATCTGTTTTTTCGGTCACCGGCCGGCATGTCCGTAAAAATCCAGATACCAGCGCACAAAACGCCCAACCCCCTCTTCCAGTTGCGTACTCGGCTGATAACCAAAATCGCGCACCAAATCGCTGACATCGGCATAAGTGTCGGGCACATCGCCGGGCTGCATCGGCAATAAATTTTTGACCGCGGTTTTGCCGAGATATTTTTCGAGCGTTTCGATAAAGGTCAGTAAATGCACCGGCTGATTGCTGCCGATATTATAGACCTTGTAAGGCGCCCTGCTGCTGCCGGGATCGGGGTTCTGCCCCGTCCATTCAGGATTCGACCTGGCCGGCTGATCCAGCACCCGAATCACGCCGTCGACAATATCGTCAATATAAGTAAAATCACGCCGGTGATTACCGAAGTTGAACACGTCGATCGGCTTGCCTTCCAGGATATTGCGCGCAAACAGAATCGGCGACATATCCGGCCGCCCCCACGGCCCGTAAACGGTAAAAAAACGCAGCCCCGTGGTCGGAAGCTGAAAAAGATGACTGTAAGTGTGCGCCATCAATTCATTCGCTTTTTTGCTGGCCGCATACATCGACACCGGATGATCGACATTATCATGCACCGAGAACGGCATCCGGGTGTTGGCGCCATAGACCGAACTTGAAGAGGCATAAACCAGATGCTCTATCGCCTGGTGCCGGCATCCCTCCAGAATATTCATGAAGCCAAGAATATTTGAATTCACGTAGGCCTGCGGGTTGGTCAGGGAATATCTGACGCCTGCCTGTGCGGCAAGATTAACCACCCTTTGCACTTTTTCTTGCTGAAACAGCGCCTCAAGGGCCGAAGCGTCCGCAATATCCAGTTTGATAAACTTGAATTGCTCATAGTCAGTCAACAATTGCAGGCGCGCCGTTTTTAAGCTGACATCGTAGTAATCGTTTAAATTATCGATACCAACGACTTCATCCCCTCGCGCCAACAGTTTGCCGCATAAGCTTGCGCCGATAAAGCCGGCCGCCCCCGTTACCAGAATTTTCAAAGATAATTTCCTTTGGCTGCTTGCATGTTAATATCTTACCGGATCTTCATCCGCGACGGGTTCGTATTATAATACGAGATCCTTGCCGATCTTATGACAAAGACTTCCCTTTTATTTTTCAGAAAAAACTATGAAAGCCCGGGTAAAAACATTTACCGCTGTCGCCGTATCCCTGCTGAGCGCTTGCTCGACCCAACCCGCTCAACGACAAAACACTGCCGCCGTAGAAGCCACGGCTAAACCGGCGCCGCAGCAGGCAAAACCGGCCGAAAATTATGACGCCGCCGCCAATCCTCCGTTGACGACGACCAAAGACGGCAAGACCCTGAATTTGGTCAGAATCATGGATGGCGGTATTTGCAAAAATGAATCCCAGGGCGCCAGCGGGTCTTTTTTGGTATATGCCGACCCGCAAGATCTCGAGCGCATCAAGCGCGACAAGCCGAAGGAAATCTTCAAGGATTTTGAGGCAAAAATACAGCACTTAGCCTCGGAAGCCCTGGAAGAGGCGATCGGCCAGACCAATTTGGCCGTCGATCCTTTTTCTTTGGGGGACGATGTCGCGCAGGAAAAATTGGCCGCGCAATTGACGAAAAACTTTCTCAATGCGGCATCCGGCCCCGTGGCCGCCTTCGACCAAGAGACCACATTAACCATCGATGTGACGCCGTTCCCGCCATCGCTGATGTTTTATCAAAAAGGCTGCGACGCAAAGCGCTTTGAGCCTTAATGCAATGCTACAAAGCCAATCCAGCGGACTGGCTCTGGCATTTGTGCATTTCTAAGTTAACTCGAATGCCAGAACCAGCCATTCCTGACCGTCTCTTTCCTGTATTTCTTGGATTTGTGCAGGCCTTTCGACAGACACATCACCGCAAAAACACAGAGACTACCGAGCAAGTTGATTACTATCATAAATTTCTTGAACATGACCATGTCCTTCCTTTAAGAATCTCAATATAGCGCTTCACGCCGGCAGGCTGCGAGTCACAGCATGTGGCGCGAAGAAAGGCTCCTCTGCCGATCAGCTACGGACCACCTCTCCTCTATTAAAACTGTAGTTCAAAGTCGATCTTTACACATCTCTCGTAACTACTAAACAACGCGAGTTAAGAAAAGTTTCATAATTATTCTCTTAACTTTTTTCACCCCGACACCTGCCTTGAGTCGCTTCCCGTCATTTCGCCTGACCGGCTAACACGCAAACCGCCTTCATCACGCATTATTTTTTCCGGATAATGCCAAATCGTTTACAATCGAAGACTCATCTTTCACCGGACAGGAGCTTTTATCATGGGCTGGCGCGAACGCAAACACGAAGACACTTATACAGACAGCGAAGTTGAAGAGCGGCTGAAGGAAGAACTACCGCACTGGTATCTTGAAAACGGCTGGATTCGGCGCAAATACAAAACCAGCGGCTGGAAAGGTACGCTGATGGTCGTGAATACGGTCGGCCATCTGGCGGAAGCCGCTTTTCATCACCCCGACTTGACCGTTTCCTATGCTTTTGTAATCGTCAAGCTGGTGAATCATGCCGCTAAGGGCATTACGAACAAGGACTTCGAACTGGCGCGCAAAATCGAGGAAGTGATCATGTGGCAGCCGGGCAAGGAAGGCGGCGCACTGGAAGGAACACCCGACGACCCGCGCTTCAAATATATCAAATACGATTGATTCAGCGAGAACGATAGATAAGGATACAAAAGGGAGTATCCCAAGAGGAAATCACAGGCTTACGCGATAAGCCTGTGATTTTTTGGCGATATTATAGCGAATTGACCGAATTCAGGTCTTGGAACGCCTGTTGCAGACGTGCGACCATGCCGAGTTCGCCTTCACGTTGCCAAACGCGAGGATCGTAGTACTTCTTGTTCGGCTTGTCGTCGCCTTCCGGGTTGCCGATTTGACCTTGCAGGTAGCCTTCATTTTTCTTGTAGAAATTCATGATGCCTTCCCAGGTCGCCCATTGGGTATCGGTATCGATATTCATCTTGACGACGCCGTAGCTGATCGATTCCGCGATTTCTTCCGGAGTTGAACCTGAACCGCCGTGGAAGACGAAGTTCAAGGTCTTGGCCGGCAGATTGAATTTTTCGGACACATATTTTTGTGAGTTGTCCAGAATCTTCGGAGTCAATTTGACGTTGCCCGGCTTGTAAACGCCGTGTACGTTGCCGAACGAGGCCGCAATCGTGAATCGATCGCTGATCTTGCTCAAATGCTCATAGGCATAGGCGACGTCTTCCGGTTGCGTGTACAACATCGAATGATCCAAATCGGAGTTATCGACGCCGTCTTCTTCACCGCCGGTCACGCCCAGTTCGATTTCCAAAGTCATGCCCATCTTGGACATACGCTTCAGGTATTCGCCGCAAATCTCGATGTTTTCTTTCAGGCTTTCTTCGGACAGGTCCAGCATGTGCGAGCTGAACAAAGGCTTGCCGGTTTCCGCGAAGTGTTTCTCGCCGGCGTCCAACAGGCCGTCGATCCATGGCAGCAGTTTTTTCGCCGCATGATCGGTGTGCAAAATAACCGGAACGCCGTAGTATTCGGCCATCAGATGAACGTGTTTCGCACCCGAAATCGCGCCCAAAATCGCGGTCTTTTGACCTTCCAGCTTCAGCCCCTTACCGGCGACAAATTGTGCGCCGCCGTTTGAAAACTGCACGATCACCGCAGACTTGGCTTTTGCCGCCGCTTCCAGCACCGCATTGATCGAATCGGTGTTGATCACGTTGACCGCTGGCAATGCAAGTTTGTTTTCTTTGCAGATCGCAAAGACTTTCTGCACATCTTCACCGGTCACGACACCGGGTTTAACTACATCTAAAATTTTGTTTGACATATTGGACTGTAAGAATTGATAGGCGCCGATGCGCACACCACGCCGTATTTAGAGTGCCTTCAAATTTCCGGCACCGGACGAGCCGATGCCGGAGATTATCATCGTTTATGCTTACGCGGTTTCCAACTGGTTTTCCAGCTCGGCCAAACGCTTGGCCAACAGATCTTCCAGAGATACCAGTGCCTTTTCGAAGCCGACGATGCCTTCGGCCAGCTTGTCGTTCGCCATGCGGTTTTCTTCGTGCATGCGATCGAAAGTCGCGCGGTCCATCGTGATTTTTTCGATTTGCATGCTGGCGGCTTTGGCAGGATCCAGTTTACGCGGCAATTCGCCTTCGGTGGATTGCAGTTCGGCCAACAGCGATGGCGCGATGGTCAACAGGTCGGAACCGGCCAATTCGGTGATTTCGCCGACATTACGGAAGCTCGCACCCATCACTTCGGTCTTGTAACCGAATTTCTTGTAATAGTTGTAGATCGAGGTCACGGAAACAACGCCTGGATCTTCGGCTGGCGCATAAGAGTCGCGACCGGTATCTTTCTTGTACCAGTCCAGGATGCGGCCGACGAATGGCGAAATCAGGGTAATGCCGTTTTCGGCGCAAGCGATCGCTTGGTGAATGCCGAACAACAGGGTCAGGTTACAATGAATGCCTTCTTTTTCCAGAACCGCGGCGGCTTGAATGCCTTCCCAGGTCGAAGCGATTTTGATCAGGACGCGGTCTTTCGAAATACCGGCTGCTTCATATTGCGCGATGATTTCGCGGCCTTTGGCGATCGTCGCTTCGGTGTCGTAAGACAGACGCGCATCGACTTCGGTTGAAACACGGCCCGGGATGATTTCGAGAATTTTCAAACCGAAGGAAACCGCCAGACGGTCGAACGCCAGGTTAGCCACCAGTGCAGGCGCCGCATCACGACCCAAAGTGTCGCGCGCACCCTTTAGGGTATCGTCAACGATGCTTTGATATTGCGGCATTTGCGCCGCCGCGGTGATCAGAGAAGGGTTGGTGGTCGCATCGCGAGGTTTGAAGGTTTCAATAGCCTGGATGTCCCCGGTGTCAGCAACAACGATGGTCATTTCCCGGAGTTGTTCTAGTAAATTCTTAGCCATAATATGCACCTTACAAATTTATAATTAAAATAACAAATGCCTCCGAAATATTACCATATTTCGTGTTTATACGACACTACTGAATGAGTCAAATTACGGAGCAGGTTTCAGCCGCGGTTTCGATCACAGTTAGATGAATGCCCCCATACGGCGGGCCATATCGCATTGTGCGGGCTTTGCTAAGGAAGACAATTGCGGAGTGAGAAATGAGTCGATGCTCTGCCGGCCCGATATGGATTCTAGGAGGAGAGGAGCCGCGATAGCGGTAAGCCGGGCCGCAGAGCCCCATTTTGACGTAATAGGGAGAGATGAGGCCCACAGACGTAGGCGCCTGGCGACAGGCCAGCGTGATTGGAACAAAATAAAGAGCCTGTATTCGCGCTGGTCGAACGCAGGCTCAATATCTTGGGTTATGCAGATTGCAACAGGTACTTATCGACACCTGTCGGCTTTTTGGCACCGGCTTCATTTTTTGCCGCCGCCTGGTGCTCATTGATATATTTAGAAACCCGGGTCGACCTGACTTTTTTAGGCTTAGCCGACTCATTTTCCAGGGCTTCCGCCGCCGGAATGAATTCGCCTTCCAAACAGATCTCGGCCGGAACATCGGCCTGACTCGCCAACACTTGAGCCGCCTCGTTTTGCAGACTCAGATATTTGGCAACACCGGTCAACACAAACGCCTGCTTGACGGGGCTTTTCGCCGCAACAGCGATGTCACCGACGGTCTGCGCGTGCTGAACAAGATACTTTGTTACCCCGCTGACTTTGGCCGGCTTGCTGGGCAACGCCAGCCTTTGTTTGATCAAATACTTTGCAACCCCCGAAAATGCCGGCTTGGTTTTGGCAAGTACGGCCTGCGTTTCCAGATATTTGGCAACACGGCTCACGACCGGTTTTGCCGTATAGACTCGGCTTTTCGCAAGGTATCTGGCAACGCCGCTTTGACGGGGTTTCAGACTATCCCGAACGACTTGCTGCGCAATATATTTGGCAACCTTGCTGACGGCCGGCTTTTCGTCGTCAATTTTCGCTTTTTGCTGCAAATAGCGTCCGACTCTGGTTTCTGCCGGCGTCTCCTGAACTTCGGCAGGCTGCGCCTGCTCCACGACCGCTTCCTGCTGAGCCGCAAGCGCCGCCTTTTCGGCAGCGATGCGCGCCTCTTCTTCACGATAATGTTCGATCAGTTTTTGCGCGTCGATTTTTCTTTGCAGTAAATCCTGCTCGGCCTGGTATTTCGCGACGCCTGTCAATGCGGCGAGCTTCGCTTCGGCGATTTCCTGGCGGGTAATATATCTGCCGACACGGGTGCGTTTGGGCAGATATTGGGTTTGGATGATTTGCTTGGCGACATATTTGGCGACACCGCTGGCAGACGTTTCGCTGTCGAAGCGCGCCAGATATTTGCTGACGCCGCTCACGCGGGTCACTTCCCGGACTTTGATCGACTGCGTCACCAGGTATTTACCGACGCCACTCATCGGTTGCGCGTTGCTCTTTTTCAGATACGCCGACACACCGGAGTCGACGGGCCGGCTCCGAAGGTAGCGCGACACGCCGGTATTGGTTTCCATGACCGGCGCCTTTGCGGGCACCCCGGAAGATTGTTCGTAAATCTCCCCGGAGTGAGTCAAGGTTTGCTGTTTTTTCGCACCTGTTTTGGATCGCTTACCGAAGGGATAAAATCCCTCGACCAAGCTGATCAAGTAAGCTTGATCCATCCCTTACCCCCGGTCGCGCAAATATTTTTCGACGCGGGAAGCTGGCTTTGACGAAGCGCTTTCGGTAGATGGCTTTTGACTTGCCATGTACTTGGCAACGCCGGTCAGCGGCGCAGAAGCCGCCACGGATTTGACGTGTTGCTCCAGGTATCTGGACACGCCGGTTCCGCCTTTACGGTTCAGGTATTTTGCCACGCCGGTTGCGCCGGCAACGACTGTGCGCGCAGCACCTTGCGCCGCATGACCTTCAGGCCGCGCTTGTTTCTTGAAGAAAACTACGCCGACGAAAGCCAGTACCGCCAATCCGATCAGATAGACGAAATTGGACTCTTCCTTTTTACCTTCGGCAGCAGGCTTGGCTTCTTCTACAGCAGCAGTCGACTGTTGTTCTGCAGCCGCCGATGAACTCTCAACCGATTTGTTTTGCGGTCTGCTTGCAGCCGCCGCGCCAGTTGAAGAGGGCGCCTTATAGCCAGGGTCCGAATAAACGACTTTCGGTTGAAAATCGGACGCCGGATATTTCGAGTCTGCCGGCTTTGCGCTGGATGGCGCGGCCGTCGCAGCAGATGCGCCTTGATGCTTGTATTCGGCATCCTGATACAGCACCTTCGGTTGAAAATCGGACGCCGGATATTGGGCATCCGCACCCGCAACAGAACTGGCCAACAGTAATGCCGCAAAAGCGCCGTTCGTTATATTTATAATTTTCACGTTGTTCACCCTAATAAGTCCAAGTATGTGGATCGAGATCCTGTATACGCCGAGTTGTGCCTCTGCAATGCCCAGGATCTCGTCAACTGACGGGATGAACGAGTCATCCCGTCTTTTTTCAATTAAAGTACAGCTTCCACGTTCTTGACGACATTTTCAACGGTGAAGCCAAACTCCTTGAAAAGCAGTCCTGCCGGCGCCGATTCACCGAAGTGGTCGATACCGACGATACGGCCGTTGCTGCCGACATACCGCCACCAGCCTTCGGTGACTCCCGCCTCGACTGCAACCCGCTTGGTAACGGCCGCCGGCAATACCGATTCACGGTATTGTGCATCCTGCGCATCGAAGATATTCGTGGACGGCATCGAAACGACGCGAATCTTGTTGCCTTTCGCGCGAAGTTCGTCGGCCGCTTTTACCGCCAACTCGACTTCGGAACCGGTCGCGATGATGATCGCATCCGGTTGACCTTCGCTGTCGCTCAGAATATAACCGCCGCGAGAAATCAATTGGATTTGCGCTTCGCTGCGCGGAATATGCGGCAGGTTTTGCCGTGAGAACACCAGCGTAGACGGACCGTCTTTACGTTCGATCGCCGCGCGCCAGGACACCGCCGTTTCGACCGCGTCGCACGGACGCCAGACATGCATGGTCGGAATCATCCGCAACGTCGCGATTTGCTCGATCGGCTGGTGGGTTGGACCGTCTTCGCCCAGACCAATCGAGTCGTGGGTATAGACGAAGATCGAACGGATCTTCATCAATGCGGCCATCCGCAGTGCGTTACGCGCATACTCGGAGAACATCAGGAAGGTCGCGCCGAACGGGACCAGACCGCCATGCAGGGCGATACCGTTCATGATCGCGGACATACCGAATTCGCGCACGCCGTAGTTCACATAGTTCGCGTCCGGCTTGTTCGCACGCATCGGCTTGTAACCGGTCCATTCGGTCATGTTCGAGCAGCCGAGGTCGGCCGAACCGCCGAAAATTTCCGGCAGCAATTTCGCATAACCTTCGATCGATGCCAACGATGACAAACGGGTCGCGGTGGTTTTGGCTTGCGCATTCACGGAGGCAACAAAGCTGTCCGCATCGGCTTGCCAATTCGCAGGCAGTTCGCCGCTCATCCGGCGTTCGAATTCGGCCGCCAGTTCAGGATGGGCCGCTTTATAGGCAGCGAACGCCTCGTTCCAGGCTTTCTCGGCCGCCGCGCCTTTCGCTTTCGCGTCCCAACCCGCATAGACTTCGGCAGGCACTTCGAAAGGACCGTGATCCCAGCCCAAAGCCGCCTTGGTCAGATTGATTTCTTCTTCGCCCAACGGAGCGCCGTGGCAAGCATGGCTGCCGGCTTTGTTCGGCGCACCGAAACCGATTGTGGTTTTGCAGCAGATCAGCGTCGGCTTGTCGGTCATGACTTTCGCCAACTCGATCGCTTTCGCAATCGCTTGTGAATCATGTCCGTCGACGTCGGCAATGACATGCCAGCCATAGGCCTCGAAACGTTTAGGGGTATTGTCGGTAAACCAGCCTTCGACGTGTCCGTCGATAGAGATACCGTTGTCGTCCCAGAATGCGATCAGATTGCCGAGACCCAAGGTACCCGCCAGTGAGCAGGCTTCATGGGAGATACCTTCCATCAAGCAGCCGTCACCCAGGAACACATAGGTCTTGTGATCGACAATTTTATGACCGTCTTTATTGAAATTCGCAGCCAGGGCTTTTTCGGCAATCGCCATGCCCACAGCATTGGTAATGCCTTGTCCCAGAGGGCCGGTCGTGGTTTCTACACCCGGCGCATAGCCGTATTCGGGGTGGCCTGGAGTTCTGGAGTGCAACTGACGGAACTGTTTCAGATCATCGATCGACAAGTCGTAACCGGTCAGGTGCAACAGGGAATAAATCAGCATTGAGCCGTGGCCATTGGACAGCACGAAGCGGTCGCGGTTTGGCCATTTTGGATTGGCCGGATTGTGGTGCATATGATCGTTCCACAAAACCTCGGCAATATCCGCCATACCCATCGGGGCGCCTGGATGGCCCGAATTTGCTTTTTGTACTGCATCCATGCTCAAAGCGCGAATGGCGTTAGCTAATACACGGCGCGATGCCATAGTCTTCTCCTTCGTTGGTAAATTATGTTGAGTTAATCAGCCTATTCAGCGTCAGATGATTTCGTCGCCAAATACATGAGAAAAGAACGGGCAGCCTGAGCCGCCCGTTCTGGGTTTACGCTATTCTAAGTTAGCGTGCCTTTCTCTCATGATTTCTTCCGGGATGCCCTTCTCATGGATGATATGAGAAATGGTCGCTTCCAGGAAAAACAGGGTCGACAGTTCGAAAACCGTACCCATCGGCATTCCGATCACTTTTCCGTATTGTTCAGCCTGGCCGATCTGGAATACCGCATCGGCCATGTCGCCTATCGTTGAGCTGCTCTTTGCCGAAATCAACACAATGTCCGCGCCGATTTTTTTCGCACTTTTCGTGAAGGCTATCAGCTGCTCGGTTTCGCCCGAGCCTGAAATGATAATCAACAAGTCGCCGCTTTTGATGCTTGGCGTGACTATCTCACCCACAACGCTGACATCATAACCGGCATGCACCAGCCGCATCGCAAAAA
The DNA here is from genome assembly GCF_000527095.1 of Methylomicrobium lacus LW14. Taxonomy (NCBI): domain Bacteria; kingdom Pseudomonadati; phylum Pseudomonadota; class Gammaproteobacteria; order Methylococcales; family Methylococcaceae; genus Methylomicrobium; species Methylomicrobium lacus. The sequence continues at coordinate 3,501,367 of NZ_AZUN01000001.1, read as the reverse complement.
AATTGCCGACGAGCTTGGAACGACCGGCGCCTGAAACAAATATACGTTTGGCGTTGTCAAGCATCTGGGTCAGGCGTTGATCATAGGACGGATCAGTCGCCGACAGAATGCCTGAAATCTTGTCTATGATGAGTTGCTGATGCATTGTTATACAGCTTCAACCAGTTCGCGAATTTCACGAGCAGCGTCAGCTGGGGATGGAGCGCCGTAGATCGCTGCGCCGACCACGATGATGTTCGCACCGGCTCTGACGACGTCTTGTACGGTAGAAGCTTTGATACCGCCAGCAACAGAAACTCTGACGTTCAGGCCCAATCTGGTGATGTCGCTCAGGTCGCCGAATGGAGTGTGGCCAGCGGCTTGAGCGTCCAGACCGGTGTGTACGCCCATGATGTGAGCGCCGGCTTCAGCGGTTGCGCGTGCACAAGCTACTTTGTCTTCAACGTTGATCAGGTCGATTTGAGCTTCTGCGCCATGTGCGTTAGCCGCTTTGATAACGCCTTTGCAAGTTGCCAGGCCGGATACGCCCAGAACGGTGCAGATGTCAGCGCCTGCTGCATAGAAAGGAGTCGCTTCGTATTCGCCGGCATCCATAGTCTTCAGGTCAACCAGGATCAGTTTGTCCGGGAATCTGGCGCGCAGATCTTTAACCAGGTTAACACCGTTGTGCTTGATGCAAGGAGTGCCGATTTCGAAAATATCAACGTGTGGCGCTACGGTTTCAGCCAGCGCGATAGTTGCGTTGTAATCCAGAGAATCTAATGCGATTTGAATTAATGGTTTTGCCATGATATTGCTCCAATGGTTTGTTATTGTAGTTAGGTGATTACCTGTTTAATGCGAACGCTACTGTAAAGTAGAAAGGGGAGTCATGTCAATGATCCGTGCTGAATACAGTAATGGCGCCTTCTGCCGGCCTTTCCGGTCACGTCAAAAACAACCGACTATTCAGTCAGTTAGCCGCTGTTTTTTGCCGATTTTACCACCTTTAACCGAGGCTCCTAGCGTGATCAAAAATACGCGATTTTTGGCGTTTTGGAACGGAATTTTCCGCTTTTTCGCGGCAGATAACGTAAAACCTGATGCCCCTTACGATCACTCGCGCCGCCTGCCTCCTAACCCCGCCTTTTTCGGCCCCGACTCTCCTGCAAACGGACTGGACAAGCGCCTGAATCTTATGCCAAGCTGTTGCGAGTCAAGGTCTAATGCCAGGTTAACCCATTAAGGCGTCTGTCTACATTGACTTCAACATTATTCAACTCTCCGCAGCCCCGCTTGCAGGAGAATAAACCGGCGGAGTTGCAAAGACCCACCAACCGCTCCGCACCTTGTTCGTGATGAGAAAACATTTTATGGAATCTTTCAAGTCTATCCGCGCGATGATCATCGACATGGATGGTGTGCTCTGGCACGGCAGCGTGCCCCAGCCCGGCCTGTGCGAGTTTTTCGAAACCCTGCGCGACCTGCAAATCCGCTTCATCCTGGCGACCAACAATGCCAGCCAGACGCAGGATCAATATGTAAATAAGCTCGCCGGCATGGGCGTGACCGTCTCCAGGGATGAAGTCTTGACGTCCGGCATGGCGACCGCGCTGTATCTCGCCGAACACACCGACCCGGCTTCGACCCGCGTGTTCGTGGTCGGCGAGGACGGCGCCTTGGGGCCCCTGCGCGAACAAGGCTTTACGCTGACCGGGTTGTACGAGCTCAAAACCGAAAAAACCCCGGATGCGCAAGGCGCGGACATCGTCGTCTGCGGCAAGGACTCGACGCTGAGCTGGGCCAAACTCGCAACCGCAACCTTGAACATCCGGGCCGGCGCCCAGTTCGTCGCCACCAATGCCGATACGACCCTGCCGACAGAATACGGTGTGACCCACGGCAACGGCGCGATTCTGGCCGCGCTGACCGCCGCGACCGGCGTTTCGCCGATGGTGATCGGCAAGCCGGAGCCGATCATGTACCGGCAGGCGATGAAACTATTGGCTTCCGACCCCGCCGAAACGATCGCGATCGGCGACCGCCTCGAAACCGATATCCTCGGCGCGGTGCGCACCGGCATTCGCAGCCTGATGGTATTGACCGGCATATCGAGCGAAGAGGATCTCCGCGCCTCCGCTTATCAACCGACCTGGCTGATGCCGGACATCATCGCCGTTACCGAAGCCCTGCGCCGCCAAGCCAACTAACCGCCGGAGCCACAAACATGAAAAAATTCATCAATGACATCGACAGCCTGCTCGAAGATAGCCTGAAGGGTTTTGCGAAAGCGCATGCGGACATCGTCGAACTGAACCTGCAACCGCACTTCATCAAACGAGTTAAAACAGGCAAGCCTAACAAAGTCGCGCTGATTTCGGGCGGCGGCTCGGGTCACGAACCGCTGCACAGCGGCTTTGTCGGATTTGGCATGCTCGATGCGGCCTGCCCGGGGCAAATCTTCACCTCGCCGACGCCTGATCAAATGTTGGCCGCCGCCGAAGCGGTCGATCAGGACGGCGGCGTGTTGTTCATCGTGAAGAATTATGCCGGCGACGTGATGAATTTCGAAATTGCGGCCGAAATGCTCGAAATCCCGAATGCGACCGTGCTGGTCAACGACGACGTGTCGCTACCCAAGACGCACAGCATCGGGCGGCGCGGCGTCGCCGGCACCCTGATCGTCGAGAAAATGGTAGGCGCTGCCGCCGAAGCGGGCGCGGACCTCGCGGCCTGCAAGGCGCTCGGCGACCGCATCAACCAGTCCACCGCATCGATCGGCGTCGCCTTGACCAGCTGCACGGTGCCCGCGCTCGGCAAGCCGACCTTCGAGTTGGGCGATCAGGAAATGGAAATGGGCGTCGGCATCCACGGCGAGCACGGCCGCGAAACGATGCCGCTAGAAAATGCCAGCGCGATCGTCGAGCATCTGGCCCGGGCGATCGATGAAGAACTGAAACCGCAACCAGGCCAGGCCGTGCTGCTGCATGTGAACGGCTTCGGCGCCACGCCGCTGATCGAACTGCATCTGATCTATCACCTGGCTGCCGAGTACTGGGAGAAACGCGGCGTCGTCATTGCCCGCTCGCTGGTCGGCAATTTCACGACCTCGCTGGACATGGCCGGATGCTCGCTGACATTGACGCGGCTGGATGAGGAGCTGATCCGGCTGTGGGACGCGCCGGTCAATACCGCCGCCTTACGCTGGGGCGCCTGAAGAAGCGATCACTGCCGCAATCGCCGCGATCATCAACTGCGCGGTTTTTGCGCCCGCATCGATGTGCCCGAGGCTGCGTTCGCCGAGGAAAGACGCCCTGCCCTTGGTCGCGAGCATGTTGCGGGTCGCCTCGACGCCGGTCTCGGCGGCGCCGGTGATGGCGGCCAGCAGATCCTGCAACGAGATTGATGCGTCCGCCGAATTTTGCAAACTTTGCGCCGCCGGAATCAGCACGTCGAGCATCGTCTTCTCACCCGCATCGGCCTTGCCGCGCAGTTTGACCGACTCGACGCCCTGCGCGAACGCGGCCGCAAAGGCCGGCAAGTCGACCGTCTTATCGCGCAGCGCCTTGCTGATCGTCACGAACAAGGTGCCGTAGAGCGACCCGGAGGCGCCGCCGACCGTCGACATCAGGGTCATGCCGATTTTCTGCATTGCGGCCGCCCAATCCAGTTGCCCGATCTCCGCGCTTTGCGCTTGCAGCGCATGCAGGCCGCGCTGCAGATTGACCACGTGATCGCCGTCGCCGATCGCCTGATCGAGCTGAGTCACTGCCTCGGCGTTTTTTTCGATCGCCTCGGCGATCGCCTGGATGATGCGGGGCAAAATTTCGGGACTGATCTGCATAGCGGGGGCCTCCAGGATCAAAAACGGCAAAGGTGATTGGGGTTTTCGATTAGAATAACGCGCATTTTGCTGAGCTGTCCACACCCAAAACCATGACAAAACCGCTGCTTGACGTCGATGTGCTCTGTATCGGCCATGCCTCCTACGATCTGGTGTTCTCGGTCGATCATCATCCGGCCGAAGACGAGAAGACCTTCGCGACCGGCTTCATCGACTGTGGCGGCGGGCCGGCCGCGAATGCGGCGATCATGGTCGCCAATCTCGGCTTCAAGGCCGCCTTCGCCGGCTACCTCGGCGCCGATGTCTACGGCGACAAGCACTTACAGGAACTGAATGCGCACGGCGTCGACACCGGATTGACCCTGCGCGGCCCCGCGCCGACGCCGATCTCGGCGGTGCTGGTGAAGCCCGACGGCAAGCGGGCGCTGGTCAATTACAAGGTCGGCACTCACCCCTTGCCCGCCGACGCGCTCGATTTCAGCGGCATCAATCCCGCCGTGGTGCTGTTCGACGGCCACGAGCCGCAGGTTTCTGCGGCCTATTGCCCTAAGCTTCGCGCGCAAAAGATACCGACCGTGCTCGATGCCGGCTCCTTGCACGAAGGCACGCAGGCCTTGATGACTCAGGTCGATTACCTGGTTTGCTCGGAAAAATTCGCCATGCAGGTTGCAGGCTCGGTTGAAAGCGCGCTCGCTCGATTGGCCGAGGTCGCGCCGAACGTGGTAATTACGCTCAGCGAAAAAGGCCTGTTCTGGCGCCGGGGCGGCGAACAAGGCTTCATGCCGGCCTTCGAGATCGCCGATGTCGATTCGACCGGCGCCGGCGATGCCTTTCACGGCGCCTTCGCGGCGGCGGTGTCGCAGCGGATGGCTTGGCAGGAGTGCTTGCGCTATGCCAGCGCGGCAGGCGCCTTGTGCTGCACGAAGATGGGCGCGCGCCCGGGCCTCCCGACGCGGGAAGAACACCGCCGCCTGTTCGAGCAAGGCTGTTTATAGCCCTGTTTGGATTAACGCTTTTCCAAATTCAACATAATCAACTTCGTAACCTATGAAAGACAGAAACAGACGCCAAGGCCTGATCGTGGTCAACACCGGCCCAGGCAAAGGCAAGTCTTCCAGCGCGTTCGGCATGGCGTTTCGCGCTGCCGGCTGGGGCATGAAAGTCTGCGTGATCCAGTTCATCAAAGGCCAATGGCAGACCGGCGAGCAAAAAGCCGCCCAGCATTTCGACAATATCGAATGGCATGCGCTCGGCGACGGCTTTACTTGGGACACCAAGAATCCCGAACAGGACATCCGTACCAGCCGCGAGATTTGGGAGCTCTGCAAACAAAAAATCATGTCCGAAGAGTTCGACGTGGTCGTGCTGGACGAGATCAATTACTGCTGCGGCTACCACTGGATCAGCGGCCAGGAAATCGCCGAATTCATTGCAGAACACCGGCCGCGCTGGATGCATCTGATATTGACCGGACGCAATGCGGCGCCCGAGGTGATCGAGATCGCCGACACGGTCACCGAAATGACGATGATCAAGCACGCCTATCAACGCGGCATCAAGGCGGAACAAGGGATAGAATTTTAAGTCTCATTTCCGTGATTCGGCACTTTACATTGCCGGGAGATCCTAATTCGCTTAGAATTCGTAAGGAAGTTAGCCTGGAGACCGGGCTGAGCATACCTGGGACAAATCCTTAATAACAACAATCAGAGGTGCCAAATGAGTGAAGAGACTGAAGATACCAAAATGAGTGATACGACTAAGCTGATGTGGGCCGTCATCGGCGTGTTCGTGGTCGGCTTCATCGTCGTCGGAGTCAGCAAGCAGGAATCGCCGCAGCAAGTCGAAGCGCAGTCGATGCTCAGAAACTATGTCGCGATCCAGCAAATGGCCAACCAGAAATGCCCGGCCGCGATTCTGAAAGAAACCGGTGAAGAAGCGTTCTTCCCTTCTGAGGATACAATAACCGACAAGGAAACCTACATCACCTTGAAATGGAAGGGCGAGAAAAACTTCAAGGAAGCCTCTTGCACGCTGCACGGTTCAATAGGCGGCATCTCCGAATTGATCATCGACGGCAAGACCATCATCAAAAAGAAAATCTAAACGATCGCTTTGTGAGTTTCGGAGCCATGCCGCGCATGGCTCCAATTTTCCTTTTCAGTCCAGCAAGTGCCTGGGCATGTCGTCCTTCAACCCCACCCCCGACAGACCCCGCTGCAAGGCTTCATAACTCAGATAAGCCAGCTTCGCCGCGGCCGCCTGATAGGACAATCCCTCCGGTGGACGGATGTTCGAGATGCAATTACGCTCCGCATCGGTCCTGCCCATTTGCGGCGCATAGGTCAGGTAGATGCCCAGGCTGTCGGCCGCACTGAGCCCCGGACGTTCGCCGACCACGATCACCGACAGGCGCGCATTCAGCAAGGCGCCGATTTGATCGGCCAGCGCAACCCGCGCATTCGGCACCAAACAGACCGGGCCACAGCGCAAGGGGATGCCTTGATATACCGCAACGATAGCCTTTAGCAGCAGCAAGCCATGGCGTTCGGCCGCGATCGAGGACAGGCCGTTGCTGATCACCAGCGCCACATCGACCGCCGGTTGCTGACGCGCCAGCAACGCCTGCCGGCTGGCCTCGTCGAGCTCGCGCCCGAGATCGGGCCTTTGCAGATACTGCACCCTGTCCGCAACCGGCGTCGAGAGACATAAGGCCTCCAGACCGATCTGCTGGACCTCTTCCGCAAAGCGCTCGATGTCCCAGGGCTGATGAATCGCATCCCGCGCCAAGGCGTGCGCGAGTTCAAAATCGAGTGATGCCTCCGTCGGCAAACCGCAGCCGGCATGTCCTTGCGCGATTCTGGCCTGGGTGAAACGGCGGAGATTGTGCCAGGGATCATTCATACCGTCAGCTCCGAAAGTCCGCCGAAATGACTCAGCAAGCGCGTGGCCTGACGGCCGTCAGCCAGTCGGTTGCGCCCATCGAATATGCCCATCGCATTCAGCCAGGCCTCGAATTCGGGCGCCGGCCTGAGCCCCAACACCTCGCGCAGATAGAGCGCGTCATGGAACGAGGTGCTTTGATAGGCCAGCATGATGTCGTCCGCGCCCGGAATGCCCATGATGTAATTGCAGCCGGCGACGCCGAGCAGCGTCAGCAAAGTGTCCATGTCGTTCTGGTCTGCCTCCGCGTGATTGGTATAACAGATGTCGCAGCCCATCGGCAAGCCGAGCAGCTTGCCGCAAAAATGATCTTCGAGCCCGGCACGGATGATCTGCTTGCCGTCATACAGATATTCGGGCCCGATGAAGCCGACGACCGTATTGACCAGCAGCGGCGAAAACTCGCGCGCGACCGCATAGGCACGCGCCTCGCAGGTTTGCGCATCGACGCCGTGATGCGCGTTCGCGGACAAGGCGCTGCCCTGGCCGGTTTCAAAATACATCAGATGGCTGCCGAGACGGCCCCGCCCCAGCGCCTCGGCCATCGCCCTGGCTTCGCGCAAGAGGGAAAGATCGATGCCGAAACTGCGGTTCGCCGCCTCGGTGCCGGCGATCGACTGAAAGACCAGATCGACCGGCGCGCCGCGCCGCATCAGCTCGATGCTGGTCGTCACATGCGCCAGCACGCAGGATTGCGTCGGTATGTCGTAGCGGCCGATGATGTCATCGAGCAGATTCAGCAGCGTATGCACGTTCTGCAAGTTGTCGGTCGCAGGATTGATGCCGATCACCGCATCGCCGCTGCCGTAGAGCAGCCCGTCCAGAATCGAGGCGGCGATCCCGCGCGGATCGTCGGTCGGATGATTCGGCTGCAGGCGCGTGGAGAGCCTTCCCGGCAAGCCCAAGGTATTGCGAAAACGGGTCACGACCCGGCAGCGGCGCGCGACCGCGATCAAGTCCTGATTGCGCATGATCTTGCTGACCGCGGCGACCATCTCCGGCATCAAGCCTGGCGCCAGCACCGCCAAATCGCCTTTGCCCGCCAGCAGCCAGTCGCGAAACTCGCCGACCGTCAGCGCCGCGACCGGCGCGAATGCCGTCGCATCGTGCCGCTCCAGAATCAGCCGCGAGACTTCATCCTGTTCCGGGGCGATCAACGGCTCTTCGATGAATTGCCGCAAAGACACGTCGGCCAACAGCCGCTGCGCCAGCGCGCGCTCGACCTCAGTCTCCGCCGCAAGCCCTGCCAATTCATCGGCCGACCGCCGCGGCGACGCCTTCGCCATCACGGTTCGGAGATTCCTGAACTGATACGATTTGCCTTGTACGGTCGCGGAATAATTCATACGGGAAGTCCTTTGTTGCGGCGCCTTAAGCGATCAAAAAATGGCTCAGAATAGGACAAGCCGGTGACAATACCGTGACAAATCGAACGCCTGGAAATCACCGGCAGAATCCAGCCATGTCACAAAACCCTTTTATGCATTTGATCATTTCGTTGCTATATTGGCAATAGAATTTCCCCCGGCCGGACTTTCGCCATCACTGGATCCCATTGCCCATGAAAAACGTATCCCGCTCACTTTTGCCAAGCCTCTGCGCCTTACTGATCTTGTGCCTGCCCGCATGCACGCCGCCGTTGCATCAAAACGCGGCGAAAGAGAACGCCGACGTGCTGATCGTCGGCGCGGGCCTTTCCGGCCTCAGCTCGGCCTATCAACTGCAGAAAGCCGGCAAAACAGCCCTGATACTCGAAATGACTCCCCACATCGGCGGCCGCATCCGCACCGCCCGCTATGCCGATCAGGCCCATGCCGAAGTCGGACTGGCAGAGTTTTGGGGCAACAATCCGGCGCTCGCTATTTTTCGGGAGCTAGATATTCCGCTCGAAACCGCCTACACCAGCTTTTCAAGTTTCAGTTATCAGGGCAAGATCCATCCTTTCACGCATGAAACCAATCTGGAGTTCCTGGAAGCCTTCATCGGCAAGGACGAAATGCCGGCCTACCGGGCCTGGGATCAAAAAATGGCCGCACTGTATCTACAATTTGACCATCGCCCGCTCACCCGCGAACTCGAATCGTTACAGGACATTTCGTTCGCCGACTGGATCCGGCAAACGAGCGGCCTGTCGCCCAAGGCGCAGGAGTTTGTGCGTCTCGAAACCGAACCGGAGTTTGCCGCCTCCTGGGAAAAAATCAGCGCGCTCGACGGCATCGCCGAATGGCACATCTTCTCGGGACAAGGCACACAGCCCTACCATGTGATCGGCGGCAACCATCTCGCCGCGGAAAAAATCGCCGATGCAATCGGGCGCGATAACATCCGTCTGAATCAACTGGTCACGCACATTCGATCGACCGCGTCCGGCGTCGAAGTCACCGCAACCGACCAGGGCACCTACGCACAAAAGATTTACCACGCCGATTATGTGATTACCGCGATCCCTTTGTTTAGGCTCAACGACATTCAGTTCGATCCGCCGCTGTCGGAAGAGCGCAAGGAAGCGATACAGACCCAGAGCGGCGGCGCCTACTTTACCGCCCACCTCGGAGTTGACGGCAATGCCAGCCGCTATTGGACGCAAGACGGCGAAAGCATCCTGCCGATTCTGACCGATGGCCCGTTGGGCGTGATCTACGAAGGCCATTCCGAGGCCGGCAAGGATGCGCTGTTGAACTTGCTGGTGACCGGCGCCTATGCGGAACGTTTCAATTCGAGGATCGGCAGCCCCGACGAGATTCGCGAAATGCTGCTCGCGGCGCTCGACAAACAATGGCCCGGTTTCAGGTCAGCGGTCAAACAAATGACCTACTACCGCTATCATCCGCGCGCGATAGCGTCCTGGCCGGTCGGACGGTCGCGTTTCGATCAACTTTCCGATGCGCTCAGAACACCGCAGGGCCGTATTTATTTTGCCGGCGATTTTACCGAGGATACGCATTCGAATGGCGCCGCGCACTCAGCCTTACGGGTCGTGAAAGGCATCCTGCGGCAGCATTAACCACGTTTAGTCACCCCGCTCCCGAATAGCGCGCAACTCCCTCGCATCGCTATTGCTGCGCCATTTCCCTATGCGCCTCGGCCATCGCGCGATTTGCGGTAACAGCGATCTGATATGCGTTTATCAGCGTTTGGCAATGCTGTTTAAAAGTTTCCGCCTGCCTGCCATATAAATAACTTTTCGCCTGATATTGTTCGAGAAGTTGCTTGTGTTCATCGACTTTAGCCTGCATTTCATCCGCCGTTTCTTCATAATGTTTGGCCAGCGCCTCATGATCGGCTTTTGTCGTAGCGCTTTGCACCGCTTGGCTCATGTCCATCGGATGCGATTTCATCTCGCTACACGCAACCAATGCACCGAACAGCAAGATCAAAAAAATGAACAATTTACTTTTCATAACATGCCTCCAAAGCAGATCAAAACTAAAAAACCAAATGGATTGTATTCTTCGAGATCACTTTAGCGATTAAGTTTAATCTTGCTTAACAACCTCAATGACTTAGCACCGCTCAACTGACAAAGCCGCGCGCTGAGCGCCCAAAGGCGTTTACATTTAAAGCGCTAAAAATTTCCCGGACCGGCTTTAGTGAAAAATGCGTTTAGTAAGCGAATAGCAGCCATTGCATGCGAGTCGCCAATCAATGCAGTTGTCGCTGAGGTCATTTATCGTCATACTGAGCAGCACAATAACTTATCCCGAATGAGATCCATGACCGATTCACAAAAATGGCAGCTTTTTTCGCTCATCGGCCTGACCGTTTGGCTGACTTACCTGCTCGCGCCGGTATTGATGCCGTTTGCCGTAGCATTGATGCTGGCTTATTTGGGCGATCCGTTGACCGACCGGCTGGAGCGCTTCAAGCTATCCAGGACGCAGGCGGTCTCGGTGGTGTTTTTCGCGATGACCCTGGCATTCGGCCTGATCCTGCTTTGGCTGCTGCCGCAACTTGAACATCAACTCGAACGCTTTATCGCCAGCCTGCCGGCCTATGCCGAGTGGCTGAACCAGACCGCGATTCCCTGGCTGCATCAACGTTTCAATCTGGACATCAAGCCGCTCGAAACCCAGGCCGCGGTCAACCTGATCAAAAGCCATTGGCAGACGGCCGGCGGCGCGGCGACCGTGCTGCTGCGCTCGCTGTCGGATTCCGGCGGCATGATCCTGGCCTGGATCATGAATCTGCTGCTGGTTCCGGTCGTGACGTTCTATCTGCTGCGCGACTGGGATAGCCTGATGGCCAAGCTGCATGACCTCCTGCCGCGGCGCATTGCGCCGACTATCGCCGGACTGGCCGGCGAGTTCGACGCGGTGTTGTCGGCGTTCGTGCGCGGGCAATTTTATGTGATGCTGGCGCTCGGCGCGGTTTACAGCATCGGGCTCGGCCTGACCGGGCTCGATCTGGCGCTGTTGATCGGCATGACGGCGGGACTGGTCAGCTTCGTACCTTATCTCGGCGCGATCGTCGGCATCGTCAGCGCCTCGCTGGCCGCGGTGCTGCAGTTTCATGATGCGGCGCATCTAGTCTGGGTGCTGGCCGTATTCGGCGTCGGCCAACTGCTGGAAGGGATGCTGCTGACGCCGATGCTGGTCGGCGACAAGATCGGCCTGCATCCGGTCGCGGTGATCTTCGCGATCATGGCCGGCGGGCAATTGTTCGGCTTTTTAGGGATTCTGCTGGCGCTGCCTGCCGCTTCGGTGATCATGGTCATGCTCAGGCATGCGCATGACGGGTATAAGGACAGCGAGTTTTACAGCCAGGTTTGAAAGGACAGACCTGCCAGGTTTTTGAAAGCCGGCAGGTCTTCGCTTGGGAAGCGGAGTCGATGGATACGCTACGCGTAAACGACTTTCGGCTTGCCTTCGCCCGCAATCAGCCTGCCGATCGGATATACGGTCTCGCCCAAAGCGGTCAGCGTGTCCAGAACCGCCTGCTCGTCTTCCGCTGCGACGCAGACGATCATGCCGATGCCGCAGTTGAAGGTGGTCAGCATGTCGGCTTCGGCGACATTGCCCTGCGCTTGCAGCCATTTGAATACCGGCGGCAATTGCCAGGCAGACAGATCGATCTCGGCGTTGATGCCGTCCAGCAGCACGCGCGGCAAATTTTCGGTGATGCCGCCGCCGGTGATGTGCGCCAGCGCATGCACGTCGATCTTGTCGAGCAGCGCGAGCAGCGGCTTCACGTAAATCCGTGTCGGCGCGAGCAGGGTTTCGCCGAGGGTTTTGCCCTCGAATGGCGCATCCAGTTTGGCTTTGCTGACTTCGAGAATCTTGCGGACCAGCGAGTAACCATTCGAATGCGGGCCGGAGGAGGCGATGCCGATCAGTTTGTCGCCGACCTTGACCTTGCTTCCATCCAGCGCCTTGCTTTTCTCGACGATGCCGACGCAAAAGCCGGCCAGATCGTATTCGCCGTCCGCGTACATGCCAGGCATTTCGGCCGTTTCGCCGCCGACCAGCGCCGCTCCGGCCTGTTCGCAGCCCTTGCCGATGCCTTCGATCACCGCCGCGGCGGTATCGACGTCGAGCCGTCCGGTCGCGAAATAATCGAGAAAAAATAAAGGCTCGGCGCCCTGCACGATGATGTCGTTCACGCACATCGCGACCAGATCGATGCCGACCGTGTCATGCACGTTCAGGTCGATCGCCAGCTTCAGCTTGGTGCCGACGCCGTCGGTGCCGGACACCAGTATCGGCTCGCGGTAGCGGTCCAAAGGCAGTTCAAACATCGATCCGAAACCGCCGAGACCTGCCATTACGCCGGCGGTGCGCGTTCTCGCGGCGATCGGTTTGATTCGTTCGACCAGGCTGTTGCCGGCCTCAATATCGACGCCGGCGCTTTTGTAATTCAGGCTCTGTTGCTCGCTCAAGGCAGTGCTCTCTCAAAAAATTTTAATCGCCCTATTGTACAAGACAACCCGCGTTTTGGGTGAACCCGTCGAACGGCTTTTTTTAAGCAAACCAGTTAAATTGGTTCAGAATCAGCAAAAACTTTACGGTTGAATTTAGCCCGAAAACTCATTAAAGTGGGCCGATCGGGGCTATCGGTAGGGATAGTTTTCTTTCAAAATGAATGGGTAGGTATGTCTATGAAAACAAGAATAATAAAATGTGCATCGGTCATCGCGATCCTGCTGGCAGCGCAAACCGCAGGCGCCTACCAGGATGAAAAAACCGAAGTGCTCTGCAAAGACCCTAAATTTACCGACTTCACGCTGAAAGAATACGTCGAGCCGGAAAAGATCGAAGTGCCGCCGGAGTCAGCATTCGAGTTCAAAGTCTCCGCCTGGTCGAATCCGGCGACGCTCCGGCTGACCGGTAAAAATGAAAACATCCCTTTTACGGTCGAAAGCACCAGCAGTTTTCATCGAATCAAGGCCAAATTACCGGCCAGTTTTACCGGCAAGTTTGTCAGAATCAATGCCGCGGTGAAGGCGGTATTGGGCTGCGAAGAGAAAAAAGGCTGGCTGATCAAGGTTGCCGAAGGCGCAGCCGCCGCGGCTCCTTCTCCTGAAGCCGCCGAACCGGCTCCGGCAACGCCTGCGGCGGAAGCCAAACCGCAAGCAGGCGAGACGCCGGCGGCGCCAGCAGCAACGATCGAACCGGCCCAGCCTGCGGCTCCTGCGCCTCAGTAAGCCCCGTTCGTAAACGCCGGCTTGAAGCCGCACCGAAACCCAGCCTAATGCCGCGAAATGCTGGGTTTCGCGCCTCACCCGATCCTCGATCCTTAATCCCTGGGGATTTATGACGCCGTCCCGTTATCGCCATGGCGGAGCCGATGCCCGCATACGCTTCGCCATAGAGAAATGCTCGTTGGGTTCGATTCTAGTCGCAATGAGCGAGCGCGGCGTTTGCGCGATCGCATTAGGCGACGATCCCGATGCGCTAGCGCGTGATTTGCTGGATCGATTTCCAGAAGCCGAACGGATCAGCGGTAACCGCGAGCTCGAAAAACATATAGCCGCAGTGATCGGCTTTATCGAAACGCCGGCTTTGGGACTCGATTTACCCCTGGATGTGCGCGGCACGGCGTTCCAGCAAAAAGTATGGCAAGCGCTAAGACAAATACCTGCAGGGACAAAAGTCAGTTATACCGAAATCGCTAAAAGTATCGGCTCGACGAAAGCGGTGCGTGCAGTAGCCACGGCTTGCGCGGCCAATACCTTGGCGGTGGCGATTCCCTGTCATCGCGCAGTCCGGTCCGACGGCAGCCTGTCCGGCTATCGTTGGGGCGTAGAACGCAAGGCCGAATTACTGCGGAGGGAAAGCAAAACATCCACGCCAGGGATTTGATCTGCGCGTTACATCAATAATCCCTCACTGCATTTTCCCGCATTCATGCCCCGTTAATCCGCGCCCCAATACCATATCCTCCTGATTGCGGCTAAAATTAATCCGCCTCCCCGAACATCCCGAGCTTATGACTTGTCTATCGCGGCAAGTGGTTTCAAAATGCTGACTTTCCGAGTTAAGGAATAAATTTTACTATGGCGCGCACCGTACTGGTTGTTGACGATCTGGCCGACTGGAGCCCTTATTATCCCAGCGAGCATGTGATCCCTTTTGAATCCTATCTGGCCACCGATCAGGGCGGCGCGGACGAGCGCGTGCGGGTGATCAATCTGTGCGGCAGCTACCGGTATTTGTCCGACGGCTATTACTGCTCGCTCTTGGCCGAAGCGCGCGGCCACCATGTGATCCCGTCGGTCAAGGTGCTGAACGATTTGGGCAAGAAAGCCTTGTACCGACTACAGATCGAGGATTTGTCGCAGACCCTGGCGAAGGCCTTCAAAACCAAAAATAAACAGGAGGAATTCCGCCTGCTCAGCTTCTTCGGCACCACGCCGGACCCGGCTTTTCAGGATGTCGCGCGGTTGTTGTTCGAGCGCTTTTCGTGTCCGGTGCTCGAAGTCACCTTGAGTTATCGGGACCGCTGGGAGATCAACGCCTTGCGCGCGGTCTCGCACCGCAGTCTCGACGATGCGCAGCAGACCCTGTTCGCCGAGGCGCTCGATCAATTCAGCAAGAAGGTCTGGCGCAAGGAGCGCGTGCGCAAGGCGACGCGTTATGATCTGGCGATCCTGGTCAATCCGGAGGAAGAGCTGCCGCCGAGCAACCGCGGCGCGCTGAAAAAGTTCGTCAACGCCGGCCGCCAACTCGGCATCGATGTCGAATTGATCACCCAACAGCATTATGTGCGCCTGCCCGAGTTCGACGGCCTGTTCATCCGCGAGACCACCGCGATCGACCACCATACCTACCGTTTCGCGAAAAAGGCCGAAGCCGAAGGCCTGGTCGTGATCGACGATCCGACCTCGATGCTGCGCTGCACGAACAAGGTTTATCTGGCCGACCTGTTCCGCACGCACAAGGTGCCGTCGCCGAAGACCTGGCTGCTGCACAAGGGCAATGTGGTCCATCTGGACCGGCTGGAGGCCGAAGCCGGCTATCCGGTCGTGATCAAGATCCCGGACGGCTCGTTTTCGCGCGGCATCGCCAAGGTGAACAACCGCCAGGAACTGGAGCAGAAGCTGCCCGAGCTGTTTCAAAAATCGGCGCTGCTGTTGGCGCAGGAATTTCTTTATACCGATTTCGACTGGCGCATCGGCATCTTCAACAACAAGGCCTTGTTTGCCTGCCGCTATTACATGGTCAAGAATCACTGGCAGATCTACCGGCACGGCGGCAGCCGGATTGATGCGGGCAATTTCGATACCTTGCCGACCTTTGAAGTGCCCAAAGCGGTGCTCGATGCGGCGCTGAAAGCGACCCAGCCGATCGGCAACGGTTTTTACGGCGTCGATGTGAAGGAGAAAAACGGCAAGGGCTATGTGATCGAGGTGAACGACAATCCGAATATCGACAGCGGCGTCGAGGACAAATATTTGGGCGACGAACTCTATCGGCTGATCATGGAAGAATTGCTGCGGCGCATGGAAAACCGCAGCAAGGGACTTTGAGCGGCTAGGCTTCGGCGTTCAACGCTGCCCTGAGTTCGGAGGCGGATTGCGGCCTATCCTTCGGATAAAGCCCCATCGCCCAGTCGATCGCCTGCAATAACGGCGCGGAATATTTCTTCTTGAAGACTTTTGCCGCGGGCTCCACCATGTCTTTTTCGGCGCGTTCGGGCGCCGGCTGCGGCGATTTCAACTCCAAACAGGCGCGCATGCTCGCACCGATCGCATAAATATCGGTCCACGGCCCGAGCGGCGCACACAGATTATATTGCTCGATCGGCGAAAATCCCTTCGTCAACACCTTGGTCTGCTGCGGGAGTTTGGCGGCCGGAAAGGCCTGGAACGCGCCGAAATCGAGCAATACCGAATCATTGCCGGGGCGCACCAGAATATTCGCCGGCTTGATGTCCAGATGCAGATAGCCGTATTCATGAATGTGGCCGACGCCGTCCAATAAGGTATTGAATACCGCTTTGACGAAGGCTTCGCTGGCATCCCGGCCTTTCTTCGCCAACACTTTTTCGAGCGTGACGCCATAGCTGTAAACCATCACCATGTAAGCGGTCGAATTGGCTTCAAAAAAATTGATCACTTCGACGATGTTCGGATGCTTCAAGGTCGCCAGCACGCGGGCTTCTTCAAAAAACAGCCGCCGGCCGCGCTTGAACAAGGCCTGAGACTCTTCGTCGTTGACCACGACCACATTGTTCCAGGTCCGGTGCGCCAATTTGCGCGGCAAATACTCCTTGATCGCCACCTGAACCTGATCGGAAGTCTGTCTCGCCAGATAAACCGAACTAAATCCGCCGTGCGCCAATTCCCGTTCGATCACATACTGGTCTATAATGGTGCCGGTTTGGAGATAGTTCCATTCTTTTGGATAGGTTTCGGGTTCGTAATATTCCGCCATCTGTGCACATTCGATTCTAAGCCCCGCTTATTATAGGTGAATAATGACTAAAAGTATGACGGCGTTTGCCAGCAGTGAAACCGAAATCGGCGTACTGACGGTTAATTGTGAGTTACGTTCGGTTAATCACCGTTATACCGACATCCTGATCAAGCTGCCGGAACGCCTGCGTTTTGCCGAGACCGAAATACGCTCCGCAATTATGGCAAAGATCAGCCGCGGCAAGATCGAATGCACGATCACCAGCAAGAAACAAATCAAGGATTCGCAAAGCCTGTTCGTTAACCGTGACGCGGTCGCCGCGCTCTTGACCGCGGCACGGCAGATCGAGGAACAAATGACCGCCCCGCAATCCTTTTCCGCGCTCGAGGTGCTGGCCTTTCCGGGCATCCAGCAGGAACCCGAACTGGACAAGGACGAACTGAACCGGGGCATTACCGCACTGGTCAACCGGACCTTGCTGAAGCTGCTGGAAGTGCGCGAGCGCGAAGGCCAGCAACTGCAAGTGCTGATTGAGGACCGTTGCCGGAAAATGCAGCTTTATACGGAAGCCGCCCAAAAACGCATGCCCGACGTCCTGCAAGCGATCCGCAACAAACTGAAGGACCGTATCACCGATATGGTCGCCCAGCCCGATTTCGACCGGCTCGAACAGGAACTGGTGTTTCTGACGCAAAAACTCGACATCGCCGAAGAACTGGACCGGCTCGAGACGCATATCACGGAAGTGTTGCGCGTGGTCCAGCAGGACGAACCGGTCGGCCGGCGGCTCGATTTTCTGATGCAGGAAATGAACCGCGAAGCGAACACGATGGGCGCAAAATCGTCCGATAAGGAAATCACCAAAATCTCGATCGAACTGAAGGTGCTGATCGAGCAAATTCGGGAGCAGATTCAGAATATTGAATAACGGCGGCTCCGCCCTATTCGGCGCGAAGCTGCGCACGCCGCGAGATGTGAAAAATTCACCCGCATGCTGTGTATTTTTTACTATTTTCACGCCGGCTTCGGCGTTACACTGGAGCCGTTCGATGTTTCAGTCCTAGGCTCCGCCTGACTCTGGATGCGCGTGGGCCGGCCTTTGTCGCCGGCTCAGTCCCTCTCTCCTGACGCACGCAAGACACCTCCACAGCCAAGGCAATTTATCTTTGTGCCCAGAGATGCTCAGCGATGCCTCCAAGCTCCAGGGGACAGGGACGTTCCCCTATTTTCAGCCGCGCCGGACAAGCTGTCACGGCATCTCCTTTCTGTCCTCAGCCCTTCTTGCGGATTGCCGAGCAATGTCCGGTTCTTGCTTACCGGTTTTCCTCGTCGCTTACTTTTGACTTTCCCCCTTCTTCCTTGGTCAAGGCTATAATGTCAGGCTAGTTCACGGCTTTTTGATTCCTGGGTTCTGAGCATTCAGTTCAATCGATCATAAAAGCCACTTGGCGCCTTACCTGATCATGAATGTTTATAAAAAAACCTCGACTGCGGTAATTTCGGCCTTGCTGATAGGACTCCTGGGAGCTCTGCTCAGCGCAACCATGCCGGGCCTTTACTTCGAGGAAGAATGGGGCTTGTCCTGGCTGTTCAAGGCCCGCGGGGAGATCGCCCCGCCGCGCGATGTGGTCATCGTCACCCTGGATAAATCATCGCCGGAACAGTTGCATTTGCCCGAGAATCCGGAAAAATGGCCGCGCTCGGTCTATGCCCGCTTGATCGAAACCTTAAACCGCTACGACCCTGCCGTGATCGCCTTCAACATCTATTTCGGCGAAGAACGCGAGCCTTCCAGCGACGCCAAACTCGCCAAAGCCATCGCAGCCGGCAACAACGTGATTCTCAGCAACTATTTAAAACAATACACGTTTCCTTCCGCCGACCCCGCCAAGACCTTTACTTATGAAAAGGTCATCGACCCGATTCCGGTTTTAGCCCATGCCGCGCTCGGCGCGGCGCCTTTTCCGCTTCCCAAGACAGTCACGACCGTCAAGCGGTTCTGGACATTCAAACAAAGCGCCGGCGGTCTCTCTACCTTTCCGGTCGCGGTTTTCGAATGCTTTGTGCTGAAGCGGGCTTATGCCGAAATTTTGCGCCTGTTGCATCAAATCGATCCGGCCCTGCAAGCGACTTTGCCGCCGACGTTTGACCCGCTGGCCGCCAAATCTTCGGTTTTTGAAGTGGTCCCCCAAATCCGGCAAGCATTTGCCGCACAATCCTTGACTCAATTCAACGAACTGTTGCGCGCGGCAAATTATCCGCAGGAAACCTTGCGTTTATTACAGTCGTGGTTCGCCTTAGCCAAAGGCGCCGACAACCGCTACTTCAATCATTACGGCAAAGCCGGCACGATCACCACCCTTCCTTTCCATCAGGTGCTGGAAGATAAGCGCTTGAATCCCGATCTTTTCCGCCATAAAGTCATTCTGATCGGTTACTCCGAAAGTCTCGAGCCGGAAAAATTGCAGGGATTTTATACCGATTTTTCCGGCGGAGTCAGCGCCACCGTCAGTCCCACCGAAATTGTCGCGACCGCGGCCGCCAATCTGATCGACGGCAGCGGGATACGGCCCTTGCCGCTGCAAACTCAATGCGTGCTGGCGCTGTTCTGGAGTTTCCTGCTGATCGGCGTGTGCCGCTTGTGTTCCTACCCGCTGACAACAGTTTTAGTCATCCTGTTGACCGCAGGCTACGCGGCCTTCGCCTATTTCCGCTTTACCGTCGACCATCTCTGGCTGCCGTTGTTTGTGCCCCTGCTCTTGCAAACACCTGCGGTCGCGGTCGTGATGATCTTTTCTTATTTACAAAAAAACAAACAGGATCAGCAAAACCTGCATAAGACGCTCAGTTATTATCTGCCGAACAATGTGGTCAGCGCCATTGCCAATCAGGCCGGACTGGAAGCGATGCCGCATTATGGCGAACTGGTGCACGGCGTTTGCATGGCAACCGATGCGGGCCGATACACGACGTTGTCCGAAACATTGGACCCTCTGCCCCTGAATGCGCTCCTGAACCAATATTACGGAGTGATGTTCCCGCTCGTCAAACATCATCACGGCATCATTTCCGATGTGATTGGCGATGCGATGCTGGCCTTATGGGCTACGCCATCGGAAGAAATCCAACACAAAATCAACGCCTGTCATGCCGCACTGGAGATCAAAACGGCCATCGATCATTTTAACCGGTCGCAGCCTCATCAATTGCCGACACGCCTGGGCTTACATTTCGGCGAGATGCATCTGGGCAATGTCGGCGCGATGCAGCATTTCGAATACCGCGCGGTCGGCGATATCGTCAACACCGCGGCACGCATTGAAGGCTTGAACAAGCTGCTGGGCACGCAGATTCTCGTATCTTCCAGCGTAATCGAAGGTTTGTCCGGCTTTTTTATCCGGAAAGTGGGCGCCTTCGTGCTGAAAGGAAAAACTCAACCGGTCGAACTCTTCGAGCTGATTGCCCCGACCGATCAGCTGGATCCGGCCTGGCCGCCATTAGCCGCCGCCTTTACCGATGCGCTCAAATTGTTTCAAAGCCACCGCTGGACAGAGGCGCTGAACGCTTTTCTCGACATCAACCGGCAGCATCCGGGCGATGGGCCGACACTTTTTTATATCCAGTATCTGCGCCAGCGCCCGCCGGAAACCGCCCTCCTTGACCAACCGGCGCGCATCGAGCTGGGCAATCCAATCAATCAGTTGCATTTATGATCGCCACATGCATACAATAAATGTTAACCTGAACAGCGTTTGGGTTAAGGAGACCTAAAAACACGCTCCGACTTATTGCACAAGCGATTGATATGCATCGAAAAACTAAGCGTTACTCTTTGTTGCTTTTTCTGCTCGCGCCTCTCGCAGTTGAGGCCGCATCGCTGTGTTCGCAACCGATTGCCAAAGTCGTCTCCCTGCAGGGCAAAGTTAACAGACAATATCCCGGCAATCAGGCATGGGAACCGGTACACCCCGATGACATTTTTTGTCCCGGCGAAACCGTCCGCACCCAACAATGGAGTCGCGCCACGCTGGTGTTAAGCAATGAATCGCTGATTACGCTCGACCAAGGTTCCACGTTGATTTTTTCGGAACCCAAGCAAGATAGCGCGCCCTGGCTGCTGAAGTTATTGGAGGGCGTCAGCTATTTCCGCAGCCGGCAGCCGCAACAACTGGACGTGCAGACGCCGTTTATCAACGCGGTGCATGAAGGCACCGAATTTCTGGTCACGGTCGACAGCCGCCAAGCCCAGATTGCCGTATTCGACGGCCAGGTCGCGGCCACCAACGCCGCCGGCCGCATCCATATCAAAAAAGGCTATGTAGGCACGGCCTCCCAAAATCAGCCACCCCGTCTGCAAGCGCTGACCGTAACCCCGACCGATGCGGTGCAATGGGCATTGTACTATCCGCCGATCATCGATCATCGCCACTATACCGCCGCCGATCCGGTACTCGCCTCGGCGTTGGCCGCCTATCGGCTGGGCGACGTGCAGCGGGCCCTGACCCTACTGGACGGCGTCTCGATCGATACACAGAATGCTGACGTGGCGACGCTGAAAGCCTCGCTATTGCTCACGGTGGGCCGCGTCGATCAGGCATCGGCCAGCATCGAGCAAGGCCTTCGGCTGCACCATGACCCCAGCACGCTGCATGCCTTGCAGGCGGTGATTGCGGCCGCCAAAAACCAGCAAGATGCCGCGCTCGCCTTAGCGCGCAAGGCGGAAGCGCTAAATCCGAAGTCATCGGTCGCCAAAATCGCCCTTTCCTACGCCTATCAATCTCTGTTTAAAATCGAAGACGCGTTGGCCGCCACCCGGCAAGCGACACAATTGGCGCCGGAGGATGCGCTGGCCTGGGCCAGGCTCGCGGAATTACAGCTTTCGACCGGCCACCGTGAAGAGGCATTGCTGGCCGCGCAAAAAGCCGAACGCTTGAATCCGCGACTGGCCAGGACAAAGACCGTCCTCGGCTTCGCCGACCTCGCGCAAGTCGACACCGAGTCCGCAAAACAGGCTTTCGAACAGGCGCTCGCGCTGGATTCCTCCGATCCGATCGCCCGTCTGGGCCTGGGGATCGCGAAAATCCGCAAGGGAGCGCTCGAAGCCGGCACGCGCGAGCTCGAAACCGCGGTCAATCTCGACCCGAACAATGCGGTAAGCCGCAGCTATTTGGGCAAAGCCTATTATGAACTGCGCAACAAGGATTTTGCCGGCACCGAGTTGACTCTTGCCAAGGAAATGGACCCGAAAGACCCGACGCCGTGGTTTTATGATGCGATCCTGAAACAAACCATTAACCGGCCGATCGAAGCCTTGCATGACATGCAGCAAGCGATCGGTTTGAATGACAACCGGGGTGTGTATCGATCAAAATTATTGCTGGATAGCGATAGTGCCGCGCGCAGCGCCAGCCTGGGCCGTATTTACAATGACCTGGGTTTTCAGCAAAGGGGATTGCTCGAAGGCTGGAACTCGATCAACGACGATCCGAGTAATTATTCCGCGCATCGTTTGCTCGCGGATAACTATGCCGCGTTGCCGCGCCATGAAATCGCCCGATTGAGTGAACTGTTAAAAGCGCAGTTACTGCAACCTATCAACGTTACTCCCGTACAACCGCAGACTGCAGAATCCAATATCCTCATTTTGGACGGGCTCGGCTCAACCATTCCCTCATTCAATGAATACAACCCGCTGTTTACCCGTGATCGCTTTGCTTTGCAGACCTCGGGTTTCTACGGCAGTCACGATACCTTGAGTGATGAAGTCGTGCAATCGGGGGTGTGGGATAGATTCTCTTATAGTTTGGGCCAGTTCCATTACCAATCCGATGGTTATCGCACAAATAATGACCAGCAAAAGGACATTTATAACGTCTTTGCCCAGGCGGAAGTCACTAAAGACACCAACATTCAGCTCGAATTGCGCAGGATGGAGGAAGACTTTGGCGATCTGAACCAAGGTTTTTATACCGACAACTCCGACAAGTTTCCGGTAAAACGGCGCTTCGACAATATTATTAATCTTGCGCGCGCAGGCCTCCACCATCAATTTGCCGAAAATTCGGATCTGCTGTTTTCCTTTATCCATAAGCATGAAGATTTTGGCCAAAATGCGCAAGTGCCCTTCCTGACCTTCGACTCTTCCTATCAAACCGAGGGCAGGCAATATGAATTGCAACATATCTATAAACACAAGTATTTCGATATATCGACCGGAATGGATTATCTGAGCAATCAAACGGGAAAGTATTCGGAAGCGTTCAATGGAATAAGGGCCGACTATCAACTGAACAGTGAATCCGAGCATAAAGCGTTTTACGTCTATTCGAATATAAAGCCTATCGAGGAACTGATCATGACGGTCGGTTTTGCGCAAGATTTTTACCACCAAGAAAGCTTGCCGTCTGCTGTACTCGGTACTCCGTTCCCGCCGGCGGAATTGAATCGGAATCCTGCGAATCCGAAGTTCGGTTTAACCTGGTTACCGACCAAAGACACAACCCTCAGATTTGCCGCCTTCAGGTCGCTGCGCCGGGGTATCATTCAGAAACAAACCCTGGAGCCGACACAAATCGCCGGTTTCAATCAATTTTTCGATGACTTGGATGGAACCTTGTCCAACAGAATCGGCTTTGGCGTGGATCATAAGTTCAGTCAAAAGATCTTCACGGGTGCGGAGATATCACGACGTGAGCTTGATGTTCCTTTCCTGGAGGTAGAATCCACCGGTCGTAAAATTGAACGAACCCAATGGAATGAAGAACTCCTGAGAGCCTATGTCAACTGGACACCCAACGATTTTTTTTCGATGGGTGCGAATTACAGTTACGAAGCATTGAATAGAAACAATATCTATTTCGATAACCTGAAAAATAATTCGAATTTTTTTACTGAATTGAAAACCCATCGGCCGCAAATTTTTGCAAACTTTTACCACCCATCAGGTTTTATATCCAAGCTGAGCTTGACTTACGCGAATCAAGCCGGAAATTTTTTCGTCCAGAGCCTTAATACGGAGCAGCGCGACTCCTCCAAATTCTGGTTGTTGGATAGCGAAATCGGCTACCGTTTGCCGAAGCGTCACGGTTTAGTGACAGCGGGTATCAAAAACCTGCTAGATGAGAAGTTCAATTTTCAAGGGGTTGACGTAAATCAACCCGCCTTGCCACAAGGACGCTTTTTGTACAGCAGGTTGACTCTTTCGTTCTGACATTACATAACATTCGAGCTCCCAGGAAAGTAACCCATGAAAGCCTATGCCGAAATAAACAACGCCCAAACCACACCGATCAAAGACTTGATAAAGCGCCATCAACGGACAATCTTGTTGCTAGCAGCATCAGTCATCATGGTTTCTGGCCTTGTCTATGTCTATAATACCGGCACCCCCACTGAAACGTTGGCCAATCAAAATGAGCTTGGCAGCCTGACAACGGGCTGCACCTCTTACCAGTGCATAGGGAACAAGCAGTGGGTAACCAACCCCTTGACAGGCGCCAAGGAATGCCGGACTTGTTGACCGTTCGTGGATCGGTGACTGCAGCGTAGGTCAAGGCGTTTTAACGAGCCCATTACTTTAAAAATTTAAATCTGAGGGCCACTCAGCAGAGCTCTCCTTGGAAGCGAGTATACAAGGAGAAAGTGGGATCAAATGTAGCTTTCGCTGCGAATTAAGGTTAAATTAATAGTTTGTTTATTATTGTTATAGCAACGGCTTATGATCTTCTTCACATTTCAGACTCGTTAGGCTCCACCATGCAGCAAGAAGTTTTCTCAAGCCTAAAAAACATCTCCTTTCTGGCCAAGGTGCCCGACGAAGCCATTGCGACCTTGGCGACAAAGGCGAAAACGATGAAGTTTCCCAAGCAGGCGGTGATCATTTCGGAAGGCGATGAGGCCAATTCATTGTACGTGATCATTTCCGGCAAGGTGCGGGTTTATACCAGCGATGAAAAAAGCAAGGAAGTGACGCTGGGGGTGCAGGAAGCCGGTTCGTATTTCGGCGAATTGGCCCTGCTCTGCGACGAACCGCGGTCGGCGTCGGTCGAAACGCTCGAAAAGACCGTGTGCAGCATGATATCGCGGGACGATTTCAAAGTCTGGCTAGCAAGCCATCCGGAAGCTGCCTCTGAATTATTACGCGAATTGTCGGAAAAAGTGATGTACTTGACCGAACGGGTCAAACAAATGGCTTTGTCGAACGTTTATGAGCGCACGATCAAAGTCCTGCAAGACATGGCGAATCAGGAAGACGGCGTTGCGGTAATCCACAACCGCCCCACCCAACAGGAACTCGCGAACATGGTCGGTTCGTCCCGGGAGATGATCAACAAGGTCATGAAGGAATTAACCAAGGGCGGTTATATCGTGGTCCAGGATAAATCGCTCAGGATAGAAAACAAGCCGCCGGCTTCCTGGTAAAATTATCGCTTCAGACGCAACCCAGGACATTTTTGAAAGCCTGGATCGCGGCAGAAATTTCCGCTAAAAGAGTCTAATCAGCCAGCAAATAACGCTTTCCGGCTACCATTCCAGCGCCCGCAATTGCGGCGTTTTTTTATACTGATGCGCGTCCATCCGGGTCAGAATGTCGCCGAGCACGCGGATCGCATCGAGGATGTACGGTCCTTTGTTCAGCATCACGCATTCGGCGCGCACGCTCATCGCCGCATCGGTGATTTCGGGACGCGAAGTGCGGCCTTTCTTGGCCAGGGTTTCCAGCACCTGGGTCGCCCAGATCACCGGCACATGCGAGGATTCGCACAGCCACAGGATTTCTTCCTGAATCTCGGACATCTTGACGCTGCCGAGTTCAACCGCAAGATCGCCGCGCGCGATCATGATGCCGAGAGGATGCCGCGCCATCGCGGACAGAAGTATCCACGGCAAATTATCGACAGCGGCCTTGGTTTCGATCTTCGCGATGATCGGCAAATCGGCACGGCCGCACTGCTTCAATTCCTGAATCAAAACCTCCATATCCTCCGGCGAGCGCACGAACGAAAAGCCGATCATGTCCGCATGGCGGCAGACAAAATCCAGATCCTCTAAATCCTTGGCGCTGAGCGCCGGCAGATCGATCTCGGTTTCCGGAAAATTCAGGCCCTTGTCGCTGCGTATCACCACGCCGCCCTGCCCCGCTTCGGTCACCTTCAACATCGCACCGTCATCGCTGATCGACTCGACAACCGCGCCGAGTTTGCCGTCGTCGATCCAGACCGGCTGCTCCGGCCGCAATGCCGAGAACACCGCATCGCAGCTGCAGCCGATCCGCGCCGGCGTCATGATTTGCCCGTTCACGCCGTAAACGGCGGGACAACCTAATTCATCGCCACGGCTCAACAGCAAGTGGTCGCCGTTTTCGACATGGATGCTCGAAAACTTGCCGGAGAACGGCGCCAGCGGAAATTCACCGAACACTTCGAATTTGCCGTCCGCATTTGCGCGCCGCCAACTGAATTGCGTTTCGGCATGCAGATAGGTCGAACTGAAACCGTGACAAAGCCAATAATCCGGCGTCGCTTTTTCGACGACTTCGAAAAAGCGCGTCTTGTGCCGGCAGTCGCCGAAATACATCCGGTCGCCGAGGGTCAACTTTTGATGAAAATCGTCGGGAATCTGGATGATCCGGTAATCCGCACGCTGCACCTCGCTGGAGACAGGGCCAGAACCCGTCTTGCCAAGCAGGATATGAAACGGCGCGACCAACTGTCCGTAGAGGTCGCGTTTGACCTTCAAATGGATCACCGGCGGCGCCGGCTGAATCGGACCGGTGCGGATTTTATGGCCGGCCAGATCCATCAGAATCTTGCAGTGCAAGCCGGTTTCACGCTCGGCGCGCCGGATGTTTTCGAGCAGCTTGGCCCAGATCGTCTCGTTGTCATGCGCGCAGTTGATCCTGGCGCAATTCATGCCCCTGAGCAAGAGCCCCTTGACCAGGGCATAATCAAACGCCGCTTCGGTCGGCAGTGTAACCATGATCCGGACGTTGCGGTCTGACGACGGAGGTCCGAACAGATCGGCGGCATTCTGCGCGAGCAGATCGCGTCCTTTGGTAAAGTCCTCGTCATCGGCAATCACCGCATCGACATTCTCGCCGACGACCTTCGCCAACAGGCGAATCACCACGTCCAGATTGGCCAGCACACGCGACTCGCTCCGGCCCAACGAAGACAGTCCCGCCTCGGCCAGGCGCATTTGCAGAGTGCAGAGATCGCGCCGCCGCAGCGCGACATAATGGGCCAAGTTGACGGCGCTATAACTCGCGCGGTCATCCGCGAAGGATTCTCGATAAGTCTTCAGAATGCGCTCGGCCTCTTCGGTGACTTCACGGCGCAAACCCAATAAATCTTCCAGCAGTTGTTTCAACTTAGTCTCCTTCATTTGATTGCAACCGGACAAATTAGCACGAGCAAATGACAGCCCTGTGTCAAAGCCCCTCGTTCCGCACTTGCTTGCTGAACTTCATGTTCAGGCATAAGTCGTCTGCCGCTCGACCGCCGCCAACGCGCGCAGATTGCCGAGCACCTGCGTCAGCACGGGCGAGTCGGCATCCAGCGGATAGACCATATAGGCCGGCAGCTTGATCTCCGGGCTGTCCGGCACGCGATGCAAACGCTTTGCCCAGATATAAGGCTCGGCCATCCGAATCGGCAGAAAACACGAACCGCCGTTGGTCAGGATCAACTGGATGCCGAGCCAGCCGATATTGACCACTTGCGCCGGACGCTCCAGGTTCGGATAGCTGCTGCTGTGCTCGGCATAAAACGCCGGCCCCCAATCGACATAGACATAATCGTCGTCGGGCCAGGGGCTGTCCGGCCGTGTGGTCAGCAGCACCAGCGTCTCATCGAACAGATGCTCGACCTTCAGGCCCGGACTGTGCTGCGGTGTGTACATCAAGCCGATGTCGACCGTGCCTTCGATCAGCCGGCGCATCAAATCTTCCTCGAAGCCGATATCGCAACGCAGCGACACGTCGGGTAATGAATTGCGAATCTCGCCGATCCAGCGCGGCAGTATCGTCTCGCACAGCGCAATCCGCGCGCCGACCGTGATGCTGGCCCGGAAGCGGCTGGGCAGGCCGATCTCGTGTTTCGCCTGTTCCAGCGTCAACAGCATCGACTTCGCATGCTTCAAAAAGCGGCGTCCCTGCTGCGTCAAATGCGCGCCGGCTCGGTTGCGCACGAACAGGGGCACGCGCAGGTATTCCTCCAGGCGCTGGATACGCATGCTCACGGTCGATTGCGTCACATACAACCGGTTGGCCGCTTCCTGAAAGCTGCCGTTCGCGGCCACGCTCAAAAAGGTTCGGATTTGTTCGATGTCCATTGCGTTTAATATTGGATTTATCGATATTAAAGTCAAATATAAATCGTTTGTTTCATTTGTAAACTAAATCTATAGTGAGCGTCAAGATGAAAGCCCTATTTTGAAGCATTGCCTTTCTCCGACTGTCCGGGCGATTCATCGATGTGCGGGCGTAAAGCCCCGCTTTCGTAGCCCTTGTGGGAGATTCACCATGTTCAAAAAAACTGTAAAAAACTGTTGGCTCTGGCTGTTGCCGGCGCTGATCACCGGCTGCCAGACCGCCGCCACGCTCGATACGGTCAAGCTGCCGAGTGCGGCAGCCTCAACGCTCAAAACCGTGCGGATCACGTCGGTCGAAGCCCCGCCTCTGGAAGTGCTGCCCGATTTGCTCGAAACCCGGATGCCGAATTATGCGCATGAATACAATATGGTTTTGCCTGTTACCTCGCAGGAAGCGGTTTACCGGAGCCCAGGCGGCATTTTGATCGCCGGCAAGGTCGGTCACGGCGACAGCGTGGAAACGGTCGACTGGTCTAAGAACGGCTGGGCATCCGCTCAAGCCGGACAGTGGACGCCGACGCTCGAACTGTCTTCCATCGCACAAGCGCAACTGAATGCCGCGCAGATCCAAACCGAACTGAGCCCTCAGACTGCTCGCCTGCCGATCGCCGCCGGCGAACGCAATGCGAATGTCGGCCACTGGCGCGATGCGGTCGCCCGCTGGTATGCCCAAAACGCGCCGGCTTCTGTTGACCATGCCGAAGGCGCCGATGCGGTGCTGGAGATCGGTATCGGCCAATACCGTATTTTTGAAGGCCAGACTTCGCTGCAAGTCCTGATCAAATTGATCGACGCGCACAGCGGCCAAGTGCTCGCCAAGACCAGCAAGAAAACCTGGTTGACAGGCAATACGGCGCAGGCGCTGCTCTATCCCGAAGGCGAAAGATTCAAAGCGCTGGTGCGTGAAAACGGCGCGCGCCTGATGGCTGAGGCGATGCAAGACATTGGTCTGGCGCCGATGCGCGTGTCGCAACTGTCGGAGCCGGAAACGACCGCGCGGAGATAGCTCATGTACGGTTCGATAAAACAGAAGGTCGGTTTTGCAGCCGTCATGATAGGGACATTCTACCTGCTCTCCGATATGCTGCTCGATCTTTTTTTCGAGCTCCTGCATCTGTGCTTCGAGGCGCTCGAATTCACCCTCGATGTGATCATCGAACATCTATTTGATACCGGTCGTCACGCCACACAAACCGTCACCTTTTATGTAATACTGCTATTTGCGGCTTACTTCTTGTACAAGCTAAGCCGCAAATTGCCGGTGTGGCATGGTGTGATCAAAACCGAGTTGTCCGGCGTTCGCCATCAGTTCACCGCTGCGGCGGTGGATTACTGGCATACGGCTCCGGCAAGTAGCCTGGTCAAATGGTGGTCGGTATTGATGATCGGCGCGAGCATGCTGGTGTGGGGATTGTTGGCTTAAAGAATGGGTAAAAATAACGGCTTGAATATCACGAATGTAGAGGCAGCTTGAATCATCCCTGACGGCGTCAACGTTCGAGTTAAAGCAGAGCAATGGAAGTCAAAATGCGTCCTCAATAATAGCGAATCGCTATTTTATTCAATACTTACAATGCTTTACGCGGCTTGACACATCGCTCCCTCGCTCTGCGAAGGAAAGATAAACGAAACAAAACAGGTAGCCATCCTCTTCGTATGGAAAACTTCAGAGCATGAGTCTCATTTATCACAAACGCCTGCGCGGCTGGCGCTTCGTGCTGTTCAATCTGTGCCTGGGGCTCGGCCATGCGGTCGTGATTTTCAACGCCGGCGCCTATATCGCGATGCTGCCGCACGTGGCCGGCGGCCTCTCGATTCCGCCCAGTTTCGCGACCTGGACGCAGACCGATTACATGACCAGCCTGGCGCTCGGCTTTCCGATCGGCACCTGGCTTGCCAAACAGAAAGGCGAATACCGCCCTTTCGCCTGGGCCTTTTTGATCTTTGCGCTCGCCTCCGCCGCCTGCGCCTACAGCACCTCGCTGTACGCTTATCTGGCGGCGCGGATCGTGCTCGGCTTTGCCGGCGGCGTGACCC
The DNA here is from genome assembly GCF_000527095.1 of Methylomicrobium lacus LW14. Lineage (NCBI taxonomy): Bacteria > Pseudomonadati > Pseudomonadota > Gammaproteobacteria > Methylococcales > Methylococcaceae > Methylomicrobium > Methylomicrobium lacus. The sequence continues at coordinate 3,471,340 of NZ_AZUN01000001.1, read as the reverse complement.
TGCCCTTGGGGCAGGCGATGATCCTGAAAGAATATCCCGACCGCCGGAAATCGATCGGCATCGGCGTCTGGAGTATTTTCACTCTGACGCCGTTCACCTTCGGCCCGCCGATCGGGGGCTGGATCGCGGACAATCTCGGCTGGCGCTGGCTGTTTATTCTCAACGTTCCGGCCGCGCTCGCGATCGGCGGCATCGTCGCCGCGCTCTTGTCACGGCGCGGCGCGAAAACCGTTTTCAGCCATTTCGACTGGGTCGGCTTCCTGCTGCTGACCGCCCTGATGGGCAGCTTTCAAACCCTCTTGAATCAGGGCAACGATTGGGACTGGACGAATTCCGGCTATATTCAAGCAGTGATCTTCACCTGCATCGCCTCACTCCTTTACTGGATCGTCTGGGAACTCGGTCATCGCCGCCCCTTCCTGGACATCAGCCTTTTTGCGCACCGCAATTTCACGATCGGCGTAGTGCTTCTCTCGGTCGGCTTCCTGTTCTTTCAGGGTCTGCTCTCTCTCTTGATCGTGCAATTGCAACTGGCGCTCGGCTATTCGTCATTCCTGGCAGGCCTGGTGTTTTTGCCGATGGCGATTTTCGCGAAACCGGTCGCGAGCATCTTTCACGAAATCGTCAAACGCTGCGACGCCCGGCCGCTCGCCTCTTGCAGCCTGCTCGGTTTTGCCGGCGTTTATTTCTGGCTCAGCCGTTTCGACGATCCGTCGTCCTTTGCCGACCTGTTCTGGCCGAAAGTGGTCGAGGGCATCTGTCTCGGCAGCTTCTTTGCGCCGCTGACCGCGCTGATGCTGCACGGGTTGCCGCCGCTGCGCCAGGTGCGCGCGGTCGAAATCGCGGGGCTGATGCGGATCTGGGCCGGCGCGATCGGCATCTCGCTGCAAATGATCGTGCTTTACCGGCGCGCGCCCTTCCACATGACGCGCACGGCCGAGACGGTCACGCCATTCGATCCGGGTTTTGACCAGACGATGGACAGTCTGGCCGACGCCGGTTTTTCCGACGCGACCGCCACTTTGCAATTCGCGAAAATCGCCAAGCAGCAAATGGCGATCCATGCGGTCAACGATGCGTTCTGGATCGGCGGCTGCGCGTTTACCGCGATGGCGCTGCTGGTCTGGCTGGCCCAGCCGACCCGACAGCCGCAGCGCGTCTCATTGACCCAGTCCTTGCGCCGGCGCGCGCTGGAACTGCTCGCGAGGGAAGAAGCATGACTGGAAAGCACTTTGGTCTTGCCGCAAGCCTCAGCATACTACTGCTGAACTCATCCTGCGCCTGGCTTCCCGAACCGGGCTCGCGCGCCGTGATGACTGCCATGCCGCGGATCGACAAGACCCTCACCCCAGTTCGGCAGCCCTCATCTCCCAAATCGGCCTGGCCCTCCGAAAGTTGGTGGCAAAGCTTCGGTTCGCCGCCATTGAATCGGCTGATCGAAACCGCGCTGAAAGACAGTCCTACCCTCAAAACGGTCGAGGCGCGGCTGCATCAGGCACAAACCCTGGTCGATTCGGAGGCCGCCGAACAGTATCCGACCGTCAGCGCGAATATCGGCTTCAGCGCCCAGCGCTATTCGGCCAACAGCGTGCAGGCCAAGCTCGCGGGCGAGCATTTCCGGCAATTGCTGATCAATCCGTTCGTGCTGCGCTATCACCTGGACCTGTGGGGCCGCGACCGGGCGGCGCTGGAGGCGGCGATCGGCAAGGCCCAGGCCGCCGAGATCGAAGTGGCCGATGCCCGCCTGCTGCTGTCGGCCGCGGTCGCCGGAACCTATTTCGATCTGGCCGCGGCCCAGGCCCGGCTCGCCGCCGCCGAAAAGATCAGCGCCGACCGCGCCGAATGGCTCAAATGGGCCGAAACGCGGCTCAACACCGGCCTTGCCTCCTCCGCCCCGTTATTGAAGGCGCGCATCGATCTGCACGACGCCAAACAGCTGGAAGCGGCCGTTCGCGCCGACATCCAATTGCAGCAAAACCGGCTCGCCGCCCTGGCCGGCAAAGGTCCCGACTGGGGACGGCAGATCGCGGCCGATCGCCCCGCATTGCCGAGCCTGCTGCCGCTGCCGAGCGACCTGCCGCTAAGCCTCCTGGCGCACCGCCCCGACGTGCAGGCCGCGCGCCTGCGCGCCGAAGCCGCGGCGAAGTTGATCGAGGTCGCGAAAACCGCGTTCTATCCCGATGTGAACCTGATATCTTTCGCAGGATTTCATAGCGTCACCCTAACCGACGTGCTGCTGCAAGGTTCGAGCCTCGCTTACGCGGTCGGCCCGTCGATCGACTTCCCGATTTTCGAAGGCGGACGCCTGCGCGCCGATCTTCAATATCAGGAAGCGGCCTATGACGAAGCGGTCGAGCGCTACAACACGCAGGTGCTGCATGCGGTGCAGGAAGTCGCCGATGTCTTGGCCAACTGGCAGAAAATCAGCGAACAGGTGCGCGAGCAGCAGCAGACGCTCGCCGCGGCGGAAGCGGCCCGGCAGCTGGCGGAAGTCGAATACCGCTCCGGCCTGAACGACCGCCGCGGCCTGATCGAAGCGAATGCGGCCGCATCCGCCCAGCGCCTAAGGCTTGCGGCCTTGGAAGGCGACTATGGCAAAACCGCCGTGCAACTCGCACGCGCCCTGGGCGGCGGCTATCTGAACAAAACGGCAGAGTAAGGATCCGATGCATAAAACGATAAGACCGAAGGAAATCATCCGCCTGCGCCAGCGCCGCCTGGCCGCGGTGACTTTGACCCTGCTGCTGGCCGGCGCCGCCGCGTTGGGCTACTGGTGGTATACGACCAGGGGCTGGGCCGCGACCGACGACGCCTTCGTGACCGGCCACCTGATTACGCTGAAAGCGCAAACCGAAGGCACGATCGTCGAAATCCTCGCCGAAAATACGCAACAGGTGCGTCAGGGCCAGGTACTGGTGCGTCTCGACGGCGTCCGCGCGCAACTGGACCTCGAACAGGCGCAGGCCGAACTCGGCGAGACGGTGCGCCGTATCGAAAAATTGACCGCCGGCATAGAAACCCTGCACCAGCGCATCGAGACCCGCCAAGCCGCCCTGAGCCAGGTGCGCCACGACCTGCAGCGCTATCTGAGCGCCTTCAAGGACGGCGCGGCCTCCGAACAGCAGGTGCAAAACGCGAAGGACAAAATCCGCGAACTGGAAGCCGCGATCAAGGAAGCCGAAGCCGAAAAAGCCGGCGTCGAAGCCGAGGTGCAGGGCGTCGGCGTCGACCAGCATCCTTCGGTAGAAAAAGCCAAAAGCAAACTGCGCCGGGCCTTCCTGGAATTCCGCCGCCGCAATATCGTCGCACCGGTCTCCGGCTACGTCGCGAAACGACGCGCGCAGATCGGCGACATGGTCAAACCCGGCGCGCCGTTGCTGGTGGTCGTGCCGCTCGACGACCTCTGGATCGAGGCGAATTTTCTCGAAAACCAGATCGCCCCCATCCGCCCCGGACAGTCCGCCGAAATCCGGATAGACGCCTATGGCGATGAACGGATCTACCACGGCCGCGTACAGGGCATCAACCCCGGCACCGGCAGCTCGTTCGCGCTGCTGCCGACCGACAACGCGACCGGCAACTTCATTCATATCGCCGAACGGGTGCCGGTCAGGATCGGCCTCGAGGTGGAAGAACTGCGCAAAAATCCCTTGCAGCCGGGGCTATCGACCCTGACCCGGATCAAGATCAGCGAAAAGGGCGGGCCGTTGCTGGCCTCGCATATCGAGACAACGGGCGAAGCGTATCGAACCGGTATCTATGACCATGAACTGGATGATGTGGAAGAGATAATCCGGAAAATTGTGTCTTTGAATCGGTTTAACGAATAGTAGCGTTGTTACCGAAATATGATTTCTCAGGAAAATACAGTTTGTATTCAGGCCGCAACCGATTCTTTTCCCAAAGGCAGGTGCTCGTCACCAGCAAACATGTCAAAACCTAAAGGTGGCGTAAAAACCGCTCGGCAAAGCAGACGGAACTGAATTGGCGCATCTTGATTGACACGTTCGACGGTTAGCTTTACATCGGTAGCATGCATTACCCCGCACAAATCCCGGCTCAAATAGCGTGGGCAATAACCGACCGTTACGGGCTCTTCTGTTTCGAGCAATAAAGCATAGCGATCGTGGGCATTATCGATTTCCCGACGCAAAATCAAATGATCGCCACTTTGTAACTGACTAATTCGTTGCAATGCCGATGAATCAAGATAACGTAAACCGTGGCTTAGGAAAAACAGCTCGACCTCTCCCCGTTCATTCATCTCAGGATGTGGATAAACGCAAAGCTCATCGGTGGCTCTCTTTCCTCCGGAACGGGCAAGCAATTGCATCGGGTCGTGTTGATCCCTTGGGTCAAGCGCAAGCCATTGCAAATATTCGGGATATTCAGGTCGGGAGCTATCTAGAATGCGGTTTGAAAACAATGGAAACAGTTCTCGTGACCAATAACTTTGGCGCAAATCGTGCATTCGGCCGAGGTATTTAAACCGCTGGGACTTTAACGCTCCTTGCGTATAGACAAAGCGGTACATGCCGTTTTCACGGCTCAAACGCCCCACAGTGTACCAATACCGGGTTTGAGGGTCTTGCCAAGCAATATAAAGCGCTTTCATGGCACTGATTCTTGTAATAACCGTTGTTTGTTTAGTTCTAAAAGAGTTAAGGCGAATTCAATCGCCGTTTCACTGATTTCCGAGCCAGGTATGCCTTCAAACATGCGTAAGCATTGCTCTTTTGATACGCTGCTTAGCATTTCCCGCCACAGTCTAGCTGATTCAGCCCCCCTTTTCGAGGCTTGAACAAAAGCTTCGACCGTAGTCATAGGCTTTTGATCACTTTTTGTTAAATAAATCGCTGAACGAGCTCTTTGCACATACTGGCTAATATGCCTACCTCGATCGCGAGTGGTTAAGCGTTCTTTGCGGCTCGCATCAGTTTCATTTTGCCCCATGGATGCGGCATGGTCGAATGTGGGTGCTAAATAAATCCGATCAAGATTGATAATCCCCCAATTTTCATGATGCCGATCTTGGTTGGCAATCCATGCATCCAGCAACAAATAACCGATAAAAACATCCAACGCACTTTGTATAGATTTCCCCGGAGGGATCCAATTTAAAGGCGGCATAACTTCTGGGCTGTTTAACAACCTGGAAATCCGCCCTAAGGTATGGTCCTTGACTTGATAGCGCTGTGATGCGGGATAGGAAGTATAAATTTCCGATAACAGTTCGTTTCCAGGCACCAGGCGTCCGTCGGGGGGCACAAGGGTTTCGGAAATGACCCCTTTTTGTCCCATCCACTCGGCTAACTCATAATGTGCATGGGGTAAGCCAAGCAATGCACACAATTCGCAAGCGACTTTTTCCGCCCAATTTTCGCCGGTATTAGGACGGCCAATTTTGAACAGATAGCGCTTGTTGTCGATATGAAGCCAATATTTGGTTTTCGTACCGAGTTGCTCCGGGAATTCCGGGGCGTTGTCATCGATTGGAATAACAGGATAGCTAAGTCGGGGCATTTTCGCTAACTTCCTTTTATAAATTATATCTAGCGTTTTCAATAAGCTTTGTGTCTTTCGTTGAAAATGGCAGCGAATAAGCAGAATTTACCGGGAAAACAGAGAGAAATTATCGAACAATTTTCTTGCTACCTGCATAGCATCCCTCCCTCATACAGCCTATCTCTGGCCATAATACAGGTTCTTGATAGTGATTAAAAACCTCTATGAAAAATTGTCTCTGAATGAATTGAATGGAGTAAAATCTCAGTTGCTTTTTTGTCGTTGTCTCTTGCTTGGAGAATGGATCGATGTCCAGACTGTTTGCGGTGTTGTCCCTACTATGGAACTATTTTTTGCTGGGCTGGCGCGCTCTGTTCGGCGTCTGGCATTGGGACAGGCCTGCCTGGGTCGAACGTTCAAGCCGCTGGTTCACGGCTCGTCTTCATTATCTCAAAGGCCATCTCTGGCAAAGCGCTTTGGCTTTGCTGCTGGCCGCGGCGGCCGGAGGCGCGAGTTGGTACGGCTATCATTGGTGGGAGACGCGGCCGCAGCCGGTCACAATCGATTTCTCGGTCGAGGCGCCGGAGCGGATGAAGATCGAGGAAAAGAACGCCAAACCGAATCCGCTGGTGATCACGTTCACGGGATCGGTGGCGCCGCTGAACCTGGCCGGCAAGGACATTGCGGGCGGCGTCACGATCAGGCCGGAGGTCAAGGGCCGCTGGCGCTGGCTGGAGGACAGGCGGCTGGAGTTACAGCCGGAGAAGGAATGGCCGGTCGGACAATCGTTTGAAGTCACCTTCGAAAAAAACCTGGTCGCGGAACACATCCTGTTGGCGCGCGACGAGTTTGCGTTTGATGCGCCGGCCTTCACCGCTACGCTCGACAAATCCGAATTTTATCAGGACCCTCTGGACCCGGCGCTGAAGAAAGCGATATTTCAGGTGCGCTTCAGTCACCCGGTCGATACCGCCTCGCTGGAAAAGGCAGTTGAATTGACGCTGGTCGGCACGAAAGATCCGAATATCAAACCCGAGAAACTCCCCTTTACCGTCAGCTACGACAAATTGGGCCTGACCGCCTTCATCCACAGCCGGCCGCTCGCGATTCCGCAGCACCCGCAGCAGGTTCGTTTCCTGTTGCAGCCGGGCGTCAAGGCCAAGGGCTCGGAGGCGGAAACTCCGTCCGAGTTGCAAAGCGAAACGCGCGTGCCGGGGCTTTTTGACGAGCAGATGATCGAAGCCATGCAGTTGACCGTCGCGCCGAACCTCCAGTCCGGCCAGCAGGAGCAGATCCTGGTCGTGAATACTTCGGTGCCGATTCATGAGCGGGAGGTCGCCAAGGCGGTCGAGGCCTGGCTCCTGCCCGAATTTGATCCGAAGACGCCGGAAGAGGAACGCGATCACCCGGCTTATTGGTCCGCCGACCAGGTCACCGCCGACATTCTGAAAACAGCCCCGCGCGTCGATCTGCATGCGATCCCGGCCGAAAACGAATACGGCACGACGCATGCGTTCCGCTTCGATGCCGATGTCGGCCGTTATCTGTATGTCAGGGTTTCGAAGGACCTGCGCTCTTTCGGCGGCTATCAACTGCCGAAGCCGGTCCACCAAGCGCTGCAAGTACCCGAGTTTCCGAAGGAACTGCACATCATGGGCGAAGGCTCGCTGTTGACCTTGAGCGGCGAAAAGAAGATCGCCGTGATGACGCGCGACGTGCCGGGCCTGAAAGTCGAACTGGGCCGGCTGTTGCCGGACCAGTTGCAGCACCTGATCACGCAGACCTCCGGCGATTTCTCGCACCCCGAATTCAACGGCGATGTCGGCCAGGACAACCTGACCGAGCGATTCGAACTGAAATTGCCTTTGGACGAGAGTGCCCAGGGCAAGCCGCATTATCAGGCGGTCGACTTGAAAAATTATCTGGTCAATGCGGAAGGCCAGCCGAAACGCGGCATCTTCCTGCTGACCGCGAAAGGTTACGATCCGGCCAAAGCCAAGGAAGACGAAGCATCGGACGATGATGCCGAAGATGATGAAGACGATTCCGGTCAGCCGGAAGAGAAGCGCCTGGTCTTGGTGACCGACCTCGGCATGATCGTGAAGACCGAACTCGACGGCTCGCAGGTCGTCTTCGTACAATCGATTCAGACCGGCGCGCCGCAGCAAGGCGTCGAAGTCTCGGTGATCGGCAAGAACGGCCTGACCCTGATGAAAGGCCAGACCGATGCGGACGGGAAATATCGTTTCTCGAAACTCGCGGGACTGGAGCGCGAACGCGAACCGGTGCTGTACCTGGCCTCCTATCAAGGCGACAGCAGCTTCCTGCCGCTCGGCCGGGACGACCGCGACCTGAATTTTTCGCGCTTCGATATCGGCGGCGCGGCCAATGCGCTTGACGCGGGCGAGCTCAGCGCCTACCTGTTCTCGGACCGCGGCATCTACCGGCCCGGCGACGAATTTCACATCGGCATGATGGTGAAAGCAGAGAAATGGGATACGCCTCTCGCCGGCCTGCCGCTGGAAGCCGAAATCCTCGACCCGCGCGGCCTTGCGGTCAAAAAAGCCAAATTGAACCTCGGCCAGGGCGGCTTCAACGAACTCGCGCACGAGACGCTCGAAAGCTCGCCGACCGGCATCTATACGGTCAATCTCTACACGGTCAAGAACAACAAGTCGGACAAGCATCTCGGCTCGGTTTCGGTCAAGGTCGAGGAGTTCCAACCCGATAGGATGAAGGCGGCGATCCGCTTTTCGAAGCCGGTCACCGAGGGCTGGCTGCATCCGAAGGATTTGCAGGCGACCGTGAACGTGCAGAATCTGTACGGCGCGCCGGCCGAAGACCGCACCGTCGAGGCCAGCCTGACCTTGAGCCCGCGCCTGCCGGAATTCCCCCGCTTCAAGGATTACCGTTTCCACGACCCGCATTTTGCAGAGCAAGGTTACGATCAGGGCCTGAATCCGGCCCAGACCGACGCGGACGGCAATGCGGTCTTCAACCTCGGCCTCGAAAACTACGCGAAGGCGACCTACAAGCTGCATTTGCTCGCGCGCGCGTTCGAAGCGAAAGGCGGGCGCAGCGTCGCGGCCGAGGCGGATATCCTGGTCTCCGACCTGCCCTATCTGATCGGCTACAAGGCCGACGGCGGGCTCGATTTCGTCGCCCGCGATGCGAAGCGCAACGTCGAACTGATCGCGATCGATCCGAATTTACAGAAAACCGCAGTCGACACGCTGACGCTCGAACTGATCGAGCGCAAGGCATTATCGGTGTTGATCCGCCAGCAGGACGGCACCTACCGCTACGAGTCGCGGATCAAGGAAATCAGCCTGAACAAATCCCCGCTGGCCCTGCCGAAGGAAGGCTATATACTGGCGCTCGACAGCACCACGCCGGGCGACTATGTCTATCAGGTGCGCAACGCGGAGGGCGCGGTACTGTCCAAAATCGCCTACAGCGTCGCAGGGCTCGGCAACGTGTCCCGAACTTTGGACCGCAATGCGGAACTGCAACTGACCCTAGACAAATCGACTTACGAGCCCGGCGAGACGATCAAACTGAATATCCGCGCGCCCTATACCGGCTCGGGGCTGATCACGATCGAGCGCGACAAGGTCTATGCGAGCGCCTGGTTCCATGCCGACACGCAATCGAGCGTGCAAACGATCGAAGTGCCGCCGGATTTGGTCGGCAACGGCTATGTGTCGGTGCAATTCATTCGCGATCCGGGCTCCGACGAGATTTTCATGAGCCCTCTGTCTTATGGCGTCGCGCCGTTCAAGGTCAGCCTGGTCCCGCATACGCAGCCGTTGACGATTCAAGCCCCGGAGCGGATCAAGCCCGGCGAGACCTTACCGATAAAGCTGACCAGCGAAGGCCCGGCGCGGGTGGTCGTGTTCGCGGTCGATGAAGGCATCCTGCAGGTCGCGCGCTACAAGAATCCCGATCCGCTCGGCCATTTCTTCCGCAAGCGCCAGCTCGAAGTCAAGACCGCGCAGATTCTCGATCTGATCCTGCCCGAATTTAAAAAACTGCTGCAAGCCTCCGCGCCCGGCGGCGACGGCGAGGAAGAGGAAGCCGCGTCCTATCTGAACCCGTTTAAGCGCAAACGCGACAAGCCGGCCGTGTATTGGTCCGGCATCGTCGACATCGACGGCGAGAAAACATTCAGCTACGAAGTGCCCGAGACGTTCAACGGCGCGATGAAGATTTTCGCGGTCGCGGTCGGCGACCTGAGGATCGCCAGCGCGGCCGGCAGTACCCAGGTGCGCGGCGACCTGATCATCACGCCGAATGTGCCGGCGATGATCGCGCCGGGCGACGCATTCACGGTCAGCACCGGCATCGCCAATCATGTCGAGGGCAGCGGCGCGAAAGCCGAGGTCAAAGTCGCGCTGACCGTGCCGCCGCAATTGCAGGTCAAGGGCGGCGCCGAACAGACGCTCACGATCGCCGAAGGCCATGAAGGCGCCGCGACCTTCACCTTGCAGGCCAAGGCGGGCATGGCGGCTCTGCTCGGCGATGCCGAATTGCGCTTTAGCGCGACAAGCGGCGGCAAGTCGGCCAAATTGAGCAGCCACCTGAGTCTGCGTCCGGCCGTGCCGAAAATGGCCAACCTCAGGCTCGGCACGTTCAAGGGAAAACAGGAAATTACCGGCCTGCGCCAGATGTATCCCGAATACCGCAAGGTCAGCGCCGGGCTGTCGGTGCTGCCGTTGGTCGCGATGCCGGGGCTCTCCGCCTATCTGGACAATTTCAGCCACTACTGCACCGAGCAGTTGACCAGCAAGGCGATACCGGGCATCGTGCTGCACAAACGCCCCGAGTTTGCGGAGAAGCCGGAGCCCGGCGATACCGGCAGCGATTTGTTGAAACTGTTTTCGGTGCTGCGCACCCGCCAGAACAGCGAGGGCGGCTTCGGCCTGTGGACCGCATCGCCCGAGGCGCATGAATTCGCGTCGGTCTATGCGACCCACATGCTGCTCGAAGCCTCCGCGAACGGCTTTCCGGTTCCCGCCGACATGCTGCAACACAGTTTGAATTACCTGCAAACCCTGTCGGCCAGTCCGTCAGAGGATCTGGACGGCCTGCGCGCTCGCGCCTATGCCGCGTATTTGCTGACCCGCCAGGGCACCGTCACGACCGCGGCGCTGACCGGGATTCGGGAAGCGTTGCGGGCGAATCATCGGGAGGAGGAATGGCAAAACGATCTGGTCGCGGTCTATCTCGCGGCCAGCTATCAGCTGTTGCAGCAGCCGTCCGTCGCCGACGAGCTGATCAAGGTTCCCGCCGAAAAGCTGGGTAAATTCGCCGGGGAGTTCGATTTCGCCGAGTATTACGATCCGTTGATTTATCAAAGTCAGACGCTCTATGTGCTGGCGAAGCATTTCCCGGACCGGCTCCGGAAAATGCCGACCTCGCTGTTCGAAGCGATCGGCAAGCAGTTACAGGAAGACCGTTTCAACACGCTGTCCTCGGCTTATCTGCTGCTGGCCTTCGACGCCTATCTGGAGGTGCTGCCGCCCGAAATCGCCCAGAAACTGTCGATTACCGCGATCGACGACTCAGGCCAACACAAATCCTTGCCGCTGCCGCAAAACTTCGCACCGCGCGCGGCGTTTCCGGCCGACACGGCCGAGCTCGAATTCGCCGGCGACGGCAGTCTTCCGCTGTATTACGCGGTTGCCGAATCGGGCTTCGATTTACAGCCGCCGACCGCCGAGGTGCGCAACGGCTTCGAAATCATCCGAAACTACCTGGACGACGACGGCAAGCCGCTCGATAAAATTCCGCTGGGGGCGGAAGTCACGGTCCTGATCCGGGTGCGGGCGATCGACCGCGAATCTATCGCCAATGTCGCGATCGTCGATTTGCTGCCCGGCGGTTTTGAAGCGGTGCTGCAAAATCCTGCCGCCAAGGAGCAGACCAATTCTGAGGAAGACGGCGAGAGCGAGGAAAATTTCGCGCGCTGGCAGGATAGGCTCAAAACCGGCGGCAACTGGACAGCCGATTATGTCGATGTGCGCGAGGACCGGGTTCTCCTGTACGGTACGGTCAGCACCGAGATGGCCGAGTACCGTTACCGCGCCAAGGCGACCGCCGGAGGTGTTTTCAATGTGCCGCCGGTTTATGCCGAAGCGATGTATGTGCCGACGTTGCGAGCGCATTCCGGCGCGGGTACGGTGCGGGTTGATGAAAAAGGACCGTAGGGCGGATTCGCGTTAGCAATCCGCCGAGAACGGGTACATGCTTCGAAATGGCGGATTGCCTTCGGCGAATCCGCCCTACAGCTCTAAGGCCAATAGCATCCCAACAAAACAATCCAACCGGCACTTGCCCCAATCTAAATGTCCTTTTAGAATCACTCTCAGTCCATCGCTCAATTCCATTTCACCTCCTGTTTGGTCGCAAGAGAGTGAAACCGATTAGCGATGGACTTTCAAGCTCCTTATTTTCCCTTCTTGTAAATCAATAGTTTAGGTTTTTTGTCGTGTACAGAGGGAACGAGATAGACCCGCCTGGTCCTCATGCTTATGATTATAAATACACTTATTGCAATAATTGTTCTGCGTCAATGATTGCTAATATTTCAAATTATTCTTCTGTGCCTTTTAATACAGATCCGGCTCAAGGGCCTATTAACCTGTCTGGCAACAACCCAATTATTCATACTTTTGATGGCACGACTTGGGTAAATGCAACCCAACTCGGTCATATTTTTGATGGGCGAGTCGTCGGCACCACGTCGACAGCGGTGAATAGCGATGTAAGCGTAGATGTGCGGGGAACGGGCAATGGCTTTGCCCCTCGTTTAAACAATGTAATAGGTGCAGTTCTATTTGGTGTTGTGTTGCCAGTGGAGACTTACATCAATGTTAAATATAATGAATGGACACAATAACGTATGGGTAGCCAAAATTTATGAATCTTCGTTTGATATATTTGTGCTTTATTTTGTTGGCTGAGGTAGGTTGTAAGGCCGATAATAGGCAATTTGCTTTCAGCTTTGAGGTTTATACGACCAAAGAAACAAGATATGAAGTCGTTTCTTTAGTCGAAAAATTTGCGTTACGAGAACACCTTATTCAATCGAGAAACTATAGAATTCCGACGCCTGATGAACCAAGCGTTTCAATTAACTTTCTTGATGAGGCGCAAAAAATTGCCTGGATGTTTGTTGATAATGGAAATTTGAAAAATAAAGATCATGTGGAAGTTCAAATTTATCCGCTGTCTGAGACGGAAACGTGTGAGATTTGTAGGAAATTCGAAGCCAGTGATGAAATGAAGAAAATTCAGGAAAAATTTGAAATTAAACATGTCGTAAAAAACGGCAAGTGGTGAAAATATTGTCAATCGTTACGTTAATAAGCTGTTGAAAATTAAAAACCTTCCCCGCTTTGGGTAATAAAAGGACCGTAGCCGTAAGAGCAACAGCGAAACCCATCAATTGTAGGACGGCTTCGCGCCCGCAATCGACCGTCATCGAAGCCAATAAATCCGAATTTTTCACAGATCAAGACGAACGAATGTTTTCCATCTTTTCCCTTCTTTGCAACTTCGCCAAAGGCGGTTTGCTCGGCAAATGCTCCAGCGCCGCCTAAAGCGCCTACTGTTGGTTCCCTACCCTCTGCGTCTATACCGTCGTGATGCGAAACCGCTCTACGGCCAACACATGGTAAAATAAGCCCGGTAGGGTGGGCAAACAGCTTCATCGTTTGCCCACCATTTGCAGCAAAGTCGGTGGGCAGCTTAGCGCTGCCCACCCTACTTGGCTACTTGGCTACTTGGCTACCGCGCTGCAATCAGACGGGCAGACGTGGCTATCAACAAAAGGAAACAATCATGATGACATTAGAGTTAGACGACGAAACCGCCAGACTCTTGGCGCAACTGGCTGAGCAGGAACACATCGGCGCGGCGCAAGTAATCAAGAATGCCTTGACTGAACATGCGAGCGCCAAACGAACCAAGGACGTACTGATAACCGACTTCGCCGGCGTATTGGCGAACTCCCCATCGTTCCAAGGCGATCCGCTCGAAATTCAAAAGGCGATGCGCGATGAATGGGATTAAGTATTTGCCGGATACTAATATCATCATCGGTTTGTTAAAAGGCCGGGAATCCGCGGTTAAGGCGTTGGAAGGAATCAGCATAACCGATTGCGGGTACAGTGCCATAACCCGCATGGAGTTGCTTGGTTTCCACAGCATTACGGCAGAGGAAGAGCGCGCAATTCATAATCTGCTCGATCGGATGGCGCATTTAAGCCTCACGCCATTGATCGAGGATATGACCATTCAAATCAGGCGCCAGCACCGGATAAAACTGCCCGATGCGATCATTGCCGCGACCGCGAAAACTCATGGCGTGACCTTGCTGACGCTGGATAAGGAGTTGATCAAAAAGACTTTAGATACGGAACAATCATGAAAATAACTGTATTTTTGCCAGTACAATCGTCTAGCCTGATTGATGAGGCAACCATCAGATCAATCCGAAGAGCAACCCGTAAGATGGGCAAATTGTAGTATGGGTACGACTGCATGGGTGCAGGAGGTAGAGCAACGCGTGGTAAAATAGGCGCTTGATCGCCCCAGCGGCTCACTTTTATTCATTCCGCTTATTTTTTACTCCCTCGAAACCCTATGAAATTAGAAAAATCTTCCCGCTTTTCCGCTTGTCCAGGTCCCGTCGTCACTATCGTGCTCGACGGCGTGGGCATTTCTCCGCGCGAGGACGGCGATGCGGTCAAATCCGCGCGCACCCCGACGCTGGACCGTCTGATGGCGACCTATCCGATGACCACCTTGCTCGCGCACGGCACCGCGGTCGGCATGCCCAGCGACGAGGACATGGGCAATAGCGAAGTCGGCCACAACGCGATCGGCGCGGGGCGCGTGTTTGCCCAGGGCGCCAAACTGGTGGCGGAATCGATCGCCACAGGCCACTTGTGGCAAGGCCATGCCTGGCGCGAAGTCGTGGCTGCCGCCAAACACGGCGGCACCCTGCATTTTCTCGGCCTGTTCTCCGACGGCAACGTCCATTCCCATATCGACCATCTGCGTGCGATGCTGGAGCAAGCCAAGCAAGAAGGCGTGTCGAAGGTGCGGATTCACATTCTGTTGGACGGCCGCGACGTGGGCGAGACCTCCGCGCTCGATTATGTCGATCCGTTCGAGGCCTATCTGGAGCAACTGCGCGGCCCCGGCTTCGATGTCGCGATCGCCTCAGGCGGCGGCCGCATGACCATCACGATGGACCGCTACGAAGCGGATTGGGCGATGGTGCAGCGCGGCTGGGACATCCACGTACAAGGCAAAGGCCGGCCATTCGCCAGCGCCCATGAGGCGATCGTCACCTACCGCGACGAACTCAGCGTGATCGACCAGGATTTGCCCGGCTTCGTGATCGCAAAGGACGGCGAACCGGTGGGACCGATCGAGGACGGCGATGCGGTGGTGTTCTTCAATTTCCGCGGCGACCGCGCCATCGAAATTTCGCGCGCCTTCACCGAAGAGCATTTCACCCCGTTCGACCGCGGCCCGTTGCCGAAAGTCACCTATGCCGGCATGATGCAGTACGACGGCGACACCCATCTGCCGCCGCGCTTTCTGGTGCAACCTCCCGCCATCGAGCGGACCATGGGCGAATACCTGGCCAAAAACGGCATTTCGCAATATGCGATCAGCGAAACCCAGAAATTCGGCCACGTCACTTATTTCTGGAACGGCAACCGCTCCGGCAAATTCGACGACGCATTGGAGACCTATGTCGAAATTCCGAGCGACAACGTGCCGTTCGAACAACGCCCGTGGATGAAATGCGCCGAGATCACCGACGACCTGATCAAAGCGGTTCGCAGCGGCAAATACCGCTACCTGCGCGTCAATTACGCCAACGGCGACATGGTTGGCCATACCGGCAATTTCGAGGCGGCGGTGACTGCGATGCAGAGCCTGGACTTGCAGTTGGCGCGTTTGATTCCGGCCATTTTGGCGGCGCAAGGCACGGCGATCATCACCGCCGACCACGGCAACGCCGACGAAATGTACGAACTCGACAAAAAAGGCAACGTGAAACGCAATGCGGAAGGCCGCACCAAGGCCAAGACCTCGCACACCTTGAATCCGGTGCCGTTCGTATTGATTTCCGGGGCGGCGAATCCGGGCTATAAACTGCGCCAGGATGTGCCGGCACCCGGCCTGTCGAATCTGGCCGCGACCGTGCTGAATCTGCTTGGCTTCGAGGCTCCGGACGATTACGACGCAAGCCTGATCGAAAGCCCGCCCGTGCATGCTGCGGCATGTCGGGCATCCTAAGCGGGACGGGTTTGCAACCCCGTCCCAAACGTTTAAAGACTGTCCGCACACACAAATCAGCCCATGTACCCAAGTCCGTTGAAACATTACGGACGGGATGCATATCCCGTCCGGCTTCGGGCTCCGGAACAACACCCACCTTCAGATAACGGTTTTTTACAGCGCCGTTTAATGCGGGATCGGCAGGAATAACTAAGCGGGACGGGGTTTGCAACCCCGTCCCAAACGCTTGAAGACTGTTCGCACGCACAAATCATCCCGTATGTTCAAGCCCTTTGAAACATTACGGACGGGATGCATATCCCATCCGGCGCCGATTACTGCTGACTCGCAACACCCTCATTTTTGCGTCCGTTGCCCTCGGCAATGACTGCGCTTGCCAAGAAAACCGTAAATTTTTTTCAATATTATTAGCAACATAGAAAATGCGCTAGCCAATTCCCAAAAAACATCTTGTGATTGAATGAGTTAATTTTTAGTCAGCATAGCTCATGAGTTAACACCAAACAAACTTCGAATCGATACCGTAATTGGTACCGGAATATATTCTGTGAACCTGCTCACATTTTTAATGCATCGACCGGCAAACCTTAAGATTCATACTAATTTTGTGATCGAATCCTAATTTTAGGAAATTCTGATTAACCCTTCGACAAGCGCGGGGCGACCGTAAAGTCGTTGATCCCGCTCATAGCGAACCTGCCGTACGATGGGAGGAGTCGAGTTAGTCAAAGTTTCCTTTACCTTCAGCCAAACCAAGAGGTCAGTTCAATGAATATAAACAAAATCAGTCGGGCGATTGCCGGCAACAGGCGTACGGCCCAGGTTTTCTTGCTATGTGTGTTTTTGGCAAGCACCTTTGGTAACACCAGTGCGATGGCAGGTGCTCAGCAGAAAGACGCCGTTACTATTGAATTGACAATGAAACGTGTCGTTACCGATGCCAAAGGTAATGAAATATTGGAAGATG
Source organism: Methylomicrobium lacus LW14 (assembly GCF_000527095.1). Classification (NCBI taxonomy): domain Bacteria; kingdom Pseudomonadati; phylum Pseudomonadota; class Gammaproteobacteria; order Methylococcales; family Methylococcaceae; genus Methylomicrobium; species Methylomicrobium lacus. The sequence goes on along the minus strand of NZ_AZUN01000001.1, from coordinate 3,454,542 downwards.
TCCCCCGTATCAAGCCGGGCGATCTAGTGGAATATACCGCCGTATATCGCAATCGCAGCAAGCAAAGCATTTCCGGACTTAAGGGATCGCTGCCGGTGCCTTTAGGGCTTGAATATGTCAAGCGATCAGCACGGCCATCCTCTGTATTAGCCACTACCGATGGCGTCAATTATGCCGTTGAGCCATTGATGCGCACCATTAAGGATAAGGATGGCAAAGATCAACGGGTTGAGGTTCCCTACCCAGAATATCGCAATCTGCGTTGGGAAATCGGTAATCTGGATGCCGGTAAAAAAGCCGCGGTTAGCGCACGCATGCGCGTTATCGCCTTACCGAAATCGCCTGAAGAGCTGGTCGTCAAACCCGCTACGCCGGCGAAGCTCAAGTAGACAAAAACGGCATCTTTCTTACCCTTCGTCGCCGATCCCTCAAGAGTATTTATTACCCCCTCCAAACGCATCGTTTCTTTAACTCAGGAGTCAATTTAATGTTTAGTAATATCCCAACGGCGCCCCCGCCGCTGAACAGGCGAAGCTTTGGCTTCAGCTTTCTCATCGGCTTGATCGCTGCCGTATCGCTGATGACGGTATTATCAGAGAGTGCGCAGGCTGCAACACCGATGGCAGGCGCTACGATTTCCAACCGGGCGACCGCCGACTATAACGACACCGGCGGCACGCTGCAACACGCCAGCTCCAATGAAGTAACGACGACTGTCACCCAAGTCGGCAGCTACACGCTGGTATCTGATAACGCCAAGACAGCGGCCCCCGGTACCGCCGTCTATATGCCGCACACCTTAACCAATACCGGTAACGGTTCGGATACCTTTAACATCACCCTGCCGACTACGTTTGATACGACCTATTTGTCAGGCGTGGCGATTTATCCCGATACCAATGCGGACGGTCAGCCGGACGGGACGACACCGCTTTGTACTGTTGTAAATGGCACCTCGGGATGTACTGCTTCAACTGGCTTGCTTGCAGCGGGTGATGCCTTTCACTTTGTTGTCGTGATGAACGTTAAGGCGACGGCTGCAAACGGCACAATGGCGGCTCCCGAAGTCGTCACGGCTGTGCCTGTTAGCGCCTCTCTATACGCAACAGCGACCTTGTCTAATAATGATACCCTGACGGTCGCAAACAACATCCCTGTGTTTGCCGTCAACAAATCGATCATCAGTTCGTTGACGACTGGCCCTGCAGGCACAGAAGTCGAATATAAACTGGCCTATACCAACTCCGGTAACGCGGCCGGCCCCTTGTACCTTAAGGATCTGATCGGCAGCGGCACTACGGCCAGCTACAGTTATGTGACCGGTTCCGCCAGATGGTCCAGTTCCGGTGCGACGGCGCTGACTGATGCGACGGATACCAGCGATCCTAGCGGCATTGTGTACCAGGCAATTACGGCTGGCACAACCACGATAGAAGCGTTCATCGCGAACGTGCCGGCAAACGCTTCGGGTTTCATTACCTTCAAGGTGACGGTTGATGCCGGCGCGCCGTTAGGTACCAGCGAGACGACCAACAGCGCGCAATATGCCAGGGCCAATAACGGCACGGTTGATTGTACCGGCTTACCTTGTTCTCCTGCGCTCGGTACTGTCACGACGACCAACCAATCCCCTTTCACGGTGATCGGCAGCTATAGTGTCGTGGCGAATAACAGCACGGCTTCATCAACCGATGGTAACAACACAGCCGCCACCGGCAATGATGTTGTGACTGTCGCTTCCGCAGCACCCGGCGCGGTGGTGTCGTTCAACAACATCATCTGGAACACGGGCACGTCTTCCGACACGTTTAACATCACCACAGGCAGCGTTACCGCAACCGGTTCGACGGCTTTCCCGACGGGCACCACCTTCCAATTGTTCAAGTCCGACGGCAGCACGCCGTTGACGAGCAGCGATGCGGACGGCATTCCCGACACAGGCCCCGTGGCTGCTGGCGCTTATTATACCGTGGTCTTGAAAGCGACGCTGCCGGCCAACGCCTGTAACCCGACGTGTCCGACGGGCCCCTTCACGGTATCCAAAACAGCGACATCGCAAGGCAACCCGAGTAAAAGCAATACGGTATTTGATCAATTGACCGCCATTGCGCAGCCGAGCGTCGACTTGACCAACGCAGGCGGTTTGGGTGCGGGTACAGGCAGCGTAGCAAGTCCTGCGATCACCACCGTGTCTGTAGCGCCAGGTGCGATAGCCTACTTCAACTTGAACGTAGCCAATAGCGGTACAGCGATTGATAACTACAATCTGAGTTATCACTTGCTTGATACCACTGGAAGCGATCTTGCCAGCGCGGCCGCATTTTCGCCCGGCACATTGCTGGCGGGCTGGACGGTGACCTTCCATGTGAACACCGCGGGTACGGGTGCTTGCAGCGCAAGCACACTCGGCTCCGTCGTGACCAATACCGGTGCGGTTGCGCCTTCAACCACGGCGAATTTTTGCGCCGTGGTCACAACGCCGGCAGCCGGACCGACCGCTTTATCGGGTTCATACAGAACGTATTTCAGGGTGATGTCAGGCGCAACCGGCGCCAGCGATATCAAGCTGGATGCCGTGACCTTGACCCCGCTGATCAATCTGACCCTGACGCCGTCCGGCACCGGTCAAATTCAGCCCGGCGGCACTATCCTGTACCCCCATACCCTGGCCAATGGCGGCAACAATAGTTGCGGCGGTAATTTCAGCTTTACCGTAACCAACTCTCAAGCCGCAGCCGGTTGGTCTTATCTGCTTTATCGTGACAACAACGGCGATGGCCAGGTTGACGCGGCCGATACCGTTCTGGGCGGGGGCAGCAATGCAACCGATACCATCACCACGACGATGAGCGCTTTGTCTGCCGGCACCGGCGTAAAGCTGTTGGTGAAGGTACAAGCGCCGGCGGGCGCCACCTCGGGTGCGTTGGATGTGATCAACATCACCGCGACCGACACCGTATTAAGCTGCGGCACGACGGCGCCGATAGCGGATACCACCACCGTGTTGGCGGGCCAGATTCGTCTCGTCAAAACCCAGGCGTTGGGAACATGGGCCGGCACTGACTGCGGTACGGCTCCGAACGCGGCTTCTTACGCTATCACTGCCCTGAGTCAAAAACCGGGCGAATGTATCTGGTACAAGATTGTGGCCACCAACGAAGGCGACGCGGATGTCACCAATGTGGTCATCAATGATGCCACGCCGACCTTCACGACTTACGGCAGTGGCGGTGCTTGCAGCGCCGGCGCTACGCTAACCAAGCCTGCAGTGGGTAGTAGCGGTACAGTCAACTGTGCCACTTGGCCGACGGTAGCTCCAGCCGCGACAGTCCAACTGGACTTTGCGGTTCGTATCGACCAGTAAGTAGCAGACCATAGCCGAAACCTATCCTTCGGCTCCTTCCGGACCTGACAGGCTTTAAACCCTGTCAGGTCTCAAGCGGAAATGGCAGAAACACTAATCCGATTATCAGCATGAAGCGCCGCTGTTTTCCTTTGCGCTCTTTATAGGAAGAGTGCAAAGAAAAACGCCAGGCCGCTGGGTTTTTCAGCACCTCTTAAAAATGACAATAACAACAAAGTTGCATCAATGGATTACTGCAGTGCTGGCTTATAAAGCCCTTGCTGCGATGATCTACATGCTGCTTTTTATGAGCCTGTTTGCCGGACAAGCGGGCGCGGCCATGCCTGCGGCAGGCTCTGTCATTCAGAACCGTGCCGAAGCCAGTTATGTTCCTTATGGCGGGACGGCAAGCGAAACGCTCTATTCCAACATCGTGGAGGTCACGGTACAAAACGTTGAGGCATTGACGCTGACCCAGGACCAGAGCGTCAGTCTTCCGGCAGGTGCAACCGCCGTGTTGTCTCATGTGTTGACCAATACCGGCAACACCCCATCGACCTATCTCGTTTCACTGAGCAACGCGGAAAACGATGACTATGACCTCGGCGCCCTGCGCCTCGTGCATGATCGCAATCATAATGGCCTTTTTGATGATGCCGATGCGGTTATTCGTTTAAACGATCCGAACACAGGCCTTGCCTTGGCCGCCGGCGAATCGGCTTTTTTATTGGCGATCGGGCAGCTGCCGGCTGCTCAAACCAGCGGACTTTCACGCGTGGTATTGAAAGTAAAAACGATCGGCGAGGCCGCTAGCGGCAGCAATACCGATGTGATCAAAGCGGCCAATGCGGCCGTGCTGTCGCTTGTCAAGAAAGCGGATCAAACCGGGCCGGTTAATCCGGGCCAAGCGGTGCGTTACACGCTGACCGCCATGAATACAGGCAGCCAGCCCGCACTGCCTGCGTCTGAAGCAGGGCTCGCCGCTACCCCGATTAAAGTCGACGGGGTGACAAAGTCTCTCGTCCTGATCCGCGATGCCATCCCTGCTGGAACGACATTTGCCGGCGGACTCACCGCCAGCAACCCTAATGCGATAAAAATGTACCGTGTGCGGGGCGCGATGCCTTACGAGTATCAGACGACACTCACCGAGCCGACGCTCGTCATTGAGGCCGCCATCGGCTTGACGACGCCGGTGGATGCCGGTCTCTCCGAATCCATGGCGTTTGATGCTAAGGTGGCCGGCAATGGCAGCGATAACATTAGCAACAGCGGTTTTGTGACTTTTAACGATGGCTCCGGCAATATCAGTACGGAGTCCAATCCGGTTGTCCTGCCCCTGGCCGCCGCGGCACCTGCTCTGTCGCTGTCGATGAGCAAGACGGTCGGGATGCCGCGCAAGATTTCGGCAGACACCTATGAGCTGGACTATACCATCAAAGTCAAGAATATCGGTGAGGCGGACGCAACCTTTATCAGAGTGGCGGATAATCTGGACTGCACTTTTGCCATGGACCGCGCCAATGGCCCTGTTAAATCCTGGGAACTGCTCGGCCCGCCGGTGATGCAGAAAGGGCTGCTGGTGTCGGCGGGTACGGCTTATCAGGGGGCTATCGGTCAGGGAATTTGTGACCGCGCGCAACTGGATCAAACGGACGCGAGGTTGGGCTTTCCGAACATCCCGCAATTAAGCCTCAGCGATGGCAGCCGCAGTCTCAAAGCCGGTGAGGAAGAGGTGATTACGTTCACCGTCCGCCTGGTGCGCGATCTTGCGGCGGCGAAAACCAGCGAGACTTTTGTCAATAAAGCCTTTAGCGCCGCTTTTGATGCCCAGAGTCTTAACGGTGCAACCCTTGTTGCCGCATCGTCGGCGACGACCAATGCCTTGTTAATCGATCCGCAAGGCGTGATATACGACGCCTCCAACCCGGCCAAATTGATTCAGGGCGCCAAGGTCACGCTGGTTCGGGAGCAATGCAGCGGCGGACCCGCGCCGGACTTTACCCTCGACCAGTTGCAGTTCGGCGCCGATGGCCGCTACACCAGCGAAAGCCGTAATGCGATCAGCATGATAACGGGTTCTGACGGCGCCTATTTCTTCGTATTAAAAAGTCCTCCGGTCGCGCTGGATTGCGATTATTCTCTCAAGGTGGCGGCGCCTAACGGTTATACGTTCCAGTCCGCGATAGCGCCGCGTGCGGGGATTGCGCCTGCGGGTCTTGTACAGCCTCAGGACGGACCGCCGACAGACCCTGCGGCCGCACCGTATTATCTGAACTTCCGCCTGGGTCCAGATTACGGCTCGGTGTTTCACAATCACATCCCGCTGGATCCGGCGGCTATCAGCAGCGGCGGGCAGTTGTTTTTGAAAAAAACCGCGGCCAAGGCAGTAGTCGAGCTAGGCGATTTTCTTGACTACAGCATTACTCTGACCAATCAAACCGCCTCGCCCATCACCGGCTACAGCATCGTCGACAGTCTGCCCGCAGGCTTTGCTTACGAGCCCGGCAGCACCCTGATCGATGACATCCGCGCCGCCGATCCCGAGGGCGGCCGCGGTCCGGTCATCACCTGGTCCGACCCGGACAAAACCATCCCTGTCGGAGGCAGCGTTGAGCTAAATTACCGGGTACGGGTGGGCGTGGGCGCCGCTGCTGGCGACGGCATCAATCGCGCCGTCGCCAGCAGCGGCCCTCTGCGCTCGCAGGAGGCATTGGCGCGCGTAAGAGTCACGGGCGGTGTATTCAGCGACGAGGGCTTCATCGTCGGCAAAGTCTATATGGACTGCAATGCTGACCGTATCCAGGAGCCGGGGGAAATCGGCGTGCCCGGCGTACGCATCTTTCTGGAAGACGGCACCTACATCATTTCCGATGTCGAAGGCAAATACAGTTTTTACGGCATCAAGCCGGTAACCCATGTGCTGAAGCTGGATAGCACCACCTTGCCGCGCGGCGCGAAACTGATTCCCTTGTCCAACCGCAACTCGGGCAAGGGCGATAGCCGATTCGTCGATCTTAAGAAAGGCGAACTGCACAAGGCGGATTTTGCCATTGCCAATGATCCTAGCGAAGCCGGGAAAGCCGTGTGCGAGCAAGGCCCTGTGCTCGAAGAGGTCACGCGCCGCCGTGCAGCAATAGCGGAAAGACCGGACGCCGAGATCGACTCTGTGTTGCGCTCCCGTCTCGATGCGCAAGGCAGGCCTATCAATCCGGGCGATATCCGGGGCCTGCCGGCCGCGGGACTGGTAGGCCAATTGCCCGGCGCCGTCAACGGCACGCAAACCGTAGGAGCCGCCCAGGCTTTTACCAGCGTAATGCCGCGCGACCTGAACATAGTCCGCCCATTGGCGTTGCCGGATGTTCCCGTCTCACCGGTGCCTGTCGTCAAACTTGAAGACCAGATCGCCAAGCTCGACAACAACCTGGACTTCGTTGACCTGAAGGATAAAGATACCTTGCCTATCGATCAGGCCAATATCCGGGTCAAAGGCGCGCTGGGCGCCACTTTCCGGCTGACAGTCAACAACAGGGAGATTTCCGACAAGCGTGTGGGCAAGCGTAGCCGGCTTGCGGACAAGCAGATGGAAGCGTGGGAGTTTATCGGCGTGGGTTTGCATCCGGGGCGCAATACCCTCAAGCTCGAACAAATCGATATCGCGGGCAATCCTCGCGGCGAAAAGACAATTACCCTGACAGCGCCCGACGCCCTGGGCAGACTCGAGCTCGATCTTCCCGCCGTCGCCATCGCCGATGGCAATACGCCGATCCGGATGAAGCTGCGCCTGACCGATGATAAGGGCGTGCCGGTCACCGTTCGCACCCAGGTGACCCTGGAAACGGATCGGGGACGCTGGGTAACAAATGACTTAAATCAAGCCGAGCCGGGCACCCAGATTTTTGTCCAGGGCGGGAGCGCCGAAGTGGTGCTGATGCCGCCAAGCGAGCCCAGCGACGGGATTATCCGCCTCAGCGCCGGCATGATCGAACGGGAAGTCAAAATCGCCTACCTCCCTGAACTGCGTCCGCTCGTGGGTGCCGGTATTCTGGAGGGCGTATTGAATCTGCGTAGGCTGGCCAGCGGCAATCTGACCGCAACGAAGCCTACCGACGCTTTCGAAAAAGAACTGTCGCATCTGTCGGCCAGCAGCGACAATAACACGACCACGGCCAGAGGTCGGGCGGCGTTTTTCTTCAAGGGCTCCGTGTTGGGCAAGTATTTGCTGACGACGGCGTATGACAGCGACAAGGGAACCCAGGAGCGTCTGTTCCGGGATATTCAGCCGGATCAGTTTTATCCGATTTATGGCGATTCGGCGACTAAAGGTTTTGATGCCCAGAGTACCAGCCGGTTGTATGTCAGGGTGGATAAGGACAAGTCCTACCTGCTGTACGGCGATTACACCACGGCGGGTAATACCGATGTGCGCCAGCTTACCCAGTACAGCCGTTCGTTGACCGGGGTTAAGGGGCATTACGAAGATAACAGATTCAATGTCACCGGTTTTTATAGCGATAACGGTTCAACCCAGATTGTCGAGGAATTTCCCGCTAACGGTACTTCAGGCCCCTATGAACTGGCTAACGGCGGCAATATTATCGAGAACAGCGAAAAAGTGGAGGTGCTGGTCCGTGACCGCAACCAGCCCAGCATCGTGCTCGCCAGTTCGACCCAGGTGCGTTTTGTCGATTACAACCTCGAGCCACTGAGCAAGCGCCTGTTATTTCGCGGCCCCGTGCCATCGGTCGATGCCAACCTGAACCGTCAGTATATCCGGGTCACCTACGAAATCGGCGCAAACGGCGTAGGCGGCGCGGGTGGCGGCCCCAAATTCGGGGTCGGCGGTGTGGATGCCCAGATCAAGGTCACCGACAACATCCAGCTGGGCGTCATCGGCATCAAGGATAATGACCCTAGCAGAAAATCGACCCTCCTGGGCGCTACGGCGGTAGCAAAACTGGGCGAAAAAACCGTCGTCAACGGGGAATTGGCGCGCAGCAACACCGACTTGAACGGCAGCGGCGACGCCGAGCGCATCGAAATCCGCCACGAACAGGGCGACTTGAAGGCGCGCGCCCAGTTCACCAAAACGGATAAAAACTTCAGCAATCAGAGCGCCTACAGCACAGCCGGACGCACAGAAGCTCCCGCTACCGTGGAATATAAGCTCAGCCCGGACACCACGCTCAGGGGAGAAGGCCTTTACAGCAAAGATGATGTTAACGGCGGCATCCGCAAGGGCGTGATCGCCAATGTCGTGCAGCGCCTCGGTGAAGGACTGCTGGGCGAACTCGGGATGCGCGCGTCCGTAGATACGGGCGTTCTCGGCGGCAGCAGTTGCGTGACAAATCTGACCTATACGACCGCTAACTGCGCGCCGACGGCATTAACCAGGCCAGGTGAAAGCGTCAGGAACGAACTGCTGACTGTCCGCAGCAAATTCACCGCGCAGATGCCTTGGGTAAGCGGGCTGCAGACTTATGTTGAGGCCGAACAGGATGTGCGCGATTTGCAGAAGCATCTGTTCGCTGTCGGCTCCAACTATCAGGTATCTGAAAAGACCCGGCTGTTTGGCCGCTATGAACTGGCCTCTACGCTAGGCAGCCAGTTCAACCTCAACAGCTTTGCACCCAATAACACGGCCGTGATCGGTATTGAAAGCGCCTATATGAAAGGCGGCAACATGTACAACGAATACCGCCTGCGCGACAGCCAATCCGGGCGTGAAGCCCAGGCGGCGCTGGGCGTGCGCAACACCTGGATGGTTTCCGAGGGTTTCCGCGTCGGCGGCGGCTTCGAGACCACCCAAACGTTCAACGGCCTGGCGGGCAACAATTCCAACGCCTTGGTCGGTACCGTCGAATATTTCGCCCATCCGCGCTACCGCACCAGCGCCAGCCTGGAGTTGCGCAAAGCCGATACCAGCGACAGCCTGCTCAATACTATCGGATTGTCCTACAAGCTGAACAGGGATTGGAGTTTTCTCGGCCGCAACATTTTCTCCTATATCGACAATAAAAGCGCCGGCAAGACGCTGCAAACCCGCCAGCAAGTGGGCTTCGCCTACCGTGAAGTCGATCAAAACGTATGGAATCTCTTAGGCCGCTACGAGCACAAATACGAGGACATCACCGGCAGCCCGGCGGGCTCGAGCACTCGCACGCACATTGTCTCTGCCCATGCCAATTATCAAGCCAATGCGGATGTCATTCTTTCAGGACGCTACGCCGGTAAAATAGTGACTAGCGACAAAACGTTGACCGGCAGTTATGTACTGGATTCTGTCTATTGGGCGCAATTGCTTTATGGGCGCGCGACCTGGGATTTTATCAAAGATTGGGATGCGTCCTTGCAAACCGGGGTCTATGTCGGCAAGGGCGGCGCCACCCAATATGCGGTTGGCGCCGAAGTCGGCTATCAGGTGGTTGAGAACCTGTGGTTATCGGCCGGCTATAACCTCAAAGGCGTTAGCGACCCCGATCTGGCGGCCAACGATCATCTGGATCCAGGTATTTATGTCCGGGCGCGGTTCAAGTTTGATGAAAATACCTTGTCATGGTAAAAAACAGCGCGTGATGAAAAAACCGAATAACGCAAAAGGTATGTTTTCTTTGCAACTAAACCGACGCGTGAATATTGAATTGCAATGACTCCTAATTATCCCTCAACACTGTCCCGCTTCGGCATTTTGATGATCTCCCTTTTGATAGGGTATTTATCCAAAATTCTTGTTTTTCTTCTCCTGTTAGCGGCATCACCCTCTTCTGTTTGGGCATTAACGACGTCGGCAGTAAAAGATCAGACGTGCGTGGGCTATCGCTCCGGCAACACGACTTGTACTGCCGGTGAATTCACTGTGAGTCCGGTGTTCAGCGCTGCGCCCGGTACCCCTCCTTTTTGCGTCGCAGGGGAAGCATTTAATTTTCAAGTGGAGTTGGGGCTTTCCGGTTCTAATACTGACCGCATGGATATTGGATTTTTTGTGGGGCAACAAGGTAACGACCCGCGCGCCGAAACGCCGGGCAATAACTGTTCCGTAGCTACCTTTCCGGCCGCCCCGTTACCTTGGCTGGATATTGACGGCCCCGGCGGCTCCAATGCTCAACCTGCCGATACCTGCGGCGATTTTTTAGGGGGCGGCAATCAAACCACAACGATCAACGAAATCAAAGTCGTTTGCGCCGGCAATACCGCGACCGGCGAGTTGACCATTCCTTACGTGCTGACTTATTGGCAAAACAACGGCAATGCATGTACCGGCCCTGCCGATGTGCAAAATGGCTCGCCTTCCAAATGCAATGCGGGCACCAGCGCTGTCAGTGGCGTCGTCGCCGTTCGCGTTGGCGCTTATGTCGATGTGACGAAAGCCACTTTACCCGCCGGCAATACAAGCCAATCCTTTACTTACACCGCAACCGGACCTGCCGGCTCGAAAGTTGTGGCGTTGGTTGGCACGACTTACACGCCTGCACTGATTAGCGCGGCAACGAATACGGCCACGGTATCGATTACCGGCGGTCAAACCGTACGCTTTTATATCGATGCGACCGCCAGCAATAAATCGCTGACGATTACCGAAGCGGCCGCTCCGGGCTGGGAGTCGGCAGCCCAGGCGATCAGTTGCTCCTCGGTGAAGGGAACCCCCTCCATCACCACCAATCTGGCGACTCGCACGATTACCGCAAATAATTTAACGATTGCGAACAGCGCCGCCGCCTGCACCTTCACCAACAAGCAAAGTTCACGCATTACCTTAGTCAAAACGGTCGGCGGGCGTGTGGACAGCGCCGATCAATTTACCGTCAGCGCCAGTGGCGGCGGCACCTTGGTGGGTACGACCTCGGCCACGACATCCGGCACCGGCACCAGCGCAAGCACCACCTTTTACAGCAGCCCAGCAACGGCCTTGACCTTGACGGATGCCAAAGCCGGCGGCCCCACCGCTTTGACAGGCTATGACACGCGCTTAACGTGCACCAATACCTTTACCGGCGCAGGCGCAACGCCCAACGCGAGCTTACCGAACAACTTAAATACGACAAGCGCCAGTATTACCCCCGCAGCGGGCGACGACATTATCTGTACTTATACCAATACCCCCAAAGCGCGCATCAGTTTGCAAAAAGTCATCGGCGCCTCGGGCAACGGGCGTGTTGCCGATACCGATCAGTTTACGCTGGCAATCACCGGAGCCACGCCGGTAACGACCACCGGCAACGGCTCGTCCATTACGTCCAGCCCGGCAACGCTTATCGCTGCGCCGGGCAATCCTGTCACCTTAACGGAAACGGCGGCCGGCACCACCAATTTAAACAATTACACCACTACTTATGCCTGCATCAATACCGGCGCAGGCGGTACGGCGATCGCTTCCGGCACCGGCACGAGTTTCAGTTTCACGCCTGCAAATAAAGACATGATTGCCTGTACTTTTACCAATACGCGTAAAGCCGCGCATTTCACGCTGCAAAAAACCTGGGTGAATGCCGCGGTGAACGATGCAGCGATCGTGTCAGGAACAGGGTTGACCTCTCTGAATTCAGTCGCGAATGCCGCCAACGAAACCGATACGGGAGCGGCACAATTCGTCCATGCGGGGGACATTATCACGCTAGCCGAAGCCTTCGGTCCGGCTAATTCAGCCCGCTATCATAGCGCCCTGAATTGTACAGGAACGGCTGGTTTATCAGGCAATACGGTCATCATCGGCCCGACGGATACCGACGTTATTTGTACTTATACGAATGCCAAAATAGAAGCCGTCATCGCCGGCAGCGTTTTTAAAGACAGCGGCACCGGAGGCGGCACCGCGAACAATGCCATACAAGATGGCGCCGAAGCGGGCATCAGCGGCGTCACCGTCAGGCTGACCGATTGCAACGGCATGACATACGGCACCGCCACGACTAATGGCGCGGGGAGCTATCGTTTCCTTGCTTCAGGGCTACCGGAAGGAACCGTCTGCGTCGAGGAAAGCAATTTATCGGCTTACATGTCGACCGGGATTAACGTAGCGGGCAGCACCACGCCTCCAGGCTACACGCTGGCTACGGCAGATAAGATCAGCTTCAGCCTGGCTGACGGCGTCAGCCATGTCGGCTTGAATTTCGGCGACGTGCCTGCCAATCAATTTATAACCGACGGCAATAAGACCGGTATTGCCGGCAGCACACTGATTTACCCGCATACCTTTATCGCAGGCACGGGCGGCTCAGTCACCTTCAGCCTGCCCGGAGCCGTCGCCTCGCCCAACATCCCGGACTGGAGCGAAGTGCTGTACATCGATGCCGATTGTGACGCACTGCTGGATGAGGCCGAAGCCAATAGCATCTTGCTTCCTGTTGCTCTGACAGTCGCCGAGGGCCAAATCCTCTGTCTTATTCAAAAAGAATTCCTCCCTGCCGGCGCGGCCCAAGGCGCCAGCAATTATGTGCCGGTACAGGCATTGTTCGCCTACGTTGGCTCCTCTTTGTCTGATGCCGTTTACACGCGCCAGGATGTAACCACGGTCGGCTCGTCTGCGCTGTTATTGCGGAAAGAAGTGCGCAACGTCAGCACGCCGACAACGCCGGCATGGAAAACCAGCAATACGGCCAAGCCGGGCGAGATACTCGAATACAGGATCACTTACACGAACAACGGCCCCGATCCGATCACAAATTTACAGATAAATGATGCCACGCCGGCGTTCACCACGTTTGTATCGGGCCTCTGTGAAATCGCAGTCCCGGCAACGCCTGTGAGCCTAGGGGTGTGCACATTGACCCTAATGCCGCCTCCTCAGCAGGCCGGTGCATTGAAATGGACTTTTTCATCCCCGGCGTCGACATCGCAGCTGTTGCCCGCCGGAAGCGGCTTTGTGACCTTTCAAGTCAAGGTGGATTAGCAGGTGCGCTTGATGAACACCTGCCACATGACCAATAATGACGTGTGAGGGAGGCTTTCGGGCAATCATTTCAACAAAATTTTTAGCCCTCTCGATGGATAACCCCTAAATTCTGAGCGAAGCCGATGAATTCAGGTCAAATGAAAGTTGGCCGCTGGTTAAAAATACCGAAAGCACGCCGATGGCTGCGCATTACCGCTCTCGGTTTGGCGGCCATCTGCCTTGTCCTTGTCGTATTCAAACTGCCCCCCAAACCGCCGCTCTCCAGCCACTATCCCAAATCGACCGCGATCTATGCCAGGCACGGCGAACTGCTGCGCCTGACCTTGGCGAGCGACGGCCAGTTTCGCCTGTGGACGCCGCTAAGCCAAATTCCGACCCCACTGCGCACCGCCGCGCTGCTCTACGAAGACCGCTGGTTCCACCGGCATCCCGGCGTCAATCCCTGGGCCTTGGCGCGCGCGGCCTGGGCTACCTTGGCAAGCAGCGGCCGCCAGGGCGGCTCGACGATCACGATGCAGCTCACCCGCCAACTGTACCGGATCGACAGACGGAGCTACCTCGGGAAACTGAGCCAGATCGCGCTCGCACTGTGGCTCGAACTGCGCTACAGCAAGGACGAGATTCTCGAAGCCTATCTGAACGGCGTTTCCTATGGCGGCAACATCGTCGGCATCGGCGCGGCCAGCCGGATTTATTTTCACAAGCTGGCGGCGGAACTGAACCTGGTCGAGAGTTTGACGCTGGCGGTGATCCCGCAAAATCCGGCGCGCCGCTTTCCGGCCCATAACGCCTTGCCGGAGGCGCTGTTGGCTGCCCGGCAGCGCCTTTGGCAAAGCTGGATCGCTGAGTTTCCGGAAGACAGCCGTTACGCAAACGACCTGGCCCTGCCCTTGCCCGTGTACAGCCGGCGGGAACTGGCGATCGAAGCGCCGCACCTGACCGACCTGTTATTGCAGCGCTGCGCCGGGGCGGAAACGATCCATAGCAGCCTGCATCTGAACGTGCAAAAAAGCCTCGAACGCTCGCTCCGAAATTACCTCGCGGTCAACCGCGGCAAAGGCATTCAGAATGCCGCCGCGTTGCTGATCGATGCGGACACGATGCAGGTGCGGGCGCTGGTCGGTTCGGCCGATTACCGGAATGCCGCCATCGACGGCCAGGTCAACGGCGCGCTCGCGAAGCGCTCGCCGGGCTCGACGCTGAAGCCGTTCGTCTATGCGCTGGCGCTCGATCAGGGGCAGGTGCATCCGCGCACGATCCTGGCCGATCTCCCGACCGCCTTCGGACCCTATAGTCCGGAAAACTTCGACGGCCGTTTCATCGGGCCGGTCACGGTGCAGGATGCCCTGATCCGCTCCCGCAACGTGCCCGCGGTTGTGACCGCCGCGAAACTGTCGGGGCCGACCCTCTACCGGTTTTTGCAGCGCGCGGGAGTTGGACGGTTGCAGGGCGAGCAGTATTACGGGCTGTCTTTGGCGCTCGGCGGCGGCGAGGTGACGATGGAAGAACTGGCCGAACTCTATGCGCTGCTGGTCAATCAGGGCATGTCGAGACGGCTCGATTATTGCGGCGAGCGGAGCGAAACCGGCCCCTTGCCGCTGCTCAGCAGCGCCGCTGCCTTTATCACGCTCGACATGCTGAAGCACAATCCACGCCCCGATTCGAAGCGCCCGGACCAGCCCGACACCGCCTGGAAAACCGGCACCTCCTGGGGCTTTCGCGACGCCTGGAGCGTCGGTGTCGTCGGCCACCATGTGCTGGTAATCTGGGTCGGCAATTTCGACGGTTCGAAAAATCCCGCCCTGATCGGCGGCAAGGCGGCCGCGCCGCTGTTCTTTTCTATCATCGACAGTCTGCGCAGCCAGCGCCTGCTGAACGGCCTGGACAATCCGATTCCGGCCTTCAAGCCGGAGTCGGTCGCCGAGGTCGAAGTCTGCGCGGCCAGCGGCGACCTGCCGAATGCGGACTGTCCGGTGCGCGCGAAGACCTGGTTCATCCCGGGCAAATCGCCGATTAAGACCAGCACGCTGCACCGCGCGGTCTATCTCGATCCAGAAACCGGCAGCATCGTCTGCCCGAACACGGCTAACAGCCGACGCGAAATCGTCGAATTCTGGGACAGCGAAATGCTGCGCCTATTTGAACAGGCCGGCATGCCGCGCCGCCCTCCCCCGCACCTGCCCGACTGCTACCGCAATCCAGAGGGGCTTGGCGATGCGCCGCGCATCGTCTCGCCATCCAGGGCCGGCACCTATGCGCTGCGCCTCGGCAAAGCATCAACCTTGGCCTTGAAGGCGAATACGTCCGCGAGCGACAGCGTCTATTGGTTCGCGAATCAAAGCTTCATCGCCAAGACGGCGCCTTCGGAAGCCTATTCCTGGCAGCCCAGTCATCCCGGCCACTATCTGATCAGCGCGGTCGATGCGGAAGGCCGTTCCGCATCGACAGAAATCCAGGTCGAATTGGCGCCCTGAAGGCCGTATCGCAAATCATGGAACCTGGAACACGTTAAACCGGTCTTCCTACTATATTTTACTTGTTGTTTGAACATCGGAAATTTGCGGTCGCCAACCCTTCCGCAAAATCAACCGAAAAAATAGTGCGCGCGGCGTACCCAGGCCAGGACCCACGAGGAGAACGATAATGAAACAGCTAGCCTTAATTTCGATCGGCTTTTTATTTTTTGCGGCACCGACGTTCGCGGAGGAAGATGCCAGCCCGCAGCGCATGAAAGAGGTTGAGCAGCAGCGTGAAAAACTGATGCCCTATGACGCGAGTAAAGTCGTGGAAACGTTTTCGAAAACCGTTCACGGCGGGGTGATGCATGTGATCGCCAAACCGGATGCTCCCGATCAGATCGAACTGATTCAAAATCATCTGCGCCAGCTGTCTCTTGCCTTCGCCAAAGGCGATTTTTCGATTAGCGAAAAAATGCATGGGCCGGACATGCCGGGGCTTCTCCAATTGAAGACCGCCAAAACCGACGACATCCGTTATGAATACAAATCCTTGCCCAATGGCGCGCAGATTCATTTTTCGACCGAATATCCGCAATTTGACCAGGCGTTGCATGAATGGCTGAATGCCCAGAACAAGGACCATGGCAATGTGGTGATGCCCGAACACATGAAGCATCATACAGGGGTGGCGGAATAACAGGACTAGGATAGCTTGGGACTGGCGTCATTCATAGGCATAGCTGATCACGACATGGTAACCGATTAAAAACAGCAGCGCGGTCGCCAGCCCAACATGCAATATCAGCCAGAGTGGACGAAACCAGG
Source organism: Methylomicrobium lacus LW14 (assembly GCF_000527095.1). NCBI lineage: Bacteria > Pseudomonadati > Pseudomonadota > Gammaproteobacteria > Methylococcales > Methylococcaceae > Methylomicrobium > Methylomicrobium lacus. The sequence continues at coordinate 3,438,026 of NZ_AZUN01000001.1, read as the reverse complement.
GCTGGCGGATTTGCATGATCTCGCAGTTGCATAAGCCGGTAAAGAAGACCACGAAAAACGACCAGCTCAGCGCCTGCAAGTATCCGTAGCCGACATGCTGGGCATGGGCGTAAAAAAACAACGGGGCCAAAGTGCCGAGCCATTTATGACGCGGCAGCCGGGCGTTGCCGAGCGCGGTATTTCCCTGGTTGCGCAGCAAAGAACACTGCCATTGCTGGCTCAGAAAAACGATCAGCGCCAATCCTGACAGCTGTTTATAAACCGAATCAGTCTGCCATCCGGCCAGCCAGGGCCATTGCCAGCGATAAACTTCCTGCACGAGAAATGCGCCAAAAAGCCCCAGACCCAGCCCAAAATAACTTTTTTTGATCCAGCGTTTTTCAATGCGTATCCGCATGCGGTTTTACCTCCACAGCTCCGGTATCTTTCGCAGTCGCCAAAGCGCCGAGCGCCGGCAACGTGTGCTGGGCCGTGCGTTCCAGCACCGCTTGCATGAACGTTTCCACGTCAGGCAGAAAATAACCTTCGCGCGGCCATTTGTTGCCGATCACCGGCAGCTTTTTAAACGTCTTCACCTTCTCGATATAGGCCGTGTAAGCATCGCGAAAACCGTCATGCAGCACCACTAAGGTTTTTAAAACTTCCTCTGTGGAAACCTTTTGCGTGGGATACATCCAGGTCGTCGCCCCCATGATGTCATGCAGACGCCAGTCGTGTTTCGGCGATTGCTGATGTTTGTTGTGGCACTCGACGCAAGGTTCGGCGACCGCGACATCGGCGAACATCGCGGTATGGCGCTCGATGTCGGGAATATAGAAAAACTGCGGCTGCCGCGTCTGGCGTAACTGTTCAAATTTGTCTTTCTGCATGCCTTCAAAGCGGTTGTCCGGGCTGATCGGGTAGTCCGAGCCCAGGAATAGGCTGAGCCGCACGGGGCTTTTTTCCAGGCTCTTGGCGGTTTCGCGCAGAAAGAGCGCGGGCAGAGGACCGGCTTCGCTTTCGGCATCGCGCCAATGCTCGCTAAACTTCAACCCGGCTTTTATGCCCTGGCCGACGATTTCCTGGGTCCACAGGGCTCTGACCGCGGCATTTTCGGTCTGCACCAGCTCGAACAGGCGTTCGACCGGAATGGATGCCTGCGCCGCCGATTTCTCCGGCAACGGCGGCGGCGCGCTGACGAACAGATAAATGCCGAGGCAGGTCAACACAAACAAGCTAATCCAGAAGGTTTTATTCGTCATGCTTTTTCTCCTTTCTGGCGTGATAATGCACATCCTTGCCATAGGGCGAGGGACCGCCCTCGAAATAGGCGCGGATGGCTTCGGGGCGAATCGCTTCGGCGACCTTTGTGGCCGTTTTGATCGTATGATTGCCGTGAAAATCATGGCAGCCGAGGCAAGTCGTCCAACGCTTGTCCGCAATCAGCCGTGCATGCGGAGTATCCAGCGGGTCGTTTCTGAGACGGGTGTTTTTATGACACGTCACGCAATAGCCGCTATCGCCGAGCACGACGCGTTTGCCTTGATGCTCCCGATGACAGGAAACGCACAGATGCGGCCGGAGCGTGGCGCGCGCCTTTTTGAAACGCGGTTCAAGAAAGCGGTAAACCGGATGCCGGTCATTCGGGCGCTCATGGCAATCCAAACAGGTTTCATTGGCGACCGCCATTTTGCCGAAATCGGCCGGATGCTCGCGCCGGCCAAACAGATAGCGGACATTGGCCTGAATTTGCTGGCGATAACTGCCCGGCGCCTCTTGGTGGCAGTCCGGGCATTGAATATCATCATGCCCGGCATTCATAGGACCGCGCCGATGCCAGGCATCATTGGCCGGCAACACCAATGCCGACAAGCTCAGCGCGCCAGCCAATAACCCCACCGCATAAGCCATATGCTGGCGTCTTCTGGGATGTAAATTTTTATTCATAGCTGCGCTCCATGTATTTTTACATCAACGCAAGTGGTCATCAGCAGATAAATTACAAATAAATTACTTAATATTTTTTTAAGGATTATATGGGGAAAATTGTTCGCCTAACACTAATATCTTTATGGATTTTTATGGACTCCCAGTCTCTATGCTTAAGATGTCATGCCCGGCAAGGTATAATAGGGCATCCTTCGCTTTAGACTCTCTCCCTGACTATGCTGACTTATCCGAATATCGATCCGATCGCCGTCGCCATTGGCCCGCTAAAAATTCACTGGTACGGCCTGATGTACCTGGTCGGCTTCGCCGGCGTCTGGATACTGGGCAAGCGGCGCGCCCTGGCCCCCTGGTCGCCGATCAAGCCCGAGGCGATCGAGGATCTGGTCACCTACGGCGCGATCGGCGTGATCCTCGGCGGACGCATCGGTTACACGCTGTTTTACAATCTGGGCGAGTTCCTGCACAATCCCTTGGTGCTTTTCGAAATCTGGAAAGGCGGCATGTCGTTTCACGGCGGCATGCTCGGCGTGTTTGTCGCGATGTGGATTTTCGGCAAACAACAAAACTGCACGATGCTGCAATTGACCGACATCATCTCGCCCTTGGCCCCGATCGGCCTCGGCGCCGGCCGCCTCGGCAATTTCATCAACGCCGAACTCTGGGGTCGGCCGACCGATGTGCCGTGGGCGATGGTGTTTCCGAACGGCGGCCCGCTGCCGCGCCATCCGTCCCAGCTTTACGAAGCGTTTCTGGAAGGCGTGGTGCTGTTCGTGATACTCTGGCTCTATACCGCCAACCCCCGCCCGAAAATGGCGCCGACCGGCATGGCCGTGATGCTCTACGGCTGCTTCCGCTTCTTTATCGAATTTTTCAGGATGCCGGATGCCCAGCTCGGCTATCTGGCGCTGGACTGGGTCACGATGGGACAGATTTTATCGACGCCGATGATCCTGATCGGGGCGGGAATGGTTTATTGGGCTTATAAAAAAGCGCCCTGATATTTTTACTATTCAGATACCCTGCCTGTCATTCAGAACAACCCGGAGAACAGTCATGCAACCACAAAATTCAAATACGGCACATAGCTTATATGCGCTTTACGAAACACTGCCTGACGAAGTCCAGCAAGGTTTTCTCCAAGAACTATTGGAAAAACAGTCTGAAAAACTAGAGACCCTTGCTTTATATCTGGCTTGCAAAGAAGTGAAAGATCAGCACGAATTTTTGACGGAAGACGAAACAAAAGCCTTCATTTCATGCAACAATATTTAAATCTACTGGATAAAATCCTCGACGAAGGCGTCCAAAAAGGCGACAGGACCGGCAGCGGCACCGTGTCGATCTTCGGGCATCAGATGCGTTTCCCGCTGGCCGAAGGCTTTCCTTTGGTCACTACGAAAAAAATCCATCTGAAATCGATCATTCACGAACTGCTTTGGTTTTTGCAGGGCGACACGAACCTGGCCTATCTGCACGAACACAAGGTCAGCATTTGGGACGAATGGGCCGATGCGAACGGCGACCTGGGCCCGGTTTACGGCCGCCAATGGCGCGCCTGGCCTACGCCTGACGGCGGCACGATCGATCAACTGCAACAGGTGATCGAGCAGATCAAAACCACGCCGAACAGCCGCCGGATGATCGTCTCGGCCTGGAACGTCGCCGATCTGCCCGACGAAACGATCGCCCCGCAGGCGAATGTCGCGCAGGGCAGAATGGCGCTCGCGCCCTGCCATGCGCTGTTTCAGTTTTATGTCGCGGAAGGACGGCTGTCCTGCCAGCTTTATCAGCGCAGCTGCGACACCTTTCTCGGCGTGCCTTTCAATATCGCGAGCTACGCCTTGCTGACGCACATGGCCGCGCAGCAGGCCGATCTGGACGTCGGCGATTTTATCTGGACCGGCGGTGATGTACACTTGTACCTGAATCATCTGGAGCAGGCCAGATTGCAATTGAGCCGTGAGCCCTATCCTTTGCCGAAGCTGATCCTGAAACGCAAGCCGGATTCGCTGTTCGATTACCGCTATGAGGATTTCGAATTCGAAGGTTATCAGGCGCACGATCCGATCCGAGCGCCGATTTCGGTTTGATCGGAATCGAGCAGCGCCACCCTATTTATATAGCCTTGAGCCGTTGCGCCATCGAAATCCTCGATCGCGACACGACATCGAGGCTACAATTGATATATTCAATTCACAGCTTCCGCGCAAAACTTATCGTTGGCTGAGCGGAGCCGAAGCCATCACATCGCTTCGACTTCGCTCAGCGAACGGCTTAACTTAATGGCAGTGGCGCGGAGCGTGGCAACGATGCAATATCGCCCACTTAATGACCGAAAACTTATGAACAACTACCACTACAAAGCCCATCCCTGGCACGGCATCAGCGCGGGCGACAGCACGCCTTCCGTGGTTAATGCGTTTATCGAAATCGTGCCGACCGATACGGTCAAATACGAAATCGACAAGCAGAGCGGCTATCTGAAAATCGATCGGCCGCAAAAGTTTTCGAACATGGTGCCGACCTTGTACGGCTTTGTCCCGCGCACGTATTGCGGCAACAAGGTCGCCGAATTCGCCGCGTTGAAGTCGGGCCGAACGGGCATCAAGGGCGACGGCGATCCACTCGACATCTGCGTGTTGAGCGAACGCAGCGTATCGCACGGCGACATCATCCTGCAGGCGATCCCGGTCGGCGGTTTCCGCCTGCTCGACGGCGGCGAGGCGGACGACAAGATCATCGCGGTGATGAAAGGCGACGAATTTTACCGGCAGTGGAACGATGTGTCGGACTGCCCGAGTTCCTACATCAACCGGCTGATGCATTATTTCCTGACCTATAAAAACCTGCCCGGCGAGAAATCGACCTGCGAGATCACCGACGTTTACGGCCGCGCCGAAGCGCACGAAGTGATCGTGCGCGCGATGCAGGATTACATGAGCCTGTTCAACGGCATCGAAGATTTGTGAAGACATTGCAAATAAATCATCAGCCTTAGAAAAACCTTTGTAGGGCGGATAAGCGCAGCGCATCCGCCCTACCTTTTCTGATCCTAAGCGACAAAAATACCTCTCATGCAGCCCAAATTTATCCATCTGAGACTGCACAGCGAATTCTCACTGGTCGACGGCATCGTCAAGATCAAACCGCTGGTCAAGCGCCTGGCCGAATTACACATGCCGGCCGCGGCTATCACCGATCACGTGAACCTGTTCGCGCTGGTCAAGTTTTACAAGACCTCGATGGGCCAGGGCGTCAAGCCGATCGCGGGCGCCGATGTGCTGATCTTCAATCCGGAGGAACCGGCCAATCCGTACAGACTGACCCTGCTGGTCAAAAATCATCAGGGCTATATCGCGTTGACCGAACTGATCTCCAAAGCGTATCAGGAAGGCCAGCATCAGGGCGTGCCGATGTTGCGATACGAATGGATCGAGGCGAATGCCGGCGGCTTGATCGCCTTGTCCGGCGCGATGGCCGGCGACATCGGCCGGGCGCTGATCGCCGAGCGCAAGGATGACGCCAAACGCCAGGCCGATTATTGGGCCAACCTGTTCCCGGACAGTTTTTATCTGGAATTGCAGCGCGTCGGCAAACCGGGCGAAGAAGCCTATATCGCGGCCGCGCTGGAGCTGGCCGCCGAGGCCGATCTGCCGGTCGTCGCGACCAATGACGTGCGCTTTCTGCACAAAAAAGACTTCCCGGCCCACGAAGTCCGCGTCTGCATCAACCAGGGCCGCGTGCTCGACGACAGCCGCCGGCCGAAGGATTATACCGACCAGCAATATCTGCGTAGTACCGAGGAAATGTGTGAGCTGTTCGCGGACATTCCCGAGGCGCTCGAAAACACGGTCGAGATCGCGAAGCGCTGCAACATCACGCTGACCCTGGGCAAAAACTTCCTGCCCGACTATCCGGTCCCCGAAGGGATGACGATCGGCGACGTGATGGCCGAAGAATCCCGCAAAGGCCTCGAAGAACGCCTGCGCCAGCATCCGCCCGTCGGCAGCGGCACCGAGGAAGAAAAGCGGCAAGTCTATTATGACCGGCTCGAGATCGAATTACAGGTGATTACCCAGATGGGGTTTCCGGGTTACTTCATGATCGTCGCGGACTTCATCCAGTGGGCGAAGAATCATCAGATTCCGGTCGGGCCGGGGCGGGGTTCGGGCGCGGGCTCCTTAGTCGCTTATGTATTGAAGATTACCGACCTCGACCCGATCGAATTCGATCTGTTGTTCGAGCGTTTTTTGAATCCCGAACGGGTCTCGATGCCCGACTTCGACGTCGATTTCTGTATGGACCGGCGCGATGAAGTGATCGACTATGTCGCCGGGCACTACGGCCGCGACCATGTCGCGCAGATCATCACCTACGGTTCGCTGGCCGCGAAGGCGGTTACCCGCGACGTCGGCCGGGTGCTGGGTTTCGCTTACGGCTTTGTCGATCAGCTCGCCAAACTGATTCCGTTCGAAATCGGCATGACGCTCGACAAGGCGCTGCAAGACAGCCCCGACCTCCGGCAGCGCTACGAGAACGAGGAAGAAGTCAGATCGCTGATGGACATGGCGCGATCCTTGGAAGGCATGGCGCGGAACGCGGGCAAGCACGCGGGCGGCGTGGTGATCTCGCCGACCAAACTGACCGACTTCACGCCGCTGTACTGCGAACAGGGCGGCGGCAATCTGGTCACGCAGTTCGACAAGGACGACGTCGAAGCGGTCGGCCTGGTCAAGTTCGACTTTCTGGGCTTGCGCACGCTGACGATCATCGACTGGGCGCTGCAAACGATCAACCGCAAAAAACAGGAGCTCGGCGAACCCTTGGTCGACATCGCCGCGATTCCGCGCGACGATAAGGCGTCCTACGACCTCTTAAAGAATGCGCAGACCACCGCGGTATTCCAGCTCGAATCGCGCGGCATGAAGGAGTTGATCAAAAAACTGAAGCCTGACTGCTTCGACGACATCATCGCGCTGGTCGCGCTGTTCCGGCCGGGGCCATTGGAATCGGGCATGGTCGATGACTATATTAATGTTAAGCACGGCGCCAAGGCCGAATACGCGCATCCTCTATTAGTCCCTATCCTCAAGCCGACCAACGGCGTTATCCTGTATCAGGAACAGGTGATGCAGATCGCCCGCGAGATGGGCGGCTACACGCTCGGCGGCGCTGACATGCTGCGCCGCGCGATGGGCAAGAAAAAGCCCGAGGAAATGGCCAAGCAGCGCGAAGTGTTCACCGAGGGCGCGATAGCGAACAACATCGACGAAAGCATCGCGACCTACATCTTCGACCTGATGGAGAAGTTCGCCGGCTACGGTTTCAACAAATCACACTCGGCCGCCTATGCCCTGGTCGCCTATCAGACCGCCTGGCTGAAGGCGCATTATCCGGCCGAATTCATGGCCGCGGTCTTATCGGCTGATATGGACAACACCGACAAGGTCGTCGTGCTGATCGAGGAATGCCGGCGCATGAAACTGCCGATCGCGCCGCCGTCGATCAACGATTCGAACTTCCGCTTTACGGTCAATCAGGCCAAGCAGATCGTTTACGGCCTCGGCGCGCTGAAGGGCGTCGGCGAAAACGCGATCGAGGACATGATTCTGGAACGGGAGCAAAACGGCGCTTACCGCGATCTGTACGACTTGTGCAAACGCGTCGACCTGCGCAAATTCAACCGGCGCGTGCTCGAAGCGCTGATCCGCGCCGGCGCGTTCGATATCTTCGATCCTAACCGGGCGGCTCACCTTGCGGAACTGCCGACCGTACTGAAGGTCGCCGAACAGCACGGCAAGATGGCCGCAACCGGCCAGAACGATCTGTTCGGCCTGCAGGAAACCAGCGATGCCGACGATGCGATCGCCGCCTATTCGACCTTCGTCGAACCCTGGCCCGAGCAGGAGCGCCTGAACGCCGAGAAGCAAACCCTCGGCCTGTTCCTGACCGGCCATCCGATCGCGCAATACGAGGCCGAAATCAGCCAGTTTACCCACGGTAGCCTGAACAAACTAAAGTCGGACATGGAGCGCAGCAAAGGTAAGCTGGAAGCCCGCGTCGCAGGACTGGTCGTCGAAATCCGCACCCGCCAGTCCAAAAGCGGCAAGACGATGGGTTTCGCGCTGTTGGATGACCGCACCGACCGGCTCGAGGTGGCGATCTATCCCGAAACCTACGAAAGATACCGGGACATTTTCACCCGCGACGTGCTGCTGGTCGCCGAAGGCGCGCTGTCGATGGACGACTACACCGGCACCCCGCGCCTGACCGCAGAAAAGCTCTACAGCATCGACCAGGCCCGCAACGCCTTCGCGCGCGGCTTGCAGTTGACCTGGCAGGCAGGCGTCAACGGCGATTCGTTGACCGAAAAATTGAGCCCGGCTCTGGAGCCGTTCAAAGGCGGCGCCTGTCCGGTGCTGATTCAATACCGCTCGGAGCAGGCCCAGGCCACCGTCCGACTCGGCGATGAATGGCGGGTCTTTGCGACCGACGAGTTGTTGTTGCGCTTGAAGCGGCAGCTTGGAAACGAGGCGGTCGAGGTTAAATACCGCTAACGAGTATCAAGTGTAGCCCGGATGCAGCGCAGCGGAATCCGGGAGCCACACAGAAACGAACCTTGCTGTTCACGAGGCTTTGCATAGATGTAATCGTAAGACTCAATCGGAATTAAAAAATAAGGCGTCGGCAAAGGCCTATCCCGGATTCCGCTGCGCTGCATCCGGGCTACATTTAATACATTCTGATCACGTTTAAGGAACAATGGCATGGTTATGTATCGCCGCAACCGCGTGGAGGGCGGGACGTATTTTTTTACCGTCGCCCTGCAAGACCGGAAACGCGCCTATCTGGTCGACCATATCGATGACTTGCGCAAATCGGTGCGTTATGCGCTACGCAAACAACCGCTGCACATCGACGCCTGGGTAGTCTTGCCGGAACACATGCATGCGTTGTGGACGCTGCCACCCGGCGACGATGATTATTCCGGCCGCTGGAAAAACATCAAAGGACGCTTTTCCCATCTGCTCGTCGCGGCAGGCGAACCGATCCGCAAGAACGCCCGGAACGAATAATACGGTGAATCGTAATACTACAAGGCTAAAGCGGATTCGCGCCAGCAATCCGCCGTTTCGGAGCCAACGAAATCGACCTCACCCCGGACCTTATAAAGCGGGATTTCTTTGCTTTTTGTGCTGAATTTCGGCGAAATTTCCGGCAATGACAGTTTGTTCGCGCGAAACCACCCTCCCGTTACATCGGCTCCTTTTCGAAACCGACGCCACGATTATACAATCCAATCCTCCCCAACTCGGCCGGAAACGATGGCCGGGTTGTTTATTTCGGTTGCTGAACGATGCGTAAATACGGTTTCAACGTCTTCCATCCTTGCGGGAACATTTTTTTCGCATCGTCATCGGATACCGACGGCACGATGATCACGTCGTCGCCATTCTTCCAGTTCACCGGCGTTGCCACCTTATGCTTGGCGGTTAACTGCATCGAATCGAGCACCCGCAGGATTTCATCGAAATTGCGACCGGTCGTCATCGGATAGGTCAGCATCAACTTGATCTTTTTGTCCGGCCCAACAATAAATACCGTGCGTACGGTCGCATTCGTGGCCGCGGTGCGCCCTTCCGACGTGCCGGGCTCTTCGGCAGGCAGCATATTGTAAAGCTTCGCGACCGCCAGATCGCTGTCGCCTATCATCGGATAACTGACCGCACAACCCTGCGTCTCCTCGATATCCTTTGACCATTTGTCATGGTTTTCTACTGGATCGACACTCAAGCCGATAATCTTACAATTGCGTTTTTTAAACTCCGGCTCAAGCCTTGCCATATAGCCCAATTCGGTCGTACAAACGGGCGTAAAATCCTTCGGATGCGAAAACAGGACCGCCCAACTATCACCGATCCATTCGTGAAAATTGATCGTTCCTTGCGTCGTTTTGGCCGTAAAATTCGGCGCTTCATCATTGATTCTAAGTGCCATGTCCACTCTCCTACTTTTGTTGAAATAAACACGGGGGTTGAAAAGCCAGGGGGCGCATCGCGCCCCTTTTCGATGCCAACGAATTTGATTTCTACCTGAACTTTATCCAGGCAATATTTTTTTGTTTTTTGTGCTGACCTTCGGCGAAACTTCGGGCAATGGCGGTTTGCTCGCGCGAAACCGCTCTACTGTCCTATCTTACTCGTATTCGCCTTCACGCTTTTTTTCCATGATCAGATTTTCATATTCATGCTGTTCAAGTTTGCCATCCTTGCCAGCGTCAACCCGATCAAAATACTCCAATAAAAAGGGATAACCATTGAGTTCCTCTTTGGTAACAACGTGATCGGCATTCTTATCTGCCTGTTCAAACGAAGGGGATTTTTTGACAGGAGCATCCTTGTCGGTCATCGTTTCCCCTGCGCGTAATGGATTAACACTGCATAGCAGGATGACGCCTATAGCCACTGACAACCTGAATTTTTCAGGTGCGGTATAACAATCGAGGTACCTGCCGCCGCGAATGGCTACAGGTTCACTAGCGGACAGTTTACTTGCGGTTTTCATAATGGTCCTCCTTCTCTTACGCTAATGTAAGATCAAATGATTTTGAAAACGATGTCCAGATCAAGCAAAAAGTATTGCTTGCAAAACACCTTTAGTTAGAAGGCTGAAGAGCGGGTTGGTTCCTGCAATCGATTTGCAAAAACGGCATTTACCATTACTTCTGTAGGCGGCAAAGCCAGCCAGGGCCAGCGCCGTCTAAGTAAGATTCAAATGCATAGTCGCCCACGGTCATTTTGAGGGGAGTGTCTTCGGTGATATCGCGCAGAAACCTTGGCAATTTGAATAGATTCCCCGCCGAAATGCTGTAAATAACCCAAATATTACGGCATTCGGATTTATTGAATGGTGCGCGGTGCATACCCTATAGAGCTTTCACAACTGCTGAGCCGCATCCGGAGCCCTCTCTTATTTAAGATCATTGGCGTTTGACGATCACGGCTCGCTAGGTAGTCATGACCACCTGGTTCGGATAGGCTGTCTGAATGTGTAGCGGTGCCCAGGACTCGGAGGGCGCCAATTTGTCGATGATCAGGATGATCGAGTCGACGGGGAGTTTCTGCAGATAGAGCGCCGGACCCTGTGCGGGAACCTGCTGGTTGCCCACGGTTGCCATCGGATTGAGCACGACGTCGGCGAGAATCTTGCCTTGGGTCGCCACGAGCTGGAACGCGATCTTGCATGTGTGGGTGCCGTGGGCATTCAGCTTTCTCAATTCCTGCTGGCCTTGGGTTGAATGCAGAGCCTCCTCCGTTGCCAGGATAAGGTGCTTGCGGCTGGAGAAAGTCGAGTCCTGGCGAATCTGCCGCCGATCGAAAGGATTCTCCCGCTGCTCGGTATGCCTGCTGATGGCATGTCCTTCATGTGCCGATGCAGCAGGCGCCGTCGGTCGCAACCGGCGCTCGCTGAGATATAGCATCTGGTGGATCTCTTCTCGGGAGTAGGTCCGGTCGTAGCCCATGGCGGAATCCTCTGTAGTCTAGGAGAAGGGGAAAAAACGGCCTTCATTAACGATAAAATACCGAGGCAGATAAGCATTGTCAATCGCCTTGTAGGTCCGGGCAGGGCGGCGTTGCAAACCCCGTCCCCAACGTTTTGACGATGCCGCCGGCGCACCAACCCCTTGAGAGTTTAGCCGCCGTTTCCGATATTTTCCCAAATAGTGCTGCTGGACACTTCTAATTTTTGTAATATTTGATTGGCTTCTTGCTGTTTGGCGCGCAACGCTTCGAGTTCTTGATCCACATCTTCACCTTGCCGGGATTTCTCTACCAATTTATCGATTTTGGCGCTCCGTTCAACATATTCGTCCACCAGGTGACTGTATTCATCTGTTGTTTTCATGGGTTAATGCCTCGGGTTGTTTAGTAAAAATTTCACCTAAACCACGGGAACTGACTGGTGCTATTGTGGATAAGCTCATCAACCGTCAAATTCCTGTTCTTTCTGAAAAGAATTAATGGCAGGCACCAATATACTCTCCTGATATTTTGTATCAATGACATATTTACTTCATTTCCTGCCAAACAAGCAAATCTGCTGGATAACGAGGCAATAATCTGGTCCCTTTTTATCCCTGCCGCTAAAACTACCTCTTGCTTAGGAAAGTGTCGTTTCTGGATTGTTCCCGCTTTATTGGAAAATTTTCAGTGCCGCCTGGCCCACCGTGCCTGATAATAATCCGTAAGGCGGATCAGCTAACGTCATTTGCGGATTCGCGGGGTTAACTTTATGAGGAACACCGCCCCCGGCAAATGGGTCTGGTAAAATGGATAAAGCAATGGTTATATTTCCACCATCCGATCACTCAAAGACCGAAAAATTAGCTCATTAGGGTTTTTAATTTATGAACATCCAAGCGATTGAACAAGAGGCTTTACGCCTGCCGATTGAAGACAGGGCTCGGCTCGCCGAAACACTGCTTTCGAGTTTGGACGCCTTGTCGGACAAAGAAATCGCAAAACTCTGGCTCATAGAAGCGCAACGTCGAGCCGCTGAAATCGACAATGGAACTGTTCAGCTGGTTTCTGCCGAGGAAGTTGAACGCAAAATCCAAGCCATTTTGAAATGATCTACAGCTTCCATCCCGAAGCCGCTGCGGAATATGCAGAACATGTTGCATTCTATAAGTCACTGCGTACGGAACTTGGGGCACGCTTCCATGAAGCGGTTAAAACCGTCATTGCCAGTATCTGTGAAATGCCTGCTCGCCATCACACCGAGGTTCCGCCGGACATTCGCAGAGCAAGGGTTCAGGGTTTTCCTTTCCATGTTATTTTTCGAGAGGTTGACGGCAACATTCAAATTCTTGCGCTTGCACATCATCGCCGGCGCCCTCTTTACTGGATTAGCAGGCTTTAACAGCGGTGCGCGACGCTGGGTTTTTACTGAGTAAAATGAAATCAAAACAGGATAAAAATTTCGACCACCTGATCGAAAGATTCGAAAAAAAAGTCTATGCGACCGCGAAGGGCGATTGGCGGCTGAAGTTGCTGAGGGAGGATCTGGACGTTTTTTACCGGAGCCCGGCGCCGCTGACCGTTTGGGATGCCGGCTGCGGCTTTGCGCAAATCAGCCTGGGGCTGGCGGAAAAGGGACATCGGCTTACGCTGTGCGACCTGTCCGAAAAAATGCTGGCGCGCGCCAGGCAGCTCTTCCAAAAACATGGCCAGCCTGCCGAATTTCACCATCAGGCCGCGCAAGACCTGGCGCCCCACCTGCCCCCATTTGATCTGGTATTGTGCCATGCGGTACTGGAGTGGCTGGCGGAACCGATACCGACGCTGCAAATCATCGCGGACCGGGTCAAACCGGGCGGCACCTTGTCGCTGCTGTTCTATAATCGGAACGCGATGGTTTATACCAATGCGCTGAAAGGCGGCTGGCGCTGGCAACACCTGCTGAGCGACAGCTATCTCGGCAAGGGCGACAAACTGACGCCGCCGAATCCGCAATACCCGCATGAAGTGATCGAGCATCTGAAGCTATGGGGTTTCGAGATCACGGCCCATACCGGCATTCGCGTGTTTCATGACTATCTTGACAAGGGAACGCTCGAACACAGCGATCAGTCCGAACTGTTCGAACTGGAATACCGTCATTGCCGGATGCCGACTTACCGCGATATGGGGCGCTATGTGCATCTGGTGGCGGTAAGAGCCCAATAATTGCTGCGCATGCGCAGAGGGCAACTCTCAATCCGAGTTGCCGGCTGTGGATCGTTTTTTCTTCCCATCAAAATCGACGTCCTGCTCGCCGCCTATCATCGATTGAGATATGGGATTCTAAAACTATCGTTTCCTTTCGCCTGCCTTATCCCTTAACCTATTCGTTATCGTCAATCATTGGGGTATTTTCCCTGCTATTGTTTCGTCAAGGACTTAAATACCATGCCTTTACAGCAGTTAGTCGAACACTTCAACTATCGCTTAGGATTTAACGACCCCGGCAGTTCCGGACCGTTCGTCTTCAAAAACGGCGTCGTTCATGGACTGTATGGACCGATACAGATCGGCAGCATCTTGTCGCCGGTTCGGTTGACCGAAGATCCGTCGCAGATCGCGGGATATACGGCCAAACAGCAGCTGACCAATAGCCCGGCGGAACCGTTGTACCGGGATGACATCGAGCATTTGCTGAATCATCCTTTGACGCCTTCGATCGACACGCTGTCGATTCTAAGCTTCGACCGCCTGTCGAGAACCGTGCACATGCTGAATTATTTATTACTGCCGACGCAAGCGGAAACCGATACGCTGTTTCTGGACGTCGATCCCCGGCATATCCTCGGCGTGAAGGAGAATCACGGCGTTTATTTCGAAGAAATCATCGTGCGCTGCGGACTGGAGACTCGGAACGTCGCGATCACGGTGCCCGTCAATCCGGCCTATGCGCGTTTTCAGCAACAGTTGAACCAGGGACTGGAGAATTACCGGCGCCGCGGCTATCAAATCGCGCTGAAGTTCGATTATGCCGCGCTGGGTCAACACGCCGATCAGTTGATTCAGGCCTTGGAGCCGAATTATGTCAGTTTGGCAGCCAACTCGCTGGACACGATCCGCGACGTCAGGGCTGCCGAAAAACTGCGGCAATGGAATGCGCTGGTGCGGTCGATCGGCGGGCGCAGCATCCTGGCGAATGTGACGCAGATAAAAAGCAGCGCCTTGGCGCAGAACGCAGGCTTTGAACTGGTCGAAGGCGAGTTCTACGGCACCCCGTCTTTTGACCATGCGCCTGCCGAAAATACGGCGCTGTGCGCTTGATGAGGGACCAGAGTTAAATCACCTCCCTACCGACTTCCCAATTCCGGGAGGTTCACTACGGCGATGCCGTTGGCTTCGACTCCGCTCAGCCTGCGGCATGTTACCGACGACAGTTACATTCCTTCTCAAAAATTACCACATCGGCAAAAGCCTCGCCAAAAAGCACTGCCGCCATCCTTGGCCAGTACCCGCCGGGAGACATAAGCCCCCGGCTATGCCCGAAATGCCGTCCTAACGTTATTCAAACTTTTTGGACCAGCCCAGTTGGAACGAGTACTGATCCATTTCCAGTTCGATGTTCTGCTTTGGACTCAGCGGGTTGGGTCCTTTGACCGAGTTGCTCGGCGAATACATGAACGCAAAATTCACTTCGTCCTTGTCGCCGATCGCGCGGCTGAATCCGGTCGTCAAGTGGTATTCCTGCACGCCCGGCGCCAGCACATTGAACAACACTTCGGACTTTGGAATCGGCTGCGCCCCATAGCTGACGCCCGCGCGCCAGGTCCAACGCTTGTTCGGCCGCCATTCGGCGCCGAGTTTGAAGATGGTCATGTCCTTCCAGCCGAAACCGGGGCCGCCATCCTCGCCGAGCCTCTTCGTCATCAGATTCGGAAACATCGGGTTGCCGACCGAATCGATTTGGCTGTACCGGATGTGCTCGACATCAAAGGACGTCGTTATCTCTTTATTGATATCCCAGGCCAGACCGAAATTGAAGCTTTCGGGAATATCAAAGCTCCCCTGCTCCGCGAACAGCCCTGCATAGTCGTCTAATTTGGACATCGTGATGCGGCTTTTATACGAAGCCCCGAATCTGACGCCCGGAATCACCTCGACCAAGCCTCCGACCCTGACGCCGCCGCCGAAGGAATAATCATAGCCCTGGTTAGACACATGCTCCGGATCGCTCGAAAACGGCGCGAACGCATTCAGGCCGCGCGCCTTGAAACGCTGGATCGCAAATATAGGCGCGATACCGAACGAAAATCGGCCATCGCCAAAGCTGTGTGCATAACTCGGCACGATGAACGCCTGTGCCTTATCAATGCCGGTGGTGCCGGCGCAGAACGTGCCGCTGCCGCCCGGGAAGGGGCATAAAGGATTCGGCGTGGCGACATAATCGGTATTCATGCCGCCGTTGCCATACAGCGTCACGCCGACCGCCTGCTCCGCATCGATCCTGTGGTTCCAGCCGATGGCCGGCACCGGAAACCATTCGCTGTCACTCTGGTAGGTGCCGGAATTCAACGGGAACGCGCCGGGCGCCAAGGTCGGCGTGCCATCGACGGTGTATTGGCGGCGCGGACTGAACAGCTCGATTTCCGCATCCAGCCGGTCGCCGATATAGGCGATACTGGCCGGATTGACCGCGGCCGCGAACGAATCCAGTGGCCGCGCGGTGCTGGCGCCGGCCAAGGCTTTGCTGCGGGCGCCGTAGCCGTGCGCAAAATAGCCGTTGGTCGCCCCCGCGATGGCCGGCAAGCCGCCCAATAAGGCCGTCGCCGCGACGGCCAGATACCTGTTTTTTGTATTCATTGCTTAGTTCTCCTAAATATTTGTCAAACCGTGGCATTTGGCCTTAAGGCGCGCTGGCAGAGAGCTTGCCAGGCTGATCCGGGCATTGCTGAGTGTCGGCCGGCACTTTGCCTACCAACAACAGGAAACTCTCGAAAGGCTTCATGTTGCCCATCGCTTCGCCCATCGGCCCATCGAAACCCAGGCTGCCTGAGATCATCGCGCGCATCGGGCCGTAGTCGCCGCGCCCCATCTCGACCCAACTGTCGGTCTCGGCGCTCATCACATAATCGGCGCCCGACGCTAATGCTTGCGTCTCGGCTTTGCCGCCAGACACGCAGCGGGCAAGATTACCTTGCAGCGCAATCCGCAATTCGGCCGTCGGCTTGTCGCCGCAGTCCTCGCGGTAAAACTGGATTACCTTGAAACCGCGTCCTGCATCGTTTTTTACCCATCCGGACTCGACCAGTTTTTGTGTCAGCACCGCGTCGGCATTCCAGGCTTGGCACGCCTCGGCACCCCACTCGGGCGAGATCAGCACCGGCGCCGCGCATACCGAGCCTGCCAGGCCAAGCATGGCGGCGCCGAATAGTGTTTTGTAAATCATTTGCAGTTACCGTGTTTTGCTGTTCGAATCGGTAATCGCGACGACATTCGATGCGCCTTTCAATTCGGCGAGCAGTTTTTCGACTTGCTTCTTCTCCGCCTTTTCGCGCAGAACGCCGCGCAGCTTGATATTGGTATGGTCATAAGGCTGGGCGTCGGTCACCTTGCGCGGGCCGTCATCGAGTATGATGATGTTCCAGCCGTATCGGGTCTTGACCGGCTCGGCGGTGAGTTCGCCTTTCTTCAGTTGCGTAACGGCGCCGGCGAAGGCCTCATCGATGAAGATGTCAGGACGGAACCAGCCGATACTGCCGCCGTGATGTTCGGCTCCGGGGTCATGGGATTTATGTTTGGCCAGCTCGGAGAAATCAGCGCCGGACTTGATTTGTTTGATGATGTCCTCGGCTCCGGCTTTATCGGGCACCACGATCTGGCGTATCTTGTATTCGAGAAATTTTCCGGACGTTCTTTTGCTTTCGTAGTCGCTGCGAATGCTGTCGTCAGTCACCGGATGCTCCTTGAAATAGGCGTCCAGGTAAGCCTTCGAAAGGATGGCCAGCCGGTCCAGTTGCAGGTGCGCTTCGACTTCGGGATTCTTGTCCAGTTGTTTCCTGAGCGCCTGGTCCGCCAGCAGCGACTGGCTGACCAGATCTTCCTTGATGTCCTGCTTGATCTCGTCGGTCAGCGTCACGCCTTGCGCGGCGCGCCGTTTCACGACGTAGTCTATCTCCGACTGACTGATGGCGGGGGCCTGTGCGTCTTGTTGCGGTTGTTCGGCGGCCGACACGCCCAGGGCGACGGATAAACCGAAAGCGGAGGCCAGCAGCGTGTGTTTTTTGTTGATTGTTGACATGGTAGCGATTGCTTTGATCAGGATTGTCTTAAAAAGAGGCAGCGGTCAATTGACCGGGAAAGATCCGCATCCGGATACGACTCGCAGACATCGAGCGCTGCCTGATACAAAATTTCAGCTTAAACCCCGGCGCGGCGTTAACCGCGCCGGGCAGTCACGGCTAATTTTGGTAGTGCTCAGGCCCTTTCAGTTTCAGGCCGTTCTTCTCGAAAATCGCACCGTGCGGACGCGCCGAGCCGGTGACGCCGCGATTCGGCCAATCGAATTCCGAGCGCTGCGGGCCGGTCAATGCAATACCCAATTCACCGGTCAGCTCATCCTTGAAGTTCGTGTCGTATTGCAGAGAGCCGTCGGCATTGATTTTCGCCACATAGATTTTTCTGTCTCCGCCGGAGCCGGTGCCCAGAAGCCCCATATGGTTCAAGTCGACGAAGTAATTGATGAAAACGAGACGCTTGCCTGGCTGCAACGCACTGCTCGCCGATGAACCGGTGGCGCCTGCGCGGTCGATGCCGACGAAATGCGGGCCGCCGTGAGAGGCATAGTTTTCCGGAGAATTCGCGGTCACTTGTCCGACCACAACCGGGCAATCCTGCGCGCCGTTGTTATGCACCCGATTGTTCAGAGCGTTTCCTGCGATCGGCAAGCCCAGCGTGGAATTGCCGGGGCGGCTCGAATCGGCTGCCGGGAAATCGCAATCGATAGGATCGGTTCCTTTCGCGAGCAAAGGACGAATATCGAGCGACAACACGCGGCGATCGTGTTCGCCCGGATAATCGCGTTCATAAACATGGTCGCCCGGGCTGTTTTCGCCGGCGATCGGCAGGAACAGATATTTGTCGTCGTCGCTGATCGCAAAATAGGAAACGCCGGTGCAAGGACCTACGTCATAAACCGATTTCCATTCCGGACCCTGACCGTTATTGGCGGTCTGTGGCGCGAGAATATTGGAGGTGTAATACAACGTGCCGCCGCACATACTGGCCGCGAAAGCGCCGTTATGCGGCACCAGTTGGCCGGTTTGCGGATCGGTATGGCCCTTGCTGTGCGGCAGCGCCAAGCCCATCAAGCCTTCCGGTTCTTCGTGCAAATAGACATCCTCTATCCGCGGACCATCCGGCACCTGGCTGACGCTGATCGGCCCCTTCTTCAGATCATTGGCTCGCCATACCCGTACGGTGGTGCCGAACTGGCGCAGGCTGGTCAGATCGGTCGGCAGCGGATTATAGGTGAAATAATCGCTGAACAGATTCGCGATCGGGTCGCCGGCACCCAAAACCAACGGGTTGGCATAGTCGGAGGTGACCAAGTAATTGCCGTTATAGGTCAACTGCATGCCGTGCGGATAGGCTTCCAGCCCCGCGTCCGAGATGCCGGTCAAATGTTGCGGCGTATAACGGGTCACGCCGGAGTTCAAGAGCACGGCGGAGTTTTCGCTAAGGTATTGCTTGTCGTTCTGCAAAATATCGCCGACCAGAGGGATTGGCAGATAAGGCAGGCCGCCCGCGCACACACCCTTACGCAAAGGATGGAATTCGACCACCGTGCCGGGCCCGTAATAAGCGGTGCCGCCCATGAAGGTGGCCGCAATGTGGCCATTCGGCAGGACCACGAAATCGTCGGTCAGCGAGGACTTCAACAGTTCGAGACCGCAAACGGCGATTTCCGCCTTTGGAATCTTGCGCACGTCGGTGATATCAAAACGGAAAATATTGCCGCTGATCAGACCGCCGGCGAACAGATATTTCTTTTTGCTGACCGGATCGATATAGGTGGTATAGGCGCTGTTGTGATGCGGCTCGTTGTGAATGTCCGAAGTATGCAGCAACGCGGTACCCGGCTTGTTCGCACCGAGGATAGACGGCAGGTTCGCGGTCCAGATCACCTTGCCGTAGGTTGTCGAATCGGGTTCCGCGTCGATGACGGTCAGGAAATCGGAATCGGCATTCTGATCGTCCAGAATATCGTCACCGGTCCATGCCAATAAGACAGTGCCATTCGGAATGACTTTGCCTGTCGTTTTGCTGATGGCTTCAGGAGCGCGCTGCAAGCCGCCGGTTACTTGCTGAGTCAAGTCAGGACCGACCAGACCTCCCAGAAGTCCGGCCTGGGCGCTGCCGTATCCGGCCAGCGACAAGGCCAGCAATCCGGCCGCGAGCGGGAATTTAGCCGCTCGCGGCCTACGCTTGATGGTAAGCTTATTCATAGTTACATCCTTAGTTATTGAGACATTGGTACTTTTATTGTTTTTCGAGGGTCTTCCTGACCCGATTCCTGGCAGCCCCTCTCAAAGCGGCCGAAAACCTTGTTGTCCGTGCGCAAGTTCGCAAAACTAATATCGCAAGTTCCATGCCATACTTTAACCAATTGTTTTATTATGATCTTCTAATATTCTTAAGTGTTATTTAAGCCCAAACTGCTGGTATTTCAACACCAAACCAGCACTTTGTGCTGATATTCCAGCAATCAATGCTTGCTCCGCTGGCATTTCGATTGCACGATGTACGGTCTCGCGTCACTGCCATTAAGTTAAGGTTTTCCTCGCATAACTTATCGTTGGCTGAGCGGAGCCGAAGCCAACAAATCGCTTCGACTTCGCTCAGCGAACGGCTTAACTTAATGGCAGTGACGGTCTCGCGTACCCTGTGAGGTCGCACGCCGGGGAGTAGCATCCAAACTCAGGCTTGATTGACGTTGCTCGACAAACATCGAAGCAGCAGCAGGCGTTGCTAATTCAACAAGCGCTGATTGAGCCGGCAGACGCCGGCATGATTTGAACGAGAGAAATGCGGTCTACAAGAAAATAGCGATACGGTCGGCCGGCTCGACGTATGAATGGAGAGACCGAGCGCTTGGCCGATGAGGCCGGAAAGCGCCAGGTCGATTGGCAGGTGCGTGATCCTGGCGAATGGAATGCGGCGCCGATAAAAGCCCCGCATGGCTCGGAAAATAGGCTTTGAGCTTTTTTAGACCGCCTGTCTTTGGCCTTTCGACTGCCGAAAATACAGCGCTATGCGCATAATGAGGGATCAGGCGAGAACTGATTTAGCTGCCTTTGATCAGCCGGGTTTTAAACACCCGGCTGATCAGAATTTAATCTTGATCCAATTCCAGTTCTTCCTCGCTGGGCAAACTGATCGGCGGCTCAAATAACCGGTAGAGAACAGGCACCAGTAAAATGGTCATGACCGTGGCGCTGAAAAGCCCCCACACGATCACGGTCGCCAAAGGCCGCTGGACATCCGAACCCAGCCCAGTCGCCAACGATGCCGGCACCAATCCCAGAATAGCGACCAGCGAGGCAATCAAAATCGGCCGGACACAACGTACCGAACCCTGCACGATCGCGGCTTCCAGCGCGGTTCCGTTCATCCGCAATTCGGTGATCGTGCGCACGATCAGCACACCGTTCATGATCGAAACGCCGAAGACCGCCGCGAAGCCGACGCCGGAAGACACATTCATGTGCATGTCGCGCAGATAGAGCGCCACCACCCCGCCGACAAACGCGAAAGGAATCGCGAACAGCAGGATCAACGCCGCGCGCAGCGAGCCGAAAGTCGCCAACAACAGCAAGAAGATCACGCCGATGCTCATCGGTACCAGAATGGCGAAATGCTGCCCGGCGCGCTCCAGATTTTCAAACATGCCTAGCCAGGCCACCCGGTAACCGGCCGGCACCGTGATTTCCTTTTCGAAAAGACGTTGCGCCTCTTCGGCGAAACCGCCCTGATCGCGGTTCACGATGTCGGTGCGTACGGTCAGCCGGCGACGGCCGTCGCCGCGGGCGATGATCGTCTGCCCGTCGACGATGTCGATATGGGCGACCTGCGCCAAAGGAATCGGTATGCCTTCCGCGTTGTAAACAGGCAGCCGACCGATCGCGGCAGGCGAGCTCAAATATTCCTTCGCGAAGCGGGCGACGATGTCGATACGGCGTTCCCCCTCGAACAAATGTCCGATCGGCGAGCCGCCGATCGCGACGTCGATCAACTGATTGACTTCCTCAACGTTGATGTTGTAGCGCGCACAAAGAAAACGATCCGGTTTGATCACCAATTGCGGTTGCGGTCCTTCCTGTTCGATGCTGACGTCCTCCGCGCCCTGCACTTTCGTCAGCAGTTCCTTTGTCTTCTGCCCCAGACGCAGCAATACCTCCGAATCGGCGCCCGAAAACTCCACGGCCAAGTTCGCGGAGGTGCCGTTTGCATCCTCGGTCACGCTATCGATGATCGGCTGGGTAAAGTTGAAGCGAGTGGTCGGAAACTCTTCGCGAAAGCGGGCTCCCAACGCGGCGAGCAGTTCCTGCTTGCGGGAAAATTGCGTCCATTGATCGCGCGGCTTCGGGCTGATCAGCATTTCGATCCGGCTGGGCGGGAAAGGGTCGGTGCCGCTATCGCTGCGCCCTGCCTGCACCACGATGAAATCGATGTCGGGAAATTCCAGCGCAATTTGCCGAAGACGCTGACCGAATTTGGAGGTTTGCTCCAAAGCCGTGCCTTCCGGGAAATTCGCGCGCACCCACGCGACGCCTTCGTCCATGTAAGGCAAAAACTCGGTGCCGAGGCGCGGCACGATCGACAGCAGGCTGGCGATCAGCACAGCAACTGAGAACATGACCGTACGCCAGCGATGGCGCATCAAGGTTTTAAGCAAGACGGAGTAGCGCGGGTAAAGCCACTTCAAAACCGGGTTTTCCCAATCCTTGTAGCCATGCCGATATAAAATGCTGGCCAAGGCCGGCACCACGAAAATGGCAAACAGCATCGCGCCGAACAAGGCAAACAATATCGTCAACGCCATCGGTCGAAACAGCAAACCTTCGATATGCGTCAGCGTCAGCAGAGGCAAAAAGGCGCCGACGATCATCAAGATCGAGAAAAAAACCGGACGCTCGACTTCCAATGAAGCATCCAACACCGTTTTAGCGGCGCCGGTCTGGCTTTTTTGTTGCGACGCCCGATCCAGGCGATGGGCAATGTTTTCGGCCATGATCACCGCGCCGTCCACGATGATGCCGAAATCGATCGCGCCAATCGACAGCAAGCCGATCGGAATCCCGATCGCGTTCATCAGCACCAACGCAAACAACAGCGAAAATGGGATCGTCAAGGCGACCATCAAAGCCAATGAAGGACGCCCCAAAAAGAACAGCAGCACCAGCGTCACCAGAGAAATACCGAGCAATACGCTGTGGCTGACCGTATGCAGCGTGTTGTCGACCAGCATCGAACGGTCATAAAAAGGCTCGACACGCACACCCTGGGGCAAATCGACCTTGTTCAGCTCGGCGATAACGTCCTTGACGTTATCCAGAACGCCCGAAGGATTTTCGCCTCGGCGCATCAGCACGATGCCTTCGATCGTCGCATCGTTGCGATCCTTGCTTAAAATACCGGAAGGCACTTTCGAATCGATTTCGACATCCGCAACATCGCGCACATAAATCGGCGTGCCGCCATGCGATTTGATGAAGATGTTGCCGATTTCCTCGACGCTTTGCAGCGCCCCGCGCCCCCGGATCACGAAAGACATGCTGCCTCGGGACAGCACACTGCCGCCCGCGCTTTCGTTGTTGGTCTGGATCGCGTCCACCACATCGTTCAGCGACAAGCCGAAGCGCTGCAATTGCGCCGGATTCATCAGCACCGCGTATTGCTTTTCGTAGCCGCCGAAATTACTCACGTCGGCAACGCCGGAGGCGCGCAACAAATGCGGTATCACGACCCAATCGTTGATCGAGCGCAGTTCGATCAAATCGTAGCGGCCGTCCGAGACCAGCTCATAGCGCAGGATTTCCCCGTAAGCGGTCGCCAAGGGCCCCAATTCGGCCGATGCGCCGTCGGGCAAATCGAGGCCGGTCAGCTTCTCCTGTACTCGCTGCCTCGCCCAGTAGCCCTCGACGCCTTCTTCAAAGATCAGCTGCACGACCGAGAGGCCGAAGATGGTCCGCGAACGTATCGTATCGACCCGCGGCACGTTGCGCATCTGAATCTCGATCGGCACCGTGACCTGGCGCTCGACTTCTTCGGGAGCCCGTCCCGGATAGGTCGTGATCACCTGCACCATCTGCGCGGAAATATCCGGATAGGCATCGATCTGCATCCGTGAAAACGACCACAGCCCCAACAGTGTGATGATCACCGCGATGCCCAGCACGATCAAACGATGGTGCATCGCATTATTCAAGAGTTGCGGGATCATTTCGCAACGCCCTCGGGTTGCATCTCCTTGACCACCTCTTCATTCAGCAGCGCCTGCACCAGCATCGGTTTCAACAGGATCGCGCCATTGCCGATGATTTTTTCGCCGCCTTGCAGGCCTTGCAGAATTTCGACCCGATCGCCGATGCTTTCACCGACTTGCACTTCGGTAATATTCCATAATCCCGGACCGTCGCCGATAAACACAAAATCGGCATTCCTGCTGTGCAAGACCGCATCCGACGGCACCAGGATCGCCATCCTGGGATCGGTGCCGAGGCCGATTTCGGCATACATTCCCGGTTTGAATTTGTTATTCACATCCGGCAACTCAAAGAAGACCCGCAGGGTATGCTGTTCAGCCGACAAGGCCGGCGCCAGACTCTTGACCTTGCCGATAAAGGTTTGTCCCGGCAAGCCATAAAATTTGGTCACGCAGGACTGCCCGACCGAGACCAGGCTGATTTTTAATTCGGGTACGTCCGCCTTGATCAGGGAAGTACCGGACGTCGCATTTTCCAGCAACGCAGGGTCGACGCCATCCTGTAACAAGGTTCTTTCCAGTGCGGCGCGATTGCGCGTCGCGACCGTCAAGGCCGTTTCGGCCTCATACACCGCTTTCTGACCTTCAAGCTGGACTTGCAAAAGGTTCGCTTCCGCGGCGGTCAGATCCCGGATCGCCTCGGTCCCGGTTGCAACCAGCTTGCGCAGCCGATCAACCACCAGTTTTTGCGATTGCGTCTGCGAGGCGGTCAACTCGCGAATTTTGGCCAGGCGCTTGACGTTAAATTCTTTTTCCGCGCGCGCCCGCTGCCAGTCGGCATACGCCCCGGAAAGCTCGATGCTGTTGAACTGCCAACGGTCTTCGCTCGGATTGGAACCCGGCGCCAAATGCGCTACGACCGATCCCGTCGCCAGCAATAGCGGCGTGGTGATTTGCTCTTTTGGGACGATCGAAATATCCAGCTTTTGCTCAAGCAGGCTGCCCGCTTTTACGCCGACCGTCCTTGGTCCGATCAGTTTTACGACCGCCGTATTATCAACGATGTTTTGCTGAGCCTGGCCGGGCTGCCATGAAATCAACACGAACAAAATAACGGCGGCAACAACGACGCAGCCGACATGAAAACGCATGTTCCTGCCGGAAAATGAAAATAAATGATGGTTCATCGCAAGACTTCTTTGCCGATAGCCGCATTGAGTTGATACAGGGAGTGCCAGTAATTGGAGCGGCTGGTGATGTGCAAACGGTAGGTTTCAAGGTAGATTCGCTGCGCATCCAGTACCTCGATCAGCGTTTTGCCGCCCAATTCATAGGCCTGATTGATTTTGTCACGCACGTTTTTCGCGGCTTCCAATTGGCCGGGATCGTCATTGACCAGGACCTGATGCGCGGAAGCAAAGGCATTGACCCCCTGATCGATTTCGCTGCGCAGCGTGGTCAATTGCGCCTGCAGATTCGCCCGGGACTGAACCAACACCGATTTTGCCTTCGCAATATTGCCCTGATTGCGGTCGAAAAGCGGCACGACAATATCGACACCTGCGCCCCAGGAATTTGCATCGGGATAACCGATCGCCTGTTCTTGAAACTGCCGGGTATAACCGATTTTCGGCACGACTTGCGGATAGGCTTTACTTTCCTCGAGCGCAATATCGGCATTCGCCTTGGCGAGTTGCCTTTGCAATGACAATAGATCCGGCCGGTTTTCCTCGGCCAGTTTGAATGCGGTGTCGATCTGCAGCGGCTCTGCCGGCGCTGCGATCTCCAGTGAACCCTTCACTTTGATCGGCACATTTTCAACGATTCCGAGCAAAGAACGCAGCTGATTGATCGCGACATTCAACTCGAGCTCGCGCGCATGCACATCACGGTGGCTGCTGAAAATGGACAAGCGGATCCTGTCCGCCTCGATCGTGCCGACGCCGCCGAGCGCCACGCGATTCAGAATGATCTGTTCTACCTTGGTCAGATTGGCATTATTTTCCTGCGCCAGCGCCAACATCGCCTGGGCTTCCAGCACCGAATAAAAGGCGGCGATCGCGGACGCTATTCTGAGCCTGATCGTATTCGCGAAATCGGCCGTCGCCACATCGACCCCGTGCTGACCGGAAACGATCGCAGCGGCGCGTTTGCCGAATAAAAACCAATCGATCGGCATCGAAATCCCCGCATCAAATTGCGGCGGGCCGCCTTGCCGGTTCACGGTAAAGGTTCGATCCAATGGGATCAACGAACCGCTGACCGAAACATCCGGGTTTGGCAGGAGGCCTGCCGTTATCAAATCGGCTTCGGCCTGCGTGATGTTTTCAAAGGCGGACTGAATGACCGGATCGGCTTTTAAGGCGGTCTGGATGATCTGATTTAAATTGAATTCCCTGGCCTGCGTTGTGGGTGAAGGCGGCTTTTTCTCTTCGGCCGAAGCCGTTTCTGCTTGCAGTTCCGGTTCCGGCTCCGGATCGGGCGCTACATCACGATCGGACTCATTAAAATCCTGCATATAGGCCGGCGGCAGGATGGGCTGATAAGATTGAGGCGCACACCCATTTAGCAGGGTCAAAACCGTGATTACAGATAAGCGTCCTTTGCCATGTGAAGGCATGCGAGTGTTCTTGCGCATGTTTTAATTACACCCCGTCAACGTAACGAAAATAATCAAACATCGACCAGCATCCACAAATCTTTCGAAAGGTGTAATAGAAAAACGCGGCAATCAGGCAGTCCGGTTAAAATTTGCGCGCTCTTGTCGATTCGCCATTATAACGCAGCACCCTGCCATTAGGCTGCATAACTGTTGACAACATTTCCCCGTCCTGTAGCTTTTCGGCAAGGCGACCTCGCCGCGAGAGTGTGATCTGTAGTCTTGTACGATCCTAATGGAAGGGAGATGGACTTATTTGCACAGCAGAGGCATCGATAATTGGTTAGCGAACTATCAGTCCGCTCTGGGAAAACGCAGTGATTGAAAGAAACCGAAGTTTTCCTCACCCAGGAGGAGTTTCATTATGATCAGGTTAGGCAAAGCCGCCTAACCGGTAGGGATCAAAGAACAGAACATGCCGTGGTAAGCCTGCATCGACACGATCGCCGATGCGTTGTCGGAGCATTGGCCGGAACCGTCCTTAAGGAGGGCTATGGGGGGATTTATCACCGAGCCTCATGATCAAGCCGCCTCTCCCCTCGACTACCGGGGAGAGGCGGCCTGCCGTTTTAGCGCAGCGGAATATTGCCGCATTGGATCTTGCGCACTACCGTCGCCAGCCAATCGATCTCGGCATAGGTATTGTAGAACGCCAGGGACGGCCTGACCGTGCTTTCCAGTCCGAACCGGCGCAGAATAGGCTGCGCGCAGTGGTGACCGGAACGCACGGCGATGCCTTCCTTGTTCAACGCGGCGCCGATGTCGGCGGTATTGAGTCCTTTCAATACGAACGACAACACGCTGGTTTTTTCGCGCGCAGTGCCGATCAGGCGCAGGCCCGGAATCCTTGACAGCGCATCGGTCGCGTAAGCCAAGAGTTCATGCTCGTAACGGGCGATGTTTTCAATGCCGACCCTTTCCACGTACTCCAACGCGGCGCCGAGGCCTACCGCATCGGCGATGTTGCCGGTGCCGGCTTCGAAGCGCGCGGGCGCCGACTGGTAGACGGTCTTTTCGAAGGTCACGTCCTCGATCATGTTGCCGCCGCCCTGCCAGGGCGGCATCGCTTCGAGCACTTCCGGCTTGCCGTATACCGCGCCGATGCCGGTCGGTCCATAGATCTTGTGGCCGGAGAACACCAGCCAGTCGCAGTCGAGCTTTTGCACATCGACCTTGATATGCGAGATCGACTGGGCGGCGTCGAGCAGGACTTTCGCGCCGGCGCGATGCGCCAGTTCGATGATGTCCTGGGCCGGCGTGATCGTGCCGAGCGCATTCGAGACCTGCGTGAAGGCGACCAGTTTGGTCTTGCCGCTCAGCAACTTCTGGTATTCGGACAACAGAATCTGACCCGAGTCATCGACCGGAATCACCCTGAGCACGGCGCCCTTTTCCGCACACAACTGCTGCCACGGCACGATGTTCGCGTGATGTTCGAGCCAGCTGACGATGATCTCGTCGCCCGGCCCGATATTCGCTCGGCCCCAGCTTTGCGCGACCAGATTGATCGCCTCGGTCGAACCGCGCACGAACACCACATCATTCGGCGAACCCGCGCCGATGAAACGCGCGACGGTTTCCCGTGCATTTTCGTAGGCGTCGGTCGAACGCGCGGCCAGCTCATGCGCGGCTCGGTGGATGTTCGAGTTTTCGTGCTGATAAAAATAACTCAGCCGATCGATCACCGCTTGCGGCTTCTGCGTGGTCGCCGCATTGTCGAGCCACACTAAGGGACGGCCGTTGACCTTTTCGTTCAGGATCGGAAAATCCCGGCGCACCGCCTGCACATCGAACGGCGGATGCGCGGAGCCGAGGCTCGGCGCTGCCGCATGGCGGGCTGTGCTGGTCGCTTCTTCGAGAAAATAAAACGCAGAGCCGGAGGACAAACCGGGAGCGCCGATCTTCGGCGACGCCAGGCTTTTCAACTCGTCAACGCCCGGCAAGCCGAAATTTTCCGGCTTGACGCCAAATGACGACGCATCGCCGATCAGACCGGACAGACCATGTGTCGCCGACGCATGCGGCACCGCATCCAACCCTTCCGCATTCGCATGTTGCAGGAAATAATACGGCGAACCTGCCGCCGCGGGCTCTGCGGATCGATTCGGCGTCGCCAGTTCATGCACGCCGCTTTCGTGCGGAACGCTGAACGACGGCGGCACCTTCGCATGCCCCGAAGACGGGTGAATATCGGTGATCGACTCGGTGGCCTGAGGACCTGCCGCAGCCTGAGAGACTGCCGCAGGCTGAGAGACTATCGCAGGCTGAGAGACTGCCGCAGGCTGAGAGACTATCGCAGGCTGAGCGGAGTCGAAGCCCCCAGACGGATCTGCCGAGAAAAACTCATTCGCCCAGCGGGTCAATTGCTCGATGTCCGGCAAGGGCGGCGCGTTGGTCAACCCTTCCAGCTCACTTCTTGTAGTCATACGCGTAGTCATAATAGTTGTCCACTTCGACGTTCTCCAGCACACCGAGCGCGTCGTCGGTCAAGACCGCCAGAGAGCAGTACAATGACACCAGATACGAAGCAATCGCCTTATGGTTGATGCCCATGAAACGCACCGACAGACCCATGCTCAGTTCATCGGTCAGATTCGGCTGATACAGACCGACCACGCCCTGGCGGCTTTCGCCGGTGCGCAGCAACAGGATGTTGGTCTTGCCCTTGGTGATCCGGAGTTTGTCGGTCGGGATCAACGGCAGACCGCGCCAGGTCAAAAACTGCGAGCCGAACAACGAAATGGTCGGCGGCGGGGTGCCGCGGCGGGTCGCTTCACGGCCGAAAGCCGCGATCGCGCGCGGATGCGCGAGGAAGAAGCCGGGCTCTTTCCAGACCTTCGCGATCAGTTCGTCCAGGTCGTCCGGGGTCGGCGAGCCATGCCGGGTTTTTACCTTCATCGAGTCGGCGACATTGTTCAGCAAGCCGTATTCGGCGTTGTTGAGCAACTCGCTTTCCTGACGCTCCTTGACCGTTTCGATAGTCAAGCGCAATTGTTCGCGGATCTGGTTATGCGGGCTGCTGTACAAGTCGGCGATACGCGTGTGCACGTCCAGCACGGTATTGACCGCGTTCAGGCGGTATTCGCGGCCCCATTCTTCGTAGTCGACGAAAGTTTGCGGCAACACTCTTTCATCGAGGCTGGAACAATCCACCGCCAGGTTGGCTTCGTTCTTGACCTTGTTGACCCGGTAAATACCCGCCTCGACCGGCACCCATTGCAGCAGGTGGACCAGCCAGCGCGGCGTAATGGTTCCCATCATCGGGACGGTTTTGGTCGCGTTCGAAAGCGTACGGGCAGCGACGTCGCCTAAAGCGGTATGGGCGTCATGGATATCGGTCATCGGATGTTTTCCTCTTGGTTATAAATAAATCAGTGATTTACAGGCGATTCGCCATAAATCGGGGGCTCTTTTTTGATTAAAATTTCACTGTGGTGTGCGCGCGATTGCGTCACGATGCTGCCGGGCGCGACGCTCTCGGTCAGCCAGACATTGCCGCCGATCGTCGACCCCTGGCCTATCGTGACCCGGCCCAGGATCGTCGCGCCGGCATAAATCACCACACCGTCCTCGACGATCGGGTGGCGCGGGTAGCCTTTGGTCAGCACGCCGTCCGCGTCTTTCGCAAAACGCTTCGCGCCCAAAGTCACCGCCTGATACAGGCGCACATGGCGGCCGATCACCGCGGTTTCGCCGATCACGACGCCGGTGCCGTGATCGATGAAAAAACTTTCTCCGATTTGGGCGCCCGGATGAATGTCGATGCCGGTCGCCGAATGCGCGATCTCGGTGATCATCCGCGCGATCAGCCGGACGCCGAGGCCGTAAAGCACATGCGCGATGCGCTGATGAATGATCGCGGTCACGCCCGGATAGCAGACCAGCACCTCATCGATGCTGCCGGCGGCCGGGTCGCCTTCATAGGCGGCCTGAATATCACTGTCGATCAGCCGGCGCAGCGCCGGAATCGTGACCGCAAACGCCCGGGCGATCGCCGCCGCGTGCAGCAGAATCTCCTCCGCGTCGGCATCGTCCTCGGCCATGAAACACAGCTCGCGGCGGATCTGCTTCTGCAACTCCCTGAGCGTCACGTCCAGGGTATGGCCGACATAACTGTCGATGCCTTCATCGGTCAGATCGGGCAGGCCCAGCCTGTTCGGAAACATCGCCGCGCTAAGCCCGTCGATGATCGGAATCAGCACCTTGCGCGACGGCAGCTTCGGCGGCTTATTCAGCCGCGCGCGGCTCTCGAGCGAGCGCAAACGCAAGGCGCGCAGTTCGTCGACGAGCCCTTCGATTTCAAGACGGTTTCCGTTCACGTTGATTTCTCCGATGTTTTTCTAATAGTTAAGATAAAAGCGCGCCGATTTGTCGCCTCGGCGCCTAACCATCACAAAATTTTGGGCAAAAAAAAGCCAGTGCTCCCTCTGGGGAGTCACTGGCTTCCGGTTGTCCGGTCAGCGTGAATCTGAATGTGATGATTAAAGTACTCTACTCGGCTTTGTTCTGTCAAGCCGGCCCTGTGCTCAAGTCAACGCGCGGTTAGGCTATGCCGTCGGGTGTATCCGCTCCGCCGTCGCCAGCAACTCGTCGATGAAAAACCGGCAGAACTCCGGCAGATATAGCTGTTTCAAATACGCAAAGCGAGTCACCGAAGGCGGGATCAGGTGGCCGAGATCGCGCGCGATCAGGTCGTCATCGGCCTGCGGCTCGAACGCGGTCGCGGCGATGATGCCGACGCCGAGACCGATCCGCACATAGGTCTTGATGATGTCCGAATCGGCGGCTTCGAGCGCGATGTCCAGGTTGATATGCCTGGAGCTCAAAACCTTTTCGATATTCGACCGCCCGGTGTAGCCCTTGCTGTAGGTCAAAATCGGATAATCGACCAGCCGCTCCAGCGTAATCTCGCCTTCGGCCAAGGGATGGTCCTTCGGCACGACCGCGATATGGTGCCATTCGTAGCACGGCTTGATGATCAGTTTGTCGTCTTCCTCATTCAGCTTTTCGGTACAGATCGCGATGTCGGCCTGATGATGATGCAACAGGTCGATCAGATTGGTCGGCGACGACTGCACGATGTAGATTTTGATGTTCGGGTATTTCTCGCGGAATTTACGGATCGGTTCCGGCAAGAAATACTTGGCCTGGGTGTGCGTGGTCGCGACATGCAATTCGCCGTTGCGGTTGTGCAAAAAATCTTCCGCGATCGCCTGGATGTTGCGTTTGGACAGGTTGATCAGCGTGACTTCTTCCATGATGCGATCGCCGAGCGGCGTCAGGCCGACCAGTTTCTTGCCCTGGCGCTCGAACACCGGCGCGCCGAGTTCGGCTTCCAGCAATTGCAGCTGGCGGCTGACCGCCGACTGCACGACGAACATCTTCTCCGCCGCTTTCGACAGGTTGAAATTGGTCTCCTGCAAGACGCGGAGGAGTTCGAGTTGGTTTAGATTCATGCCTTCCTTAACGTTAATTCAGCGATAAATGTTTCAGATGCTTGGGCCGCTGCGCCCTCTCCTGCTGGAGAGGGCTGGGGTGAGGAGGAGAAAATATTTTCAATTGAACCAATGCGCCTGCCTGATCCGGAGCGCCACCCGGTCGCCCTTGGCGAGCCGTAACGCCTTAAAGCGTTCGTTCGGCAATTGCGCATACACGGTTGCGCTCGCCTTGCCTTGCCCCCTCGCCTCCCTGGACAATTCGACCCGGATCGCCGAGCCCAAATGTTGCCAGTCTTTCAGGGTGAAAGGCGAAGCGGACGCGTCGACATTTTTTTCGATGTCGATGTCGTGCGGGCGCACATGCGCGGTCAGCGCCTCGGGCTGCTCCAGGATGATGCCGGCCTCTTGCAGCCAGATTTTATCCTCTTTTTCGAGATCGAACACATTGGTCTGCCCGATGAACTTCGACACGAAGGCATTGGCTGGGTGATCGTAAATCTCGCTCGGCGCGCCCTGCTGCTCGATGCGGCCGTGATTCAGCACGACCACCTGGCTCGCGACCTCCATCGCTTCTTCCTGATCGTGCGTCACGAAGATGCTGGTCACGTTCAGTTCATGATGCAGGTTTCTGAGCCATTGGCGCAAGTCCTTGCGCACGCTCGCATCGAGCGCGCCGAACGGCTCGTCGAGCAGCAGCACCGACGGCTCGACCGCCAACGCGCGCGCCAGCGCGATCCGCTGCCGCTGGCCGCCGGACAACTGGTCCGGATAGCGGTCGTGCAGCCAGTCCAGCTGCACCAATTGCAGTAACTCGTGCACCTTCTTGCGGATCATCGCTTCGCCGGGACGTTCCTTGCGCGATTTGACGCGAAGACCGAAGGCGATGTTGTCGAACACGGTCATGTGCCGGAACAAGGCATAGTGTTGAAACACGAAGCCGATGCCGCGATGGCTGGCATGCTGTTCGGTCTTGTCCTCTCCGCTCAGCA
The DNA here is from genome assembly GCF_000527095.1 of Methylomicrobium lacus LW14. Lineage (NCBI taxonomy): Bacteria > Pseudomonadati > Pseudomonadota > Gammaproteobacteria > Methylococcales > Methylococcaceae > Methylomicrobium > Methylomicrobium lacus. Next base: position 3,405,027 of record NZ_AZUN01000001.1, on the reverse strand, counting down.
GCACGCGTCCTGAATCCGGTTGCTCCAGTCCGGCGATGATGCGCAGCAAGGTCGTCTTGCCGCAGCCGGACGGCCCCAACAAGGCGACCAGCTCGCCTTCCGGTATCTCCAGATTGATATGGTCCAGCGCGGAAAAGTTGCCGAAGTTTTTACTGATGTTCGAAAGTAGGATGCTCATAATACGGATTCAGGTGCAGGTTTCAGGAAATCGAGATCCGGTCTCAACGTTTCTTCCATTCCAGGATGCTCTTCAAGACCAGTGTCACGATCGCCAGTCCGGCCAGGATCGAGGCGCTCGCGAAGGCGCCGACGAAGTTGTATTCGTTATAACTGACTTCGACATGCAGCGGCAACGTATTGGTCAGGCCGCGGATATGGCCGGAGACGACCGAGACCGCGCCGAACTCGCCCATCGCCCGCGCATTGCACAGCAAGACGCCGTACAAAAGCCCCCATTTGATATTCGGCAGGGTGATCAGGAAAAAGGTCTTCCAGCCGCCGGCGCCCAGAGACAGCGCGGCTTCTTCCTCTTCGCTGCCCATTTCCTGCATCAGCGGAATCAATTCGCGCGCGACGAAGGGGAAGGTAATGAACAGCGTCGCCAGTACGATACCCGGCACCGCGAAGATGACCTTCAGATCATGCGCCCCAAGCCATTCGCCGAACCAGCCCTGCGCGCCGAACAACAGCACAAAGATCAATCCGGAAATGACCGGAGACACCGAAAACGGCAGATCGATCAAGGTCGTTAAAAGGCTCTTGCCTGGAAATTCGAAGCGGGTGATCGCCCAGGCGGCGGCCACGCCGAAGACGGTGTTCAACGGCACCGTCACCAAGGCGGTCAGCAGCGTCAGCTCGATTGCCGCCTGCGCATCCGGCTGCGTCAGTTCGGACCAGTAGGCTCCCCAACCATTCGCAAAGGCTTCGAAGAGCACGACCGCCAGCGGCAGGCATAAAAACAGAAAGATGAAACCGACCGACACCGCGACCAGGCCCCATTGGACCCAGGGCGCATCGCTGAGGGCAGCCTGGCGGCGCGGGGCTTGATCGATCGCTTCGGAAACAGTTATCGCATTCATCGGGCTAGGCTCCTAGAGTTGCCCCGAGCGCTTCCGCACCCAGTATTGCAGTAAATTGATCACCAGCAGCAGCAAGAACGAAATGACCAGCAAGGTCAGCGCAATCGCGGTCGCGCCGGCGTATTCGTATTGTTCCAGCTTGGTGATGATCATCAACGGCACGATTTCGGAGACATAGGGCAGATTGCCGGCGATGAAGATCACCGAGCCGTATTCACCGATGCCGCGCGCGAACGCCAGCGCGAAACCGGTCAGCAAAGCCGGAAACACATTCGGAAAGATCACCTTCAAAAACACCTGCAGGCGGGTCGCGCCGAGCGTCGAGGCAGCTTCTTCCATGGTCGTGTCGAACTCCTGCAACACCGGCTGCACGGTCCTGACCACGAACGGCAGGGCGATGAAAATCAGCGCGATCACGATACCGGCCGGGTTGTAGGCGATCTTGACCCCGAACGACTCCGCGATGAATTTGCCGAGAAATCCGCCGGGCTGATAGATCGTCGCCAACACGATGCCGGCCACCGCGGTCGGCAGCGCGAACGGCAGATCGATCAGCGCATCGAGCACGCGCTTGCCGGGAAACGGATAGCGAACGAAGGTCCAGGCGATGATGAAGCCGAAAAAGCTGGCGATTGCCGCGGCGATCAAAGACGTCGCGAAACTGACCCGGAACGAAGCCAGCACCCGCTTGTTCAGGATGATGTCCAGGTATTCGTCCCAACTGAGGAAAAGGCTTTTGAAGACCAATGTGCTGAGCGGAATCAGCACGACAAGCCCCAAATAGAACAGGGTAAAGCCGAGGGCCGGACGAAAACCCGGCAGGATATGACTTTGTCTCATGAATTTTACTGTTCGTATATTTGATCGAAGATGCCGTTATCGTCGAAATGCACTTCCTGCACCTCGTCCCAACTGCCGAACACGTCGTTCACCTTAAACAGATCCAGTTTTGGGAAGCGCGCGACATCGGCAGGATCGGCATATTTGGGCTCGCTGGGGCGGTAAAAATGCTTGGCCGCCAATTTCTGCCCGGTCGGTGAATAGAGGAATTGCAGATAGGCTTCCGCCAGATCGCGGGTCTTGTGCTTATCGACAATTTCGTCAACGATCGTGACCGGCGTTTCAGCCAGAATGCTGCTCGGCGGCGCCACGATGTCGACCTTGCCTTCGCCCAGTTCCTTGATCGCCAGATACGCCTCGTTTTCCCAGGTTAAGAGCACATCGCCGATTTCGCGTTGCAGGAAGGTCGTGGTCGCGCCGCGCGCGCCCGAATCGAGCACCGGCACATTTTTATACAGCTTCTTCACGAAGTCCTTGGCGGCATCCTTGCTGCCGTATTTCTTTTCGGCGAACGCCCAGGCCGCCAGATAGTTGTAGCGCGCGCCGCCCGAGGTTTTCGGATTCGGCGTCACGACCGAGACGCCGTCCTTGACCAAGTCGTCCCAGTTCTTGATGTTTTTCGGATTGCCCTTGCGCACCAGAAAAACGATCGTCGAGGTATAAGGGATATTCTTGTTCGGCAGGCGCGATTGCCAGTCTTTCGGCAGCAGTTTCGTTCTTCTGGCGATGTTGTCGATGTCGTAGGTAATCGCCAAGGTCAGCACGTCGGCTTCCAGGCCGTCGATGACCGCACGCGCCTGCTTGCCCGCGCCGCCGTGCGATTGATTGATGTCGACCGTTTCGCCGGTCTTTTCCCGCCAATACTTCACAAACTCCTGGTTGAAGTCCTGATACAACTCGCGGGTCGGGTCATAGGAGACGTTCAGCAAGGTGCGGTTCGCGAAAGCGGTGCCGCTGAGCAGCAACGCCGCCGCCAGCAGGCCTGTTTTCAATACGGTTTTGGTTTTCATCTGTTCACTCGCAGTTAAGGAATAAAAAATCGTTGTCGCTATCTTAGGCTTTGCGGCTCTCAATCAAAAACGATATATTCTGAGCTAGTTATCTGTTTTTTAGATAATGAATTGATCATTTGAACGCATTCAGCGTCAGTTCCAGATAGAAAAAATCGGTGTCATCGGCAAAAGCGCCCGCAGCGCCGCCATTCGATGCCACCATTCTGTTGCGCACAAAATCGCCGGTCGTGAAATGCGAATAGCCGACGGTGGTTTTGACATGGGCAAACGGTTCATAGCGCGCCCGGATATCGAACGAGTTGCCGATATAGTCGCCGCTATTACCGGTTCTATCGCGATTGAAATTGTTCGAATCCGAAATACTGAACAGGTTGTTCATGCGGTCCTTGTCGCTGGCGAGCCAATACATGCCGAAACCGGTGTCGATACTGAGCTTTTTGGTGGGCTGAAACTCCAGTCTGATTTTAGGGGCGCTGACGTTTTCCATGACGATGTAGTCATCCGCGCTCCAGGGCCTTGCAAAACCGAAGAAGCGCTCGAAGCGGTTGTTCTTGGTGTCGTTCGGATCTTTGTCGCCGCTGGCGTATCCATACTGTGCGCTGATTCTGGGCTTCCAGGGATGATCGAAGGTATAGCCGGCCTCAAAGGTAAAGCCGAAAGCATCCTGTTGCAGAGCTTTTCCTGAGTTTCTGTCATTGCTGCGGCCAAATTGATACATCGCGTCCATATCCCAGTTGAAACCGGTACCCGGAATAAAACCGTAGGCGCGCAGGGCGGGTGCGATGATATCCCGATTATCCCTCTCACCTGCAACTCCAGAATCTTCTTTTCTTAACCCCAAATAATAAGGCTCCAGGGTGATCCACTTGCTCCACTTGCGCCAGTGTCCGATCGCACCGTAAAACCATTGTTGTTCGATGGGTTTGTCGGTGTTGTACTTGAGACGATCCAGGGGTTGCAGCGCCAACCCATCAACACTCCAGTCGTTTTTGTCCTGGCCCAGTGCTACCTGAAAGCCCTGGAAGGTGTTGGTCGTGTTGCGCCATTCGTTGCTGGCGATCAAGCGGCGGTCGAGAAATTCGAAATTGAAGCGGCCCGCTTTGATGCTTAACGGCCGGTTATTGCCCAGATCGTCCTTACCCAGCGCATCCTTGAAAAACAATTCGCCGTAAGCGGTGATGAACTCGAATTCGTTCACATCACGGTTATCCGGGGCAAAGCGGCTGTTGTAGCGCCGGGAATCCTGTATTTCGACCGCGAAACGGAATGGGTCCAGGATTTCCTTGAGCCCCAGATAGGCGCGCGTTTTCAGCAACACCGGCTCATCGACGCCGCCCGCGTAAGAACGTGTTGCCGCAGGCCCCGCATCGGGAAGCGGATTGCTGCGGCGAATATCATCGTCGCGATGTTCGTAGCGCGTCCTTTGCTCAAAACCGACATCCAGCCAGGTAATGTCCCGGACCGCATCGATGCCGGTTTTGCTCAAATTGACGGTATAGGGCGGCGGCGTTGAAAGCCGCTTGGTGCCGTAGGTACCGGGCTCCTTGTAATAGCCATCCTTTTGGGCGGCTTCCGCAGCAATTTCCGCTTTGACTTCTTTTTTTCTGGCCTCGATTTTCGCTTTCAGTTCGGCGTCAGACTCGCCCGCTGCCAAGGCAAGCGGCGAGGCGGAAATGCCGATCATGCCGTTAACGGCTGTCGCTAACAATAGAAGTTGACTCGTTTTCATAATTCACTCGCTGTACAGCCTTCTCCGGTTATCCGGTCACGCGCTGCCAAAAAATAATTTGCTGCCAATCCTCGGTGTTCCGCTGGATTTCGATAGGCCTATTTGGAGGAATGCTCCAGCCTTAACTTTTCTTTGCGTTCGATCTGCACGACCTTGCTGTCGTGCACGACGATTTCGATAGAGCCAAAACGGATGCCTTCCAGCATCTGGCTAATCTGATGCGCGATTTCAAGGTGTTGAGGTTTGTTGTGACTGTTTTCAACGTGATTGGCCATGCCTGTACTCCATGCAAAAAGTCTTGTTGGAAAGAATTTTAAATAGGTGATTGAATTTAAAAAAACGATATTATTAGATTTCCATATCTGTTTTTCAGAAGCCCAAGCCAAAGGCTCTATCAGAAAAACGCTATCGCCATGGCTAAAAGCGCGCAACGATCTCGCTACAACCGGCAAACCGCATCTTTCAGGATCGGAAAAAGTTTTTGTTGCGGCTGGAGCAACCGTGATACATTAAAGCGACTAATTAAGTTAGTTAGAATCAATGCAGCCAACCACCGCCGTCGGCAATACGCCATCATTCACTCGAGGTTAGTCATGAGCCAAATTCCAGGACCAGAGGAGATTTTTGGAAGCCAGGGTATCACTCAGGAAGATCAGAATTATCAAGGTTCCCGTTTCGGCGACGTCAAAACCGCGCTGTTCGCCAACCCCTATCAAAAAATCTGGGGTGCCCCGAACGAGCCGCCGTTGCCCTACTATAAAACCACCAACAAGAGCACCTATGCCGGCATCCTGCCGGGCGGCCAACCGCCGCAATTCACGCTGGCTGCGATCCGGGCCCTGGATTCCTCGGCGGATCTGCGCTGGGGAGAGGACGGCCGCGGCTTTCGACGCTTACTGCGTCCGAACGGCGTCTGCGCGCTCGGCACCTGGCAGATCAGCGAAGACAATCCCTATACCGGTTATTTCCAAAAAGGCAGCCAGGGCTTGGCGATCGCCCGGATCAGCGCCGGCGTGACGAAAACGCCCTGGGGGATCAGGCGCAGCTATGGCCTGTTTTTGAAGATTTTCCCGACCCTGGACGAAAACCATCAGGAATTGCTGCCGACGGCGAACGTGATTCTCGCGGACGATTTGGGCGGCACCACGGCGACCCGGATCACCGGCGCAGAACTGACCAATGCGCCGCAGGTGACCGTCTGGAATCGGGGCAACGAATTGCCGACGGTGCTGCAAGAAGGCGTGTTATTCAAGTTTCTCGACCTGAAGCCCTCGGTCCGTCAGGTCTATCCGATCGCCGAACTCGGCAAGCCGGCCGGTGCCGCGACCCATGCGCCGGAATTCATGCGCTTGCAAATGGCCCCGGGCCATCCGGCATCCGAAGCGGACGATGCGCGCGATGAAGTGATGAGTTATATCTTCGACAAGGGCAACCCGGTTCCCCAGCGCACGTTGAGCTTCGACATCTCGGTCTCCGATCACGGCAAACGCGCCTTGCTGCCGAAAGGCGAAAGACAGACGATCACCGACTGGCAAACCATCGGCAAAGTCAATTTCAACAATGCAGTGGTCTCGTATAACGGCGATTTCGTGATCAATTTCCGGCATCCCACGTGGCGGGAAGACCGCAACGATCCTGACAGTGCCTTGCGGCAAGGCGGCAAAAGGGTGAAGTGGTGGTGAGCCTTAGGATGCGGCAAGGGAAACCGACCAGAACCACCTAACCCTCAGGCATCGCTTCCAGCCGCTTGCTGGCTGTCCCCCCAATCTTCGATAGCCGAGACTGGCAAGGCCGGAGTGGCCTGTCGGCTGCCGGGCGGCTAGGCACAATACTAAGCCGCCCTAATCCTCGTGCTGGCTCGTGCATCTCCCAAAAAGCCATTGCCTAATCGTCCAGGTTTTATCTGCGTTCACATGGTGTTAATATAATCCTGTCAGACTTGTTCCAGCTTTTCTTGATTCTTCAGGGTATTACTTTTAACTCTTCATGTGGTTTGGAAATATCATGAAAAAATTCGATTCGATCAGAGGTTTCTTTTTCGGATTAGTTATCACGCTGGCGCTCGCCGGCTGCGCGGGCAGCAAGCAGCACGAAAGCACCGGCGAATATTTCGACGACGTGTTTTTGACCACCAAGGTCAAATCCTCGATTCTTGGCGATGCCAGAACCAAGTTTCTGCAGATCCATGTCGAAACCTTCAAGGGCGTCGTCCAGTTGAGCGGTTTTGTCGACTCCCAGGACGCCGCGGATCGGGCCGTGCATCTGGCGCGCACGATCAAGGGCGTCAGGCAGGTCAACAACAGTTTGATCGTCAAGTAATCCGGGCAGTTACCGGCTGTTCACGTTATTGCGTTTTGTTTTTATGTCTTATGGAAATATCATGAAAAAATTCACTTCATTCCTGCGTTTTTTATTGGGGCTGTTGATCGTTGCCTCGCTGGCCGGCTCTCTGGCCGGCTGTGCAAGCAGCAAGAAATCGGAAAGTACCGGCGAATATCTTGATGATTCGGTGCTGACCACCAAGGTCAAGGCGTCGATTCTTGGGGATTCCAAACTCAAGGTCATGCAGATCGATGTCGAAACCTTCAAGGGCATCGTCCAGTTGAGCGGCTTTGTCGATTCCCAGGAAGCCGCCGAGCGCGCCGTACGTCTGGCGCGCACGGTCAGAGGCGTCAAGCAGGTCAATAATAGCTTGATCGTGAAGTAAAACAGGCAGGAAAACGCGGCGATGCAGGGAGGCAATCGCCGCGCTTCATTCAGTAAAGGGGGAAAGCCCCGTGTGTTAAGGCGTCAGGCGCTGAGCGCTGCCTGATTTATGCCGTTTCCTTGGTCTTCAGCATCCCGGCCAGATGGCGTAGCGCCTGTCCGCGATGGCTCAAGGCATTCTTGACTTCCGGCGCCAACTCCGCCGAAGCGCACTGGTGCGTCGGCACCCAGAATACCGGGTCATAACCGAAGCCGTTGCTGCCGGCCGGCCGGGTCAAAATCTTGCCTTCCCAGACTCCCTGCGCGATGATCGGTGTCGGATCGGCGCCATGCCGCATGAACGCCAGCACGCAGATGAAGCGCGCGCTGCGCTGCGCTTCCGACACGCCCTCGAGTTCTTTCAGCAATTTTTGCAGATTGTCCAGGTCGCTGCTGCCGGGCCCCGCGTAGCGCGCGGAATACACGCCGGGCGCACCGTCCAGCGCATCGACAACCAGCCCCGAATCGTCCGCAATCGCGGGCAGGCCGCTAAGCTTTGCCGCATGTCGGGCCTTGATGATCGCGTTTTCGACGAAGGTGGTGCCGGTTTCCTCCACATCGCCGATAGCGAAATCGGATTGCGGCACGATCGGGTGCTCGGCCAGCAGCGCCTGAATTTCCCGGATTTTTCCCGGATTGCCGCTGGCCAGCACGATTTTTTGGTGTGTTGTGATCTTCAGCATTTTTCCAGCGCTTCCCGCTGCTTTTCGATCAATTGCTTGATGCCGAGTCCTGCCAGATCGAGCATCGCATCTAACTCGTCCTTTCTGAACGCATGCCCTTCGGCGGTGCCTTGGACTTCGATAAACGCGGCCGCATCGTTCATCACCACATTCATGTCGGTTTCGGCATTGCTGTCTTCGTTATAGTCCAGATCCAGCACCGGCACGCCGTTGTAAATGCCGACCGAAACCGAGGCGACCTGGCCGTGCAAGGGATTGGTCTTGATCTGCTTCTTTTTGAGCATCTTTTTGACCGCCAGCGACAAGGCGACGAAGCCGCCGGTGATCGCGGCGGTACGGGTGCCGCCGTCGGCCTGCAACACGTCGCAGTCGATCGTGATCGTGTTTTCGCCGAGCGCCTTCAAATCGACCGCGGCGCGCAGCGAGCGGCCGATCAGGCGCTGAATCTCCATCGTGCGTCCGCCCTGTTTGCCGGAGCTGGCTTCGCGTCCCATCCGGCTGTGCGTGGAGCGCGGCAGCATGCCGTATTCGGCGGTGATCCAGCCTTCGCCCTTGCCCTTGAGAAAACGCGGGACCTGGCTGTCGACGCTGGCGGTGCAGAGCACGCGGGTATCGCCGAACTCGACCAGCACGGAGCCTTCCGCATGTTTGGTAAAGCCGCAGGTGAATTTGATTTCTCTCAGTTGATCGGGTTGTCTTCCGCTCGGTCTCATGTGTGTAACGCCAAAATTAAAATCGTCACAGTATACCCGAACTGCCGTTTTTTCGGGGCTCCAAAATATCAATAGATTGATATTTAAAGCAATCCCGCCTTTACATGCGTCTTCTTATTCGGTCCGCAAGGCTTCCAGCGGCTCGAGACGCGCCGCCTTGATCGCCGGGGCGACGCCCGCGGCGATGCCGATCAATACCGACACAGCAAAGGCGGAGAGGATGTAGCTCCAGGCCAGTTCGACTGGCAGTTCGGGCAGCGCATAGCTTATCGCCTGAATCGCCTGAATCGCCAGGATGCCGATCAGGACGCCGGCCAGGCCGCCGGCCATGCTCAACGCGAGCGCCTCGCCGAGAAACAGGCGGAAAATGACCCGGCGTTCCGCGCCGACCGCGCGCAACAGGCCGATCTCGGAGATCCGTTCGGATACCGCGATCGTCATGATGGTCAAGATGCCGACCGAGCCGACCAGCAAGGAGATGCCGCCCAGCGCGGCGACGCCCAAGGTCAGGATATTCAAGACCGAGTCCATCGTTTCGAGCATCTGGTTCTGGGTGATGATCGTGAAATCCTCGAATCCGTGCCGGGCGATCAGCAGCCGCTTGACCGCGTTTTGCACGGAGGCGGCCGACACCGAGGGTTTATACAGCACGTTGATTTCGACCAGGCTTTCGCGGTCGAACATTTCCAGTGCCTTCGCGGCCGGAATATACAGTGTGTCGTCCATGTCGAAACCGACCATCTGGCCTTTTTGTTCCATCACGCCGATCACGAGGTAGCGATCGGTGCCGATCCTAATGCGCTGGCCCAAAGGGTTTGCCGTGCCGAACAATTCCGCCGCCATCTTGTGCCCCAGTACGGCGAACGCGCGCGGATTGCCTTCCTCGGCGGGCAGGAAGCGGCCGACCGCCGTTTTGACGCGCCAGACCTCCGGCACCGCGCTGCCCACCCCCAGCACATTGGTGCGCCGTTGTTTGACGCCGGCCTCGACGCGCACGTTGCCCTGCACGACCGGCACGACCGCGAGCACCGGCGGCAGCCTGCCCAGCGCGGCCGCATCGTCGATAGTCAAGGGCCGCACCGTGCTGATCGTCGCGCCGGAGAGGCCGAAGGTGGTTTTCTTGCCCGGATTGACCGACAACAGATGCGTGCCGAACTGGGTGAATTCGGCCAGCACGAAGGTATGGATGCCGCGCCCGATCGAGGTCAGGATCACCACCGCGGCGATGCCGATCACGAGCCCCAGGGCGGTCAATGACGAGCGCAGTTTATGGCTGATGATCGAGCGATAGGAGAAATGCAATAAATCCAGGATCTGCATGGTCAGCGCTTGCCCAATGCGGCGATCGGATTCAGCTTGGCGGCCTTGCGGGCCGGCAGGAAGCCGAAGGTCAGGCCGTTCAGCAGCGCGATGCCGAGCGCGGCGAGCAATGCCCAGGGCGGCAGTTCGAAAGGAAATGCCGGATAAATCACCTGCAGGCCGGCCAGGGCGAGTTGCCCGAGCAGGGCGCCGACCGTGGCGCCGGCCAGCGACAGCAGCGCGGCTTCGGTCAGAAACAGCGCATGCAGTTGGCCGCGGGTCGCGCCCAGGGCTTTCAGCAGGCCGATTTCGGCGGTGCGCTGGGTCACGCTGACCAGCATCACGTTCATCACCAGGACGCCGGCGACCGCCAGGCTGATCGCGGCGATGCTGGCGACGGTCAGGGTCAGCGCGGTCAATATCTTGTCGAAGGTATTGACCACGCTGTCCTGGGTGATGATCGTGACGTCGTCCTCGCCTTCATGCCGCGCCTTGATGATGGCTCTGACCTCATCGACGGCCTTGTGCATCGCCTGCTCGGATTTGGTTTCGGCCAGAATCCTGAACAGCGACTCGGTATCGAACAAGGCCTGCGCGGAAGCGACCGGAATGATCACCATTTCGTCGAAATCGACGCCGATCGACTCGCCCTCGGAGGCCAACACGCCGATCACCCGGAAACGCCGGTCATTGACCCTGAGCCATTGGCCGACCGCCTGCTGATTCGCGAACAATTCCTTGCGGATCGTCTGGCCGATCACGCAGACCGACAACGCCTGATCGGAGTCCATTTTGGGCAGGAAACTACCCTGCGCCATCGAGAGGTGGCGGACCCGCAGCAACGCCTGGGTCGAGCCGAAAATATTGGTTTCCCGTTCGAGTCCATGCACAGAAACCGGTGCGGAGCCGATCATCAGCGGCGCGATCGCGGCGATATGCGGACTGACCGCCAGCGCCTCGGCATCGCCCAGCGTCATATCGCGCGGCGTTTCGCCGAAGATAGGCGGCTGGCCGCCGGTCGTTTCATTGCGTCCCGGCAGCACGATGACCAGATGCGTGCCGAGCGACTCGAACTCGTGCACGATATAAAGGCGCGCGCTCTCGCCCAGCGCGACCAGGATCGAAACCGACGCGACCCCGATGCTCATCGCCAGAATGATCAAGCCGGCCCTGAGCGGCTGGGATTTGATCGCGAGCAGGGCCTGGCGGAAAAGGTCGCTCGGTAGCATAGCCGGACGCTCAGCGTACCCTGCTTGGTTAGGCCCGCGCCTTATTGTATTGGACCGAGGAATAGACCGAGAGCGCAATCAAGATCGCGCCGGTCAGGCCGGTGATCACTTCGGATATGTGCGTGGTTATGCTCATCAGCATGATGCCGGCCAGGACGCCGATCGCATAGTGCGCGCCGTGCTCCAGAAACACATATTCGTCCAGCGTGCCCTGGCGCACCAGATAGACGGTCAGGCTTCGCACGAACATCGCGCCGATCGCGAGGCCGAGCATAATGATGATCACGTCCTGGGTAATCGCAAATGCGCCGATTACGCCGTCGAAGGAGAACGAGGCGTCGAGCACTTCCAGGTACAGGAAGCTCATCATGCCGGATTTTTTCAACGCCCCCGCAACCTGCTCACCATCGTCCTCGTCTTCAAACAATGCCGCGGCGCTATCGACCATCACGAACAAGATCACGCCGGATACGCCCGCGACCATCACTTCGAGTCGGATTTCGGCCGGTAGCCAGTGCTGAATGAACAACAGCAAGCACAACGCCACGATCAACTCGATCGACTCGAGCTTACCCCAGCCGGCCAACTTTTCTTCGATGGCTCCGAGCCAATGCAGTTCTTTAGCGTCATCAAAAATGAAACCGAAAAAGACCATCAGCAAGAACATGCCGCCGAAGGCCGCGATCTGCACATGCGACTCGGTCAGATGTTGCGCATAAGTCGTCGGGTCGTGCAGCGCCATGTCGGCGACGCCAAACAAACCGATGCCGGTCGCGAACGAGACGATCAGGACCGGAAACAACAGCCGCATGCCGAAAACCGCGATCAGGATGCCCCAGGTCAGAAAGTAATATTGCCAGCGTTCATCCATGCGTTTCAACACCGAGGCGTTGACGACCGCGTTGTCGAACGACAGGCTGACTTCCAGGACGCCCAGAATCAATGCGATAAAGGCACCGGTCAGGCCGCCCCAGTAGAGCGCGATCGCGAGACTCACGACGGTCACGATGATGGAAAGACGAAAGTGCTGCATGCAAAACTCCTGAATGTGTTTTATGGAAGCGTAACTATAAGTCGAATTATCTTAAAATCAATAGTTTTCACGACAAGTTTAACGTTTCGGCTTCAATAAAAGGGTTGGTTACTTCTTTAATAAGCATATTTCATTCCAATGCCATTTTTATCGCTTATAATGGCCTGCTCGATTCTCGGCCAGCGCATCGCCATTCAAGCATTTGGCTCGACTGCCCGGTCAAACCCCGCTGCATTTTGACTCTGTGACATTATGGACTCTTCGAACCAACTCAGCCCAGCACAGTTTTTACAACAACAGCTCCAGGAAGTGATCTCACTGCTCGAAAAGCAGCAGCTGGAAAAATCGCTGCTGGAAAGAAGCCCAGGCGCTAACTACGAGCTTCTCGAAACCGTACTGCGCAAACAGCAGGAAAGCCGTCTGCACGAAAAGCTGGCCGCGCTGCACCCGGCCGATATTGCCTATATTCTCGAATCCTTGCCGCTCGATCAGCGCAAGATTGCCTGGAATGCGATCGAGGCCAGTGATCACGGCCAGGTGCTGGTCGAAGTGTCCGACGCGGTTCGGCAAACGCTGATTTCGAGCATGGAGTCGGAGGATTTGGCGACCGTCGCCGAAAATCTGGATGCCGACGAGATCGCCGAACTGGCCGACGACCTGCCGAAAAACGCGATGTTGAAAATCCTGCGTTCGTTGAACAGCGAGGAGCGCCAGCATGTCAATGCGGTATTGGCTTATGAGGACGACCAGGTCGGCGCGTTCATGGATTTCGGCATGATCACGATCCGCGAAGACCTGACGCTGAAAGCGATCGCGGACTATATCCGTAAACTCGGCAAACTGCCCGGCCATACCGATAAACTGTTCGTGGTCGACCAACAGGATGTCGTGAAAGGCATCCTGCCGCTGTCGCGCCTGTTGACGCATTCACCGATTCTACTCGTCGCAGACGCGATGGTGACCGATTTCGTACAGTTTCAGGTCGACCAGGACGCCTCCGAAGCCTCGCGCGCTTTCGAACGCTACGATCTGATTTCGGCGCCGGTCGTCGACAGCAAAGGCCGGCTGCAAGGGCGGCTATGCGTGGACAGCATCCTCGACTTTATCCGCGAGGAAAACGACGAAGACCGGCTGATCCAGGCCGGCGTCTCCGAGGAAGAAGACCTGTTCTCCAGCGTCTGGAAGAGCGCCCGGAACCGCTGGTCATGGCTGCTGATCAATGTCACGACCGCCTTCCTCTCGACCCGCATCATCGGCCTGTTCGAAGATACGATCCTGCAACTGGTCGCCCTGGCCTCGCTGATGCCGATCATCGCTGCGACCGGCGGCAATACCGGCAATCAGACCAGCATCCTGATCATCCGCTCGCTGGCCCTGGGCCAGATCACCCCGCTCAACGTCAGGCGGCTGATCAGAAAAGAGCTGTCCCTCGCCCTGTTGAACGGCACCTTTATCGGCCTGGTTGTCGGTTCGGTCGCCTATTTCCTGTACCGGGACAAGGCGCTGGCCGGCGTGATGGCGCTCGCGATGTTTTTGAATCTCTTGGTCGCGGTCGTGGCAGGCCTTGCGATTCCGCTGCTTCGGCATAAGTTCGACAAGGACCCCGCCGCCGGCGCGACCGTGATGCTGACCTCGATTACCGATGCGATGGGATTTTTTATCTTCCTGGGACTGGCGAGTGTGTTTTTGTTATGACAGCCGGCGCGCACCTGATCTGACAGAATCAAACTTCGGTTTGGATTGAACGTGACACTGACGGTCTCAGTTCGGCCAACTGCGGTCATTCAGTGGTGGCCTCCAAAGCGGACAAAGCCTCTTCCAGGCTTACCGCCAGACTATTCAAGCGAAACTGCACACCAACGCTGCCAGCTTTCTTAAACCTGAATCAGCCTGCTCCTCGCTTGCGTGACTGAAGTTGAGGCGCAGTTGCCCGCAGCTAGTCACTTGCATAGGCAAGAATGGTTCGCCGGGCATGAAGGCTACACCTGCTTCAATAGCCTTGGGCAAGAGTAGACGAGTGTCAATGCACCGATTGAGAGTAATCCAGAAGAACAGACCGCCGGGTGGAGTCAGCCAACTGGCTATGTCGCCAAAATGGCGACATAGCGCTCCTTCGAAAGAATTTCGACGTTGCCGATAGTTTTCGGCGAGTTCCTCCAAACGCTTGCTGTATTCCGAATCGTTCAATTGTTGTAATACCAGCCACTGGCTGACGCGGTTACTGTGCAAATCTGCCGACTGCTTGAGGCGTGTCAGGAAAGGCAACAAATCCGGAGATGCAACAAGGTAGCCGAGGCGCAATCCTGGTGCCAGACTCTTCGAAAACGATCCTTGGTAAATCCACGGTGCCTGCTGAAGCAGGGCACACACCGGAGTTCGTTCGCATTGGTCATACACCAAGTCGCAGTAAGGGTCGTCCTCAAACAAAGGAAGACGAGCGGTATCGCATGCGTCAGCTAGGGCATTGCGTTGACTTGCATCAAGACAACGACCGCTTGGATTCTGAAAAGTGGGAATGGCATAGGCAAAAGATGGCTTTTCGCGCAGCAATGCTTGCACATCTAGCGCCTCCGCATCGTAAGCAACGAAGCGGGCACCGAAATAGCGGAACACCTGCAAAGCCGCCAGATAGGTTGGCGACTCCACCGCTACTGCAGTGCCGGGATCGATGAACAGTTTGGCGACAAGATCGATGCCTTGCTGCGAACCGGAAAGAATCAACACCTGCTCAGCTGTGCACGTCAACCCTCGTCCGTGCAGTTCTTCGGCAATCCGCTGCCGGAGTTCCCATTCGCCTTCACTGGGGCCGTATTGCAGGATGTGCTGCGGCATGGCGTCCAGGCTGAATTGAGGGAAACTATCGACCGCCGGTAGGCCACCTGCAAAGGAGATCATACCCGGACGATTGACGACGGACAGGATTTCCCGGATCGGTGACGGATGCAGATCGTGGGTACGAGAAGAAAAATGAGTGCTGTTGTGCGGTAACGTAGAATTCATGGCGACCTTTTTATAAACGTCAACAAAGTTGACCTATAGACATACTAATAGCTACACGCATATAATGTCAATATGGTTGACCAAATATCCTCTATCGAGACCCCACCCAATGATAATGCTACGGCTGCTGACACGCTCTCGTCTAAGCCGGACGAAACCTCATTGCGCCTAGCCATCGAGCAGTTTTACTTCGGCTACCGTGCGTTCACCGTACAGCCCGACCGCATTCTCGATCAGCGCGGCCTAGGTCGGGTTCACCACCGCATTCTCTATTTCGTCGGTCGAAATCCGCAGATTTCGGTCAATGCCCTGCTGACCATGCTAAATATTAGTAAGCAGGCGCTGAATGCGCCCTTGCGTCAGTTGATCGAAATGAAACTGATAGAGATGAGCACCGCCGAGCATGACCGGCGTGTGCGGCAATTGTTATTGACCTCGACTGGGGAAAAATTGGAGGCTCAGCTAACTGGTACACAGATGAGGCAGCTACAAGCGGTATTCGAAGAGGCGGGAGCAAGCGCTCAGGATGGCTGGCATCAGGTTATGCATAGATTAAGTATGCAAGGTTGATGCTGTGATGGCACCCGACAAGTACTTGCAGCGGCTTGTCAAAAAGCTATGTTTTTTCCCTTTCGCTGAAGTTTCACGTTCAATGTCGGTTTTGTAGAAGAGCGACTGTCTCCTGTGGGTCGGCAGCAGCGATTCGTGGTGCATGTAAACAGTCATTCCGGAACGTCGGCTTTCAGAAGAGCCCAGTGTCAGCAAGGGTAACCGTAAGGGTTCCTTCGTTTTATGGAGTCTGCAAGCTGTCCGAAAAATCCTCCCTTTTAAGACTCTTGACAATGTACGGCAATTTGCCGCAACATATAAGGAGAGGTTATTCTTATGAGAAACGATACCGCAAACAAAAATGCTCGACTGGAGGCACGAATTACGCCCGATATTCATGCCCTGATAAAGCGAGCCGCTGAACTTCAGGGGCGAACATTATCCGATTTTGTCGTATCGGCAGCCCGCGATGCCGCGATACAAACCATTGAAAAAACCGAGGTAATTAATTTATCTCAGGAAGATCAAATCCGTTTCGCCGAAGCGCTGATAAATCCCGCACCTTTAGCGCCGGCAATGGAACGAGCGATGGATGTCCATAAGAAACTGGTAGGTTCTTTTGAGTGAACATCCATTCACGATCGAGCCTCTCGGTCAGCATGACCGCTCCGGTTTTTCATGCGGGAGCGCTCCGCTCGATCATTATTTTGAACGGCAAGTTTCTCAGGATATTCGCCGCCGGATAACCGCTTGCTATGTCGCGGTTTGCAATGCTTCCAATCAAGTAGCTGGCTTTTATACGCTGTCCGCCGCGCAAATTTCCGTCACGCAATTACCGGATCGTTTCAAAAAGAATTTACCCCGCTATCCTTCTGTACCGGCGGTCAGGATCGGAAGGCTTGCGATCGATATAAAGTTTCAGGGGCAAGGGCTGGGAAGCACCTTGGTTATCAATGCCATTTATCGTTCTATACGCGCCGATATTGCCGCCTACGCCGTAGGCGTGGACGCTAAAGATGACGCCGCTATCGCTTTCTATCGTCATCACGGCTTTTTGGATTTGAATGCGCAAGAGCGCACCCTGTTTGTGCCTCTTGCGCAATTTGCCAAGGCTTTTTCTTTGTTTGATGTTTGATGATTGATCCAATCCGCATCACTCCTGCAAACTTAAGTAAAGCGTCGATCGTGCCACGTTGAGTAGCTTCACCGCATGCAATTTTGTGGAGGCAGATGATTATCCAAAGATTCTTGTTTTTGAGAGAGCGCAGATTGTTCTAAAAATCGTGTTTTTGAGATGCTGATGATGTACTGGTAATGTGTGTACGCTTGTGCTAGATTAGCAAAGAGGAGGTAACCGATATGAAAACGAACAAGCGCAGCAACCGGATTGATCTCCGGATTGATCCGAAAGTCAAAGAAGCACTGCAAGCAGCCGCTTTGCTCAAGCATAAATCGGTCAGCGAGTTCATTCTGGAAAATGCGCTCAGCGCGGCCAATGAAGTTTTGGCGGATCGCCGGCATTTTGGGCTGAATGCCGAACAATGGGAAGCTTTTCAGGCGGCGCTCGACGCCCCGCCGCGTGCCCTGCCGCGGCTTGAACGCTTGATGAGGGAGCCCGGTTTCTTCGATGCCCCTGCCGCGGAAAACTAATCCGCGCATCGAAAAGCTGCAACGCACCCATAACGTTGAGGCTTTCGATTGCGGGCAAGAACATCTCAACCTGTATTTGCAGCGTTATGCGCTGATGAGTCAACGCGCGGACGGGGCGCAGACTTACGTTGGCATAGCGGATAATGTCATCATCGGCTACTACACGCTCCTCGCCGGCAGCGTCGTCTATGAAGATGCCCCCGAGCGATTGACCAAAGGGCTCTCCCGTCAGCCCGTTCCGACGATGTTATTAGGACGTTTCGCGGTAGATCTTGCCTGGCAAGGCAAAGGGGTCGGCGCCGGCCTTTTGCGAGACGCTATGCAGCGCACCGCGCAGGCAGCCGATATTGTCGGCATTCGGGCCTTATTGGTTCATGCAAAGAACGACGAGGCTAAAAGTTTTTACGAGCATTTTAATTTCTTCCCTTCTGCAACAGACCCGTATCACCTGTTCCTTTTGATTAAGGACATCCGCAGAGCCATGGGACTTTAGCCGACGAAAGCACTTATCTCAAATAATAGATCCAAACGACCCGCAAAAAATACTTTCGCTTGTTAACGCCAAAGCGGCCGCCATCGAAGCGCTGGATGATGCGGTTATGATGGAAGTCGTCGGTGTGACAATGGCTTTGGATGAACTCCGAAAAGCCTTGGATGTGCTGCAAGCCCATCTGGATGAACTGGCGTTTGAAGAAGCCTCCCAGGTCGGCTATCAGGACGTGGCGCATCATTTTATGTATCTGCAAAGAACCTTGGCCGGTCTGCAGGCGGTCACGCAGCAAAAGACAGCGCTGATCAGCAGTCTCGCGCAAGAAGCGAACGTCGCCTATGAAAATGTGGCGCCTTATGTGGAGGAGAAGATGCAGTCGGCCCTTAAAAAGACCGAGACCATTGCGCTTTCGGCGGAGGATCTCAACGCTTCTTCGTCGAAACGCTTCTCAACCCGCCAGAGCCATCCGAAGCGCTTCGTCGTGCTTCCCAGATACATCGTGAGCTGTTCGGCGATACACCACCGCCCCACCCGCGTGGCCATCAAAAGCCTTAATTTTCAATCCTGTACAAGGCCGCTGCCCTTGACGGTCCAGGTCCTTTGCGGGCGTTCGTTTGCGCGAAGAGTTTTTTTAAGAGCGAGGGAGAATACCCCGGCAACCGGGAAAACGCGTACAGCCCCAGAAGGCGCTGCCGGCATGCGCTCCTTTCGTGGCATGGCGGAGCACCATCATGGATCCGCATTTGGGGCATGAGGATGAAGTCTGCGGCTGTGGGACCGTCGTCGGGCGGTTCATCAGCAGCGTTGGCTGCGCCGCGCGGGTTTCGTTCATCAAATTGGCTAATTTTTGCCCATCGATCAAGGCGATATTGCTAGCCTCCGTGAAGCGCCGCGCTTCGTCCGTGAAGACGCCGGAGGTGACGAGATAGCCGCCGGCCGCGCCCCGCGTGGCCATCACGCCCAGAAGTTCGCGCACAACATTGACGCCGACTTTGTAGGCTTTCCAGTGCTTGCATTGCACCAGGTAGGTGTTATCGCTTCCCGGCCCGCAAGACGGCGGTCTTGCAGCGCCGGGCCGAAAAAGCCTTGGACGCGGTGCAAGACATCGCCTGGAAAGCGCAAACCCGCTTGTGTGGACGTTACCGACTGTTGGAGGCGAGGGGTAAGTTGAAGGTGCAGGCCTGTACCGCCATCGCCCGTGAGCTGGCAGGGTTTATCTGGGCGATTGGGCAAACGGTATCGCCGGCAACGGCCAGCGCGGAGTACTCGCAATGATGCAGTGTGTCGGTAGCAGAAGGGGCAACGGTGGGAGAATCCTCGGTAATCCTAGGAGGCGCCCGGTAACGGGATGACCCTCGAACTTAGAGCGAGGCCGCTCCCCGACGAATCGGTTGTCATGCGGTAACCAACCCGCGCATATCAGACTGATCAACCGTCGGCAAACCGCCCGTTCTGCTACCCACACACTGGATGATGCGTTTAAAAAATTGTTTTTAGAGATATTGACAGGTCAATACATATCAGGATCGATCCTGCCCAATACGTCGCTTAAGGTGTCGTGGGATGG
Organism: Methylomicrobium lacus LW14; assembly: GCF_000527095.1. Taxonomy (NCBI): domain Bacteria; kingdom Pseudomonadati; phylum Pseudomonadota; class Gammaproteobacteria; order Methylococcales; family Methylococcaceae; genus Methylomicrobium; species Methylomicrobium lacus. The sequence continues at coordinate 3,385,408 of NZ_AZUN01000001.1, read as the reverse complement.
GATACCGTTTGGCAACTCCAGAAATCCGCGCAGCCAGGCCTCTTTCTCCTCGGCAAACTCTTCCATGCCTACCCAGTCTTCTATGCCGCTCAGCACGGCACATAAGACAATCATTAAAATATCGCTCAGCTTGTGCAGCTTGTTTTTCGTTTCCCGGCGTGGGTCTTTGAGGTCTTGAAAATACGGCATCGGATTGGGCAACATCCTTGTTCTCTCTGCAAATCGTTAATTGTATGCTCCTTTACCTGTCAAAAGCGAGATAGCGCGATTGCCCTGCCCCTTGGGTAACCTCAACATCGACATCGACAGCAAGGGCCTCATAGATACCGTCGTTTTCAGTATCCAGCAGGCGATAATTTGCAGTATCCGGGAATTGGAGCCCGCCTATGGTTGCCGCTGCATTCGCGATTAGTGCAGCGAGTAGGATGGGTAGAGGCGCTAGCCGAAACCCCTCAATCATAATCCCAATCATCCGTTTCGCTCCCTCTCAGCCTCTTTTAGAATCCAATTGTAATAGGATGACAACTATTCTGACAGAGGGAGCCCTAACGCTTTCCTGATTTACCGTTCCTGCGCTTTTCAAGTAAGCGCAAAATGACGAAAGTCAGCCAGCCGACCACGACCAGGCCAAGGGTAAAAATACTGTAAGAGAGTGGCCAGGGAATCCCTTGCGTCATCATCGTGAATTCCGACATGCCGCCGATGCTGGCCAAGATATTCAGCGGCATAAAAATCACACTGACGACGGTCAAGCGCTTGATGACCTTGTTCTGGTTGATGTTGATGAAGCCGACGGCCGCATCCATCAGGAAGTTGATCTTGTCGAAAAGAAAAGCCGTGTGGCCGTCCAGCGATTCGATGTCGCGCAGAATCTGCTGGGAGTACTCCAGTTGGTCTTTGGCGAGCAACTTGCTGCGCATCAGGAACGAAACCGCACGCCGCGTATCCATCACGTTCCTGCGAATCCGCCCGTTCAGATCCTCTTCATTGGCGATGTCATTCAAGATTTTGGCGGCCTCCTCATCGCTCATTTGTTTGCTCAGCACCTGATTGCCGACAACTTCCAGCGCCAGATAGACATCTTCCAGGGCGCCGGCCGAATACTCGGCATTGACGGCGTAGAGATCGAGCAGCATCTCCCTGGAGTCCGAAACATAGTTGGGCTGGCTCAGCGCGCGCATACGCTGGAGCCGGAAGACCGGCAGTTCCTTCTTGCGAATCGAGAACAAAATATCCCGGTACAGGATGAAAGCCACGACCACGTTGTGCGACACGTCATCCTTGTCCAGCAGGAAATCCGAATGCAGGTGAATTTCACCGTTTTCTTCGACATAGAAGCGGGCGCTGGATTCCAGATCGCTCAATTTATCCGGATCGGGAAATTCTATCCCAAAAATATCGCCAATCCAGAGCCGGTCCTCAAACGTCGGCGCCACCAAATCGATCCAAATCGGTTTAGTCTGAAGCAAGTCTTGGGGTGTCTTGATCGAAATCTCGTGCAGGCGGCCGTCTTGTAAATCGAAAGCCTTGATCCTCGGTTTTTCAGTCTTGTAATCCTGTTTTCCGAGGAGTGGCAGAACAGAAGCCGGGGCATCCAGCAGAATGGCTTGCTTGTGTTCATCATCCAGTTGCTCCCAGATCAGCCGCTGATCTTCCGGCGGCAAGGCTTCCAGAATATCGGCAATTTCCTCCGTAGCCATATGATCGAGTATCTGCCGCAACTGCGCCATGTTCTCTTTACGGACCAGCGTTTCCACCAGCTCATGGTGAGGCATGTCCTGCTTATGCACCAAATCTGCGATCAGCTTGTGCTTCAGCAAGATATCGAGTACGGCTTGCCGGCTATTGTGCTCTTTGGCGGCTGGGTCTATTTGCATGTCATCATGATAGGGTTTAGCGCATTAGAATTCGGCCTATTTTGGCTTGCGCCTCCCCCTACCCCTTCATTCCCCGATAGCCGGAGGTAATCGGATAACGCCGGTCGCGGCCGAATGCCCGCTCGGTGATCCTGATGCAGGGCGGCGACTGGCGGCGCTTATATTCATTCCGGTCGACCAGGCCGATCGCCCTCGCGACATCCTCGCGCCGGTATCCTGCCGCGATGATTTCTTCGGCCGATTGATCCAGTTCGACATAGCGTTCGAGAATCGGATCGAGCACCTCATAGGGCGGCAAGGAATCCTGATCGACCTGATCGGGCGCCAGTTCGGCCGAAGGCGGCCGGGTCAGGACCCGTTCCGGAATCACGAATGACAGCCCGTTCCGGTAGCGCGTCAAGCGGTAAACCAAGAGCTTCGGCACGTCCTTGATCGGCGCGAAGCCGCCGGCCATGTCGCCGTACAGGGTCGCATAACCGACGCTCATCTCGCTCTTGTTGCCGGTCGTCAGGAGCAGCTTGCCCTGCTTGTTCGAAATCGCCATCAGAATCACGCCGCGGCAGCGCGCCTGGATGTTTTCCTCGGTCGTGTCCTGCTTCGTGCCGGCGAAAATGTCCGCCAAGAGGCCGCTGAATGCGGCGACCGCCGTATCGATCGGAATGGTATGGTGTTTGACGCCAAGCGCATCGGCCTCCCAGACCGCATCCTCGATGCTCATCGCCTGCGTATAACGCGACGGCATCAGCACCGCCTCTACCTTGTCCGCGCCGAGCGCATCGACCGCGAGCGCCAGCACCAGCGCCGAGTCGATGCCGCCGGACAGGCCGAGCAGCGCGCCCTTGAAACCGTTCTTGCGCACATAATCGCGAATCCCGAGCACCAGCGCCTGATATTCGCTCGCGACCGGCGTGTAGAGCGGCGCGCAAAACGATTTGATCGGCTTCAGGTCCGCAAACTCGACCACGCCGATCTGCTCCTTGAACTCTTCGGCCCGGAACACGACCTCGCCGCGCGCATCGACCACGAAGGACGCGCCGTCGAAGATCAACTCATCCTGACCGCCGATCTGATTCACATACACCAGCGGAATTTCGGCGGCCTTGACTTGAGTGCAGATCACCGCCTCGCGCTGCTGGCTCTTGCCCGCGTTGAACGGCGAGGCATTCAGGGTCAACAGCAAATTGGCGCCTTCGCGCTTGTTCGCATCGATGATGCCGGGATGCCAGACATCCTCGCAAATGGTCAGGCCGATCATCGCGCTTTTGAACGGGAACACGCAGGGCTTATCGCCGGCGGTAAAATAACGCTGCTCGTCGAAGACGCCGTAATTCGGCAGCGCGCGCTTCCGGTAAACGGCCAACACCTTGCCCTGGTGGAGCACGGCCGCGCTGTTGTAAAGCCTGCCGCCGTCCCGTTCCGGGAAACCGATCACCACCGCAATGGCCTCGGGCAACAGCGTTGCCAATTGATCAAGCGCATCATTCGCCGCGATGATGAAATCTTGCCGCAGCAGCAAATCCTCGGCCGGATAACCGGTCACGGTCAACTCGGGAAACACGACCAGATCCGCGCCGAGTTGCTGCGCCTGCCGGGCGTTCTGGATGATGTTTTGCACGTTGGCGGCGATGTCGCCGACCAGGAAATTGGTTTGGGCGAGGGCTATCTTCAGAGTCATGCGGAGGTTATTCAAGTAGGACGACAACAGTCGTCATCACGCCGGTATGGCGCAATGACGGCTGCATGCAGCAAAAGCAGTATCGTTAAAAAAGGCAATCCGATCACTGACTGGACAAACAGGCCTTGATCGCCGCGCCGATGTCGGTCGGCGAACTGACCACCTCGACACCCGCCGCTTTCAACGCCGCAATCTTGCCTTCCGCGGTGCCCTTGCCGCCGGTCACGATCGCGCCGGCATGGCCCATGCGTTTGCCGGGAGGCGCGGTTTGGCCGGCGATGTAGGCGACCACCGGTTTGGTCACGTGCGCCTTGATATAGTCGGCCGCATCTTCTTCCTCGCCGCCGCCGATTTCACCGACCATCACGATGCCTTGGGTCTGCTCGTCCTCCTGGAAACGGCTCAACACGTCGACGAAGTTCATGCCGTGGATCGGATCGCCGCCGATGCCGACGCAGGTGCTTTGGCCGAGGCCCTGATGCGTCGTCTGGTGCACCGATTCATAGGTCAGCGTGCCGGAGCGCGAGACGATGCCGATCGAGCCCGGCATATGAATCTTACCGGGCATGATGCCGATCTTGCATTGCCCCGGCGTGATCACGCCGGGGCAGTTCGGGCCGACCAGCAGCGCGCCGGTGCCGGCCATCGCGGCCTTCACGCGCAGCATGTGCAGGGTCGGGATGCCCTCGGTGATGCAGACGATCAGTTTGATGCCGGCATCGACCGCTTCGAGAATCGCGTCGGCCGCGTAGAACGGCGGCACATAGATCACGCTCGCATCGGCGCCGGTCGCGTTGACGGCCTCGTGTACCGTATTGAACACCGGCAGACCCAGATGCTCATCGCCGCCGCGCTCCGGCGTCACGCCGCCGACCAGCTGAGTGCCGTATTCGAGCGCCTGCTGCGAATGGAAAGTGCCCTGTTTACCGGTAAAACCCTGGCAAATCACTTTGGTATTTTTGTCGATCAAGATGCTCATGCTGCGGCCTCCGCCAGCGCTACGACCTGTTCCGCCGCGTGCGTCAAATCGTCGGCGGCATATAAATTGAGTCCGGTATTGTTCAACAATGCGCGGCCCTGTTCGGCATTGGTGCCTTCGAGTCGCACCACGACCGGCACCGCGACATGCACCTGCTTGATCGCGGCCAGGATGCCGCTCGCGATGATGTCGCACTGCACGATGCCGCCGAAGATATTGACCAGCACCGCCTTCACGTTGCGGTCGGAAAGAATCAGCTTGAACGCCTCGCAGACCTTTTCGACATTGGTGCCGCCGCCGACGTCAAGAAAATTGGCCGGCGTCCCGCCCTTCAGCTTGACCAGATCCATCGTCGCCATCGCGAGGCCGGCGCCGTTGACCATGCAGCCGATCGTGCCGTCGAGGGTGATATAGTTCAGCCCGTATTGCTGGGCCTTGTTTTCCTTCGCGTCCTCCTGCTCGGCGTCCCGGAGCGCCAAGATGTCCGGATGCGCGGCGACCGCGTTGTCGTCGAAGTTGATCTTCGCATCCAGCGCGAGCAGTTCGCCGTCTTCGGTTTCGATCAACGGATTGATTTCGATCTGGCTGGCATCCTTGTCCAGAAACAGGTTGTACATGCCCTGCATGATAACGGTCAGCGCCTTGATTTGCTGCCCCTTCAAGCCCAACGCATAGGCGATTTGCCGGCATTGATTGGCTTGCAGGCCGGCGGCCGGATGGATCAGGATAGAGATGATCTTCTCGGGGGCTTCGTGCGCGACCGTTTCGATGTCCATGCCGCCCGCCGCGGAGGCGATAAACACCATCCGTTCGCTGCCCCGGTCAACGAGCAGGCTCAGATACAGCTCGCGTTTGATCGGGTAGTTTTTTTCGATCAGCAATTTGTGCACCGGCAAGCCGAGGCTGTCGGTCTGCTGCGTCACCAGGCGCTTTCCGAGCAGCGCGCGGCTCAGGCCTGCGACCTCCTCGATCGTTTTTGTCAGTTTGACGCCGCCCGCCTTGCCGCGTCCGCCCGCATGCACCTGAGCCTTGACGACCCAGCCCTCGCCGCCGAGCTCCCTGGCCGCGCGCTCGGCTTCTTGCGGAGACGCCGCCGGCTTGCCGTCGGGTGCCGGGATGCCGTAGCTGCGAAACAGCTGTTTAGCCTGATATTCGTGAATATTCATTGATGCTCCGATGAAGCGGGGTTACGGTTGGGTATTTTTCGCAAGATTGCCCGCAGCAATGCTATGCTTAGTGGCTGGCGAATATTCTAATAAATTACCGGGTAAACAGCATCAAGATTAGTCGACATGCCGGAAAATAATCAAAGCATCATCCATCCCTGTCCGTTTTCGAAAGGCTACGGCATTCCCGAAGCACAGGCCTGGCTGCTCTTGAAGGTCTATTTCGTTTACCGCCTTGTCCTCGCCTGTCTCTTCATCTCGATGTATTACGGCCGCGTCACACCTTCGCTGCTCGGCTCACTGAACGACCAATTGTTCCACTACTGCAGTGAAGTCTATCTGTTGCTGACTCTGGCCTCGGGATTCCTGCTCCGCTTCCGCTTGGCCTCCTACAGTTTCCAGGCGCAATTCCTGCTGTTTTCCGACATCCTCCTGCTGACCCTGATCATGCATGCCTCGGGCGGCATCAAAAGCGGCATCGGCATCTTGCTGGCCGTCTCGGTTGCCTCGGGCGGCGTGACGATCGGCGGGCGCTGTGCGATGTTCTTTGCCGCCATCGCCAGTTTGTTGGTATTGGCCGATGAAATTTATGCGGATCTCACCGACAGTTTCGCAACGACCTCTTATACCTACGCCGGGATGCTCGGTGCCGCCTTCTTGACCATCGCGCTGTTGTCTTATGTGCTCGCGAAACGCAGCGAAAGCCTGTTGAAACTGGCGGAGCAGCATCAACAAACGATCGCGAACCTGGAAGAACTGAACCACTATATCATCCAGCACCTGCAAACCGGCATCATCATCACCAACAGAAAGCAAAACGTGCAGTTGGCGAATACCGCGGCATTGAAAATGCTGAATCTGCCGAAAAAACCTGCGCAACTGTGCGATATTTCGGTCCGTCTGGCCGAGGACTTCAGTGACTGGCTGCACAATAAAGATCTGGACCAGTCGCTGCTGACGCTGGCCAATCAAACCGAGATCCGCATCCGCTTCATGCTGTTGCCGACCGGAGGCCGTTCCTTCTATATGCTGATCCTGGAAGACATCGCGCTGTACAACCAGCATGTACAACAAAGCAAACTGGCGTCACTGGGGCGGCTGACCGCCAGCATCGCGCATGAAATCCGCAATCCGCTTGGCGCAATCAGCCATGCCGGGCAATTGCTCTCCGAAAATCCGGACTTTTCGTCGCAGGACAGGCGCCTGACTCAGATCATCCAGTCCAACTCCGCCCGCGTCAATCAGATCATCGAGGACATCCTGCAGCTTTCCCGGCGCCAGGCCTCGCGCCGGGAAAAAATACAACTGAAACCCTGGCTCGCGCATTATCTGGAAACTTTTATGCTCGAACAGATGATCGAGCCGAAGGCCTTCAATCTGCAATTCGACCAGGGCTCGCTCACCGCGTTCATCGACCCCGGCCATTTGAAACAGATCCTCGACAACCTATGCCGAAACGCGCTGACCTACGGCAGCCCTGAACAAGGACCGATCATCCTGCGCGGCTTCATGGCGCAAAAGTCGCCCTGCATCGAAGTGATCGATAACGGGCCGGGCATCGAGCGCGAGCATCTGAGCCATCTTTTCGAACCTTTTTTCACCACCTCGAACAAGGGCACCGGACTCGGCCTTTTCATCTGCAAGGAACTGGCCGAATTAAATCAGGCCAAGTTGGGCTATTATTTCACCGAAAGCCAGCGCAGCAGCTTCCGGCTTTATCTAAGCGACGCCGACAAATCATTCAACTAATCCATGAAAAATCCCTTTGCCTTGATCGTCGATGACGAGCCCGACATCATCGAATTACTCGAAATCACGCTAACCCGGATGGGTATCGAAACTCGCAGCGCGGGCACGCTCAGCCAAGCCAAAAAATTATTGCAGGAACGCACCTTCGACCTGTGTCTGACCGATTTGAGATTGCCCGACGGCGACGGCCTCGAACTGGTCGAGCTGATACAGACCTCCAGGACGCCGTTCCCGATCGCGGTGATTACCGCGCACGGCAACATGGATACCGCGATCACCGCGATGAAAAAAGGCGCTTTCGATTTCGTCTCCAAGCCGGTCGATCTGCTGACGCTCAGGCAACTGGTCGGCAACGCGCTCAAATTCGCCGAACAAGCGCCGGTCAAAGACAGGCGCACGCGCCATACCCTGCTCGGCGACTCGCAGGCGATGCGCGAGATCCGCTCCAAAATCACCAAGCTCGCGCGCAGCCAGGCACCGGTCTATATTTACGGCGAATCGGGCGCGGGCAAGGAACTGGTCGCGCGCCTGATACACCAGCTGAGCACCCGCGGAGACAAGCCCTTCGTCGCGATCAACTGCGGCGCGATTCCGCACGAACTGATGGAAAGCGAATTCTTCGGTCATAAGAAAGGCAGCTTTACCGGCGCGGTCGGCGACAAAAAAGGACTGTTTCAGGCCGCGGACGGCGGCACGCTGTTTCTCGACGAAATCGCCGATCTGCCGGCCTCGCTGCAAGTCAAACTGCTCCGGGCGATTCAGGAGAAGAAGATCCGCCCGGTCGGCGAACAACAGGAAATCCCGGTCGATGTGCGCCTCTTGAGCGCGACCCACCGGAATCTGGCCGACATGGTGCAGAACGGCAGTTTCCGGCAAGACCTGTTTTACCGGATCAATGTGATCGACCTGAATGTGCCGCCGCTGCGCGAACGCATAGATGACGTGCCCGCGCTGGTCGATCATATCCTAATCAAACTGTCCGCGCAGGCGCAGGCGAGCAAACCGGCCATTTCGCCCGCGGCAATCGCCGCGCTGCAGCGCTACCGCTTTCCGGGCAATATCCGCGAACTCGAAAACATCCTAGAAAGAGCGCTGGCGCTGTATGACGGCAACTGCATCGAAGAGGACGACCTGAATCTGCCGGTCGGCATTCCGGCGCAGAATCCTGCCCAGGAACACGGCTACGACCCGTACCAGGGCTCGCTTGAGGATTATTTGGAAGCGATCGAAAGAAAAGCGATTCTGCAAGCGCTCAAAGAAAACAAATGGAATAAAACGGCGGCCGCCAAACAACTGGGACTGTCTTTCCGCTCGTTCCGGTATCGGCTGAAAAAGCTCGATTTGGATACTTGAGACGCGAATGGAGCGAGGATAGCGATCTAACTCTCGAAGACTAGATCAATCCGTAGGGACTTTTAGAAAACTGACGCAGCAGCCTCTCGGAATGGGCTTTAATCAGCCCATTCTTCACTGCCGGCGATGAATCAGGCCCGGTATTTGGGCAGCGCTTCGAGCTTGGCGACCGCATCCTTGATCTTGGCTTCGGCGTCGGCGTCCAGTTCGTTGTTCTTGTAGACTTTATCCAGCAAGCCTTCGGCGACCAGCGCTTCCTTGATCCAGCGCTTGGCGAAACGGTAGTTCGTGAAGGCGGCAGTCACCTCGCCGGTTTCCGGGTTTTTCAGGCCGGACTTCGCGGCAGCTTCGGGGGCTGGTGCGGCAGCGGGCTTCGGTGCCGGAGCGGCAGGCTTGGGGGCGGCTTGCTGTTTAACCGGAGGTTGCGGTTGCGGCTTAGGCGCGGAAGCAGCGGCCTGCTTAACCGCAGGTTGCGGTGCCGGCGCGGCGGCCGGTTTGACCGCGGCTTGCGGCTGCGGCGCGGGCGCGGTGTCCGCAGCAGGCTTCGCCTCGCCGACAGAGGGCTTCGCGTTGGTTTTTTTCTCGTTCATTACCTGATAAACGACATAAGCCGCAAAAATCACAGTCAGAATAAACAACCCTTCAGTCATGACGAAACCCCCTCTAAATTATTGAATTGATATACCGGTCATCATTATTATCGTTAAGAGCCTACGGTGTTCCGGCCCGCCGTTTTCCCATTTGCCGAATATACCAGAAGCGAGTCAACCTGGTAAACCTTCAGAGTCAAAATAATCACCGCTACCAGCAGGGCTTGCCCTGCGCGAGAGACGGCAAATCGTCGCGCAGTCCCATCGCGTAACGGTTGAAGTAGTTCCTCAATAACTCGGACCGGTTGACCCAGCTCATACCTGCCGAACGCAGGCCGGCCACTTCGCGACTCTGGATGCCGAAGGTTTTATTCAGCACATCCATGCTGCCCATCATGATCAGATTGTCGCCCTTGCGCCAGCGTTCGTAACGGCGCAGCAAGCCGCGTCCCGCTAACGCCCGCTGCTCGCGCCGGGTTTCCAGTATGATCTCGGCGATCGCGGCCGCATCCAAAAGGCCTGCATTCGCGCCCTGCCCGGCCAGAGGATGCATCACATGGGCCGCATCGCCGACCAGCGCGAGGTGATCGGCGGTATAGCAGTTCGCGTATTGGAAGCGCAACGGAAAGGCCGCGCGCGGGCCGACCGCAAGCATTTTGCCGAGCAGGCCATTGGATGCCTGCTCCAGCGCTTGCAGAAAATCCACATCCGGCAAGGCCAGATGGACCTTGGCCGTCTCCGAACGCAAGGTCCAGACGATCGAACATTGGCCGTTCGCGAGCGGCAGCAAAGCCAGCGGGCCTTCGTCCAGAAAGCGCTGCCAGGCCGTGGCTCTATGGCTCAGCTCGGTGGTCACCGTCGCGACCAGGCCATGCTGGCCATAGTCCCAGCCGGTCACGCCGATGCCGGCCATCTTACGCAAGGCCGAATCGTGGCCGTCGGCCGCGATCACCAGATCGGCCGCAAAGATTCGCCCATCGTCGAGGCGGAGACGCACGCCTTCAGTATCCGTCTCGATGCCGGCGACTTTGGCCGGCGTGATGCAATCCACGCTATCGAGACTGTCGAGCACGTCCCACAACGCGGCGACCGTGACCCGGTTTTCGACGATATGGCCAAGCTCGTTATATTCGGTATCCGCGCAGTCGAAATGCAGTTCGCCGCCCGCACGCGCATCGAAGACCCGCATTTCGCGATAAGCGGATACGCCGCGCCGCGCCATGCCGGGCCAGACACCGAGTTGCTCCAACATCAGCCGGGAGGCGCGGGTCAACGCGGACACGCGGATGTCGAGCGGCTCGGGAGGCCACTGTCGCGGCGGCTCGGCCTTGTCGAGCAGCGCCACCCGCACGCCGCCGAGCGCCAGTGCGCAGGCCACCGCCGCGCCGACCATGCCGCCGCCGACCACGATCACTTCGTAACGTTCGTTCATCCGCTTTATCTCCTTGCGCCAAGACGCGGCAGCCGGCCGGACAGCCCCATCGCATGCCGGGACAGCAATGATTTGGCCGCCGGAATGTGGTCGAGCAGGCATAAGCCGGCATTCCGGGCCGCCGCCAGCGGCAGCCATTCGTTCGAGAAAATGTGGATCAGTTGATCGGTAAAACGGATCGTGCGCTCATGATCCTGACGCCGCGACTCGGCATAGGCTTTCAATAGCACAGGATCGCCGATGTCGCCGCCTTGCGCGTGTTGACCAAGCAGCGTTTCGGCCAGGGCGGTCACGTCACGCAGGCCAAGATTGAAGCCTTGCCCAGCGACCGGATGCAGTTGATGCGCCGCATTGCCGATGATCACCGCGCGCCCTTCGACCATCCGTTCGGCGCGGATCAGCGTCAGCGGGAATGCGCGGCGCGGCGCGGCCAGCGTCAATTCGCCGAGCCGGTAGCCGAAGCAGCTTTGCAATTCGGCGATAAAATCGGCCTCATTTACGGACAGCAGCGATTCGGCTTCTTCCTGGCTTCGCGTCCAGACCACCGCCGAATGCCGTTCGCCGACCGGCAATAACGCCAAAGGCCCCGAAGCAGTAAAACGCTCATAGGCGGTAAAATGATTGGGCCTGGATGATTTGACCGTGGTGACCAGCGCGGTCTGACCGTAGTCGCTGACCTGCTGCCCGATGTCGAGGAGCTTCCGCACCGAGGACAGGCCGCCGTCCGCGCCGACCAACAGTTTCGCGGAAGCGGTCGCCGGCTCCTCGCCGAGCTTCAGGCTGACGCAGATCTGATCGCTGCCGGAATAGAGGCCCGCGACCCGCGCCGGACAAAGCTGTTCGATCTGCGCCGCTTCGACGCAAGCGGCGACATGGCCTTCGAGATCGCGCGCGCTGATCACATAGCCCAGGGCTTCGACGTTTTCCTGTTCGGCCGACAGCCGGGTTTTACCAAAATGGCCGCGATCGGACACGTGAATCGTTTTGATCGGCGTCGCGACCTGCTTGATGCCTTGCCAGGCGCCCAAGGCGTCGAGCATCGTGACCGTGCCGGCGGCCAGCGCCAGCGCGCGGTCGCCGGCCGCGGCCCCCTGTTGCTGCGCACGCGTATTTGCCTCGATGATCGCGAGCCTGAGGCCCGAATCCTTCAACGCCAGCGCCAGACAATTACCGGCCAGCCCGCCGCCGGCGATCAACAAATCATAGTCCTGCTGCATCAGACGGCCTGCATCAAGGCTTCGATCTCCTCGATCGATTTCGGCACCGCGGCAGTCAGGCATTCATAACCGTTTGCGGTGACCAGAATGTCGTCTTCGATACGGATGCCGATGCCGCGCCATTTTTCCTCGACCTTGTCGTAATCGGCGGGAATGTAGAGCCCCGGCTCGACGGTCAGCACCATGCCCGGCTCCAAGAGGCGCCATTCCTGATCGACCTTGTAGTCGCCGACATCGTGTACGTCCATGCCGAGCCAGTGGCCGATCCGGTGCATGAAAAACGGTTTATATTTTTCATCCTTGATCAGTTTTTTGACCTTGCCTTTCAGGATGCCGAGTTCAACCAGGCCCTGGGTGATCGTTTCGACCGCCGCATCGTGCGCCGCATTCCAGGGCAGGCCCGGCTTGACCTGTTCGAGCGCAGAGGACTGCGCATCGAGCACCAGCTGATAAAGCTGTTTCTGCGGCTCGGAAAAACGCCCCGATACCGGAAAGGTGCGGGTAATGTCGGCCGCGTAATGATCGCACTCCGCGCCCGCGTCGATCAGCAGCAAATCGCCTTTATGCAGCACATCCTTGTTCTCGGTGTAGTGCAGCACGCAGGCGTTCTTGCCGCCGGCGACGATGCTCGGATAGGCGACATGGCGCAAACCGCCCTGATAAAACTGGTACAGCAATTCGGCCTCGATCTGGTATTCGTGCATGCCGGGCTTGCAGACCTGCATCGCCCGCGCATGCGCATGCGCGGACACTTCGGCGGCGCGCCGCATCAGTTTCAGCTCGGCAGGGCTCTTGAACAGGCGCATCTCGTGCAGGATGTGTTCGAGCGTGACCAACTCGCCCGGCGCCGACACGCCGCGTCTGGACTGGCCGCGCAGATGATTGATCCATTCCAAGAGGCTGTGATCGAGCTCCGGATCGCGGCCCATCGGATAAAACACTTTGCCCTTGTTTTCGAGCAAGCCGGGCAGGATCTCATCCAGATCGTCGATCGGAAACGAATCGTCGGCCTCGTAATGCTTGACCGCGCCTTCGAGCCCTGCATGGGCGCCTTCCCAAAGCGCCTTGGTTTCGTCGTATTCGCGGCAGAACAGGATGTATTCGCCCTGTTCGCGGCCGGGAATGAACACCGCCAGCGCCTCCGGCTCATTGAAGCCGGTCAGATAATAAAAATCACTGTCCTGCCGGTACGGGTAATGCACATCGCGGTTGCGCACGCGTTCCGCCGCGCTGCCGATCAGCGCGATATTGCCCTTGCCGACGCGCTGCATCAATTGTTTGCGTCGTTTTTTAAATTCGCTTTGTTTCATGCTGTGTTTTGCCGTTTAATGAATCCTGGCGCGCCCTTTCGAGGCGAATTCGGCGCGCAACAATAAGACCGCGGTGCGTAAATATTCGCTGACTTCCATGAACGCGACTTCGTCTTCCTCGCCCGCCGCGTCCGGGTCCAGCTTGGTGAATTCGGCGATATCCCTGAGGATTTCCTTGGCCTGCTCGGATTGCGCGCCGTCCTGATACAAGGCGCCGAAGCCGAACAAGAAGCCCTGGCACCAGTCGCTCAGCGCGGCGATCTGCTCGGAGAGCGGCACGTCATCCTCGTCGGGCAGGAACGGTTCGAAGTCATAGTCGTCGCTTTCGAGCGACGCCTGGGTTTCCTCAAACAAGCGGGCAAGCATCCGCGCCTGGTCACCGCCGATCGGCGCCTCCCCTTCAATCAATTGCTTGATCCAGGCATTGCTTGGCGTTTGGCCGTTCACGCACAACATGCCGGTCGCCAGACCGTGCGCCTCCGCGGCCGAGCTGACGCCGTCGTTGTGCCTAAAGAAACTGTCGATATGCTGATAGGTCATAATGCGCCTAAACTGAATGAATACCTTTATGCTACCACCGAAAAGCCGCTGATGACGACAAATGCGCAGCCCCTAACATTTTTTCCAGCTTCCGGACATGTCGAAAATGCCCGGTTTTCGAAGCGCGCGCCTGTTACCGATACCCGCCCAAACTGTGTATAATGTCAGACGCTAGCGGCAGCTGATTGATGTGCGTCATTTTAGCAGAAAGCATTTTGCGTTGATGCACAGCAGGTAAAACATCTCTTTACAATCATAACGCCAAGTTCAGACGACGATGAATACAAACTCCAATCAACCACTCGAATTGAAAGAGCTCGAAGAAAAGCTGGACTTGCTGATCGAACAATACAATGCGCTCAAAAACGAGAATCATTCGTTGAAGATCAAACAGGAAGCCTTGGTGAAAGAAAAAGCCAAACTGATCGAAAAAACCACGCAGGCCAGAATCCGCGTCGAAGCGATGATTTCCCGTCTGAAAGCCATGGAGCACGGTTCATGAACGCGGCCAAACGGGAAGCGGTCGTACTGAACATCATGGGCAAGGAATATAAAATCGCCTGTGAGGCGCAGGAGCGCCAGAATCTGATCGATTCGGCTCAGCTATTGGATAAACAAATGCGGCTGATCCGCGACTCGGGAAAGGTCAACGGCCCGGACCGGATCGCAGTGATGGCCGCATTGAATCTGGTGCACGAGCTGTCTTCATTGAAAAATCAAAACGTTATCCTGCCCGCGGACCTCGGCGACACACTGGCCGGCATGGTCCAAAAAATAGAAAACGTTTTAGAAAATCGATAAACGCGCTAGAATACAGTCCTGTATCTCCTGCAGCGTTCGAAATGTATTGGGTGTTTCCTGAACCTATATTTACCCCGGGGGCGAACATCCGGCAATGGTGAGCATGCCCGTACTTTTCGGGAAGCCTGATTTACCGATCCAGCCTCCACTTGAACCATCGGTTCAAGGACGATAATACATTACGGCGCAGGCGGGAGATGCATTACCCTTCCCCGCTTGCGATGCAAGCGGCATCGATCACCGGACTGTCCGATCTTTCGGCAAATCGGAGGCCGGCGCCGCCCCCTTCCACCGCCAGTCAGCGCCGCTTTACTTCAGAGTTCATTCCGAAAGGCTCTACACTCCGGCCACAAACCCTGCCGCTTCGATTCCCGCGATTGCGCAGCGTTCGTCCTGATCGGAGACATCGCCGCTGATGCCGACCGCTCCGACCAATTGATTATCCTTGTCGCGGATCAGCACGCCGCCCGGCACCGGCATCACCTTGCCGTGCGACAGCGTGATCAGCGAATTCATGAAATCCGGCCGCTGCACCGCGACACCGGCCAGGCTTCGCGAAGAAACGCCCATGCTGACCGCGCCCCAGGCTTTCGCGGTCGCGATTTCCTGCCGAATCATGCTGGCGCCGTCTTCGCGCTGCAACGCTTTCAAGTGTCCGGCAGAGTCAAGCACCACCACGGTCAACGGCGCCATTTTCAATTCTCTGGCCTTCGCTATCGCAGTCTGTATAATCAGGTTGGCTTTTTCCAACGTCAGTATGTGCATCCTTCAATCTCTTTTTTTTGATGATGGGGTTAGTAAAGGCAATAAGTGCCGCCAAATCTTGTCCGCAATCAGCGGCTGGGCTTTCGCATTCGGGTGCAGTCCGTCCGGCTGCATCAGCTCCTTGACCAGAGCGATGTCGTCAAGGATGAACGGAATCGCCGGCACCGCCATTTCCCGCGATAATTCATGGTACACATTATAAATCATATCAATATAGCGTTTACCGTAATTCGGCGGAATGGTCATGCTGAGCAATAGCACCTTGGCGCCGTGGGCCTGACTGTGGCGGATCATTTCGGCCAAGTTGTGCTTCAGCTCGGCCGGAGACAGGCCGCGCAAGCCGTCATTCGCGCCGAGTTCGATGATCATGACGGCCGGCTTTTGCGCGTTCAGGATGTGATCGATGCGGGCGAGGCCGCCGGCGCTGGTTTCGCCGCTGATGCTTTCATTCCGGACCTGTGCCTTACTGCCGGCCTCTCGCAACTTTGCCGCCAGCACCTGCACCCAGCCCTGCTCGACCTCGATGCCGTAAGCGGCGCTGATGCTGTCGCCCAACACCAGGACCGTTTCGGCCCGTACACTGACTGAAAACAATACCGCACAAAACAACCCGCATAATCTTAAGAACATGAATAACCCGCACAACGAATCCATAATGGACATTATCGTAACAGAAAATCTGAGTAAATCGGTGACGACTTCGGAGGGCGTTTTGCACATCCTGTCGGCGATCGATCTGCGCATCAAGGCAGGCGAAAGCGTCGCGATCACCGGCGAGTCCGGCTCCGGCAAATCGACCCTGATCGGCCTTCTGGCAGGGCTCGACACACCCAGCTCGGGCTCGATCCGGCTGGCCGGCCGTTCGCTGACCCAACTGGACGAAGACGGCCGCGCCCTCTTGCGTAACGAATTGATCGGTTTCATGTTCCAGTCGTTTCAACTGCTGCCCGGCCTGACCGCGCTCGAAAACGTGATGCTGCCGCTCGAACTGAAAGGCGATGACTCTGCCGAGACCGAGGCGCGCGAATGGCTCGGCCGGGTCGGTCTGGCCGGGCGCTTGACGCATACGCCGAAGCAGCTTTCCGGCGGCGAGCAGCAGCGCGTGGCGCTGGCGCGGGCGTTTGCGACCCGTCCGAAGATCCTGTTTGCGGACGAGCCGACCGGCAACCTCGACAGCCAGACCGGCGCGACCGTGATCGATCTGTTGTTTGAACTGAACCGGGAAAACCGCACCACACTGCTGTTGGTGACTCACGATGCGGCGCTGGCCGAGCGCTGCGAACGCACGATCAAGCTCGCTGCCGGGAGACAAACATGCACCGATTGAGACTCGCCCTGCGCCTGCTCGGGCGCGAGAGCCGCTCCGGCGAATTGACGCTGCTGACGCTGGCTCTGCTGATCGCGGTGACCGGCCTGACCACCGCATCGCTGTTTGCCGATCGCCTGCAGCGCGCGATGACCACGCAAACCGCCGAATTTCTGGCAGCCGACCTGGTTATCGAAAGCGCCGATCCGATTCCTGCCGACTGGCTGGCCAAGGCCCGGCAACTCGGGCTGCAAGAGGCGCAGAAGACCGAATTTTCGAGCATGTTGATCGAAAACAGCGAACTGCTGCTGGCCAGCGTAAAGGCGGTCAGCGCCGCCTACCCGCTACGCGGCCAGTTGAAAATCGCCGATGCCGAACATCCCGCCGAAACGGTCGTCAGTCACGGCCCTGAAAGCGGCGAAGCCTGGGTCGAGCGGCGCATCCTGTCCGCGTTGAAACTGAATTTCGGCGATCCCTTGGCAGTCGGCGAGAAAAAACTCAGGATCACCCGGATTCTGACCTATGAGCCGGATCAGCAGGGCGGTTTTTACAGTTTTTCGCCCAGGGTGATGATCAACGCGAACGACCTCGAAGCGACCCAGGTGATCCAGCCCGGCAGCCATGTGCATCGCTTCTTTCAATTCAGCGGCGATGAGCAAGCCTTGACTTCCTTCCGGAGTTTCGTGAAGCCGCAACTGAATCCGTCGCAGCGCCTCCTGGACATTCACGAAGACCGGCCCGAACTCGGTTCGGCGTTGACGCGCGCGGAACAGTTTTTAGGTCTATCGAGCATCATCGTGGTGATCATCGCCGGCGTCGCGATCGCGATGGCGGCGCGGCGCTACAGCGAACGCCATTTCGATGCGTCCGCCCTGCTCCGTTGCCTCGGCTGCACGCAGCGCGAAATACTCAGGCTCTATTGCGCGCAATTCGCGGTACTCGGCGTGGTGGTCGGCGCCCTGGGCTGCGGTCTCGGCTGGCTGCTGCAGGAGGGCTTATTCCTGTTGTTGCGCTCGCTGCTGCCCGCGCAACTGCCGCAGCCGGGCCTCATGGCGCTCGTGTTCGGCGTCTGCACCGGCCTGACGATTTTGTTCGGCTTTGCGCTGCCGCCGATCCTGCGCCTGAAACAGGTGCCGCCGCTCAGGGTACTGCGTCACGAACTGGAACCCTTGCCGAGCAGCGCCTGGCTGGTTTACGGACTGGCGCTGACGCTCATCTGCGCCCTGGTCTGGCGCTACACCGGCGACGCCCAAATGACCGCGATCGTCACAGGCGTCACGCTCGGCGCTTTGCTGCTGCTCGCCTTGCTGATCCTTGGCTTGCTGTCCGCGATTCGGAAAGCACAGCCCCGCATGCCGTTGAGCTGGCGTTTCGGCTGGCAGGGCATTTTGCGCGAGCCGCGCGCGAGCATCGGCCAGATCCTCGCGTTCGGCGTCACGCTGGCGGCGATTTTGTTAAGTTTGATCATTCGCAATGAATTGATCGACACCTGGCGTGAACAACTGCCGGAAAAGGCGCCGAATCATTTTGCGCTGAATATTTTTCCGGATCAGCTGACACATTTTAAACAGTCCTTGCAGGACAAGGGCATCCAGAGCAGCCCGTTTTATCCACTCGTCAGGGGCAGACTGACACATATCAACCAAACGCCGGTGCAACAGATCGTCACCAAGGATTCGCAGGGCGAGCGCGCCACGCACCGCGAGTTGAACCTGACCTGGAGCCTGGAGCTGCCGGAAGAAAACACGATCGAGGCCGGCTCCTGGTGGAATCAAGCCGCGCCGGGTTTGGTATCGGTCGAACAGAAGCTCGCGGACAGCCTGAAAATCAAATTGGGTGACCGCCTGACCTTCAGCAGCGGCGGCCAGCAGTTCGTGGCGACGGTCGCCAATCTGCGGGCGCTGCGCTGGGAATCGATGAAACCGAACTTTTACATGATTTTCTCTCCCGGCACGCTCGAAGCCTACCCGCATACGCTGATGACCAGTTTTTATCTGGATGAGACGAATAAAAACGCGTTGAACGCGCTGGCGAAAGAATTTCCGGGCATGTCGATCCTCGAAGTCGACCGGATTCTGCGGCAATTGCAGACCGTGTTCCGGCAATTGACTCAGGCCGTCAATTATCTGTTTTATCTGGCCTTGCTGGCCGCATTGACGGTCTTGTTCGCGGCGGTGTACAGTTCGCTGGATCAACGCATCCATGAAAACGCGCTGCTCCGAACCTTCGGCGCCTCGCGCGCGTTCCTCAGAAAAATTCAGGCCATTGAATTTTTTTGCCTCGGCGCCATCTCAGGGTTGACCGGTGTGCTGATCGCGGAATTGCTCAGTTATGCCCTTTACCGGCAGGTCATGCACATCCCGTTTCATCCGCACCTGGAATTATGGCTGACCGCCCCGTGGCTTAGCGCGACTGTCGTCGTCTTATCGGGACTCTGGGGGCTGCGGCGGGTAACCAACAAACCGCCGCTACGGGTATTAAGAGAGTTATAATTTTAGCGGTTTAAGATCAACCCCATTCATCCGTTATTCATCAAAGATCAGCTACACTTTTCATTACTTAGCTACAACACAGAAGGTTTACACATGAAAAAATCAGCTTTAAGCATGGCCATCATCGGCAGCGCCTTGCTCACCGGTTGTTACAGTTATGGCGGCTGGAAGCCGACCGTCGACTCTTACAACGACCCGAATGCTTATCGAATCAATCAAGACATGGCGGAATGCGAGCAACTCGCCAAACAAGCCTCCGGCGGCACGGCCAAGGAAACCGCGATCGGCGCAGGCACGGGCGCTTTGATCGGCGCGGCGGGCGGTGCTGTGGTTGGCGCCTTCACCGGCAATCCAGGTGCGGGCGCGGCAATCGGTGCGGCGGCCGGCGGTTTCGGCGGCGGTGCCAAACAAGGCTACGAGGCCGAACATGATTACAAGCGCTCCTATGCAACCTGTATGCGCAACCGCGGCCACCGCGTCGTCAACTAAAGCGTGATGGTTTTGGGCAAGCGCACGGACGTGTTTGCCCAGCACCTTCGGCCTTTTCAGCCAGTGTGCTCGGCGCTTTCATGCACCGCAAAGCGCAACAAAAAGTCCTCCAAATAAGCCCGGCTGGCGACGGAATAGATACCCGGTTCGTCATAAATCGTCAGCGTTTCGCATTCCGGTTGACCCAACGGCACACGGCCGAATGTCAAGGCGACCACCTTCTCCGCACTATGCGCATAGCCCCGGAAAGCGGTTTGACGCCGTAAATGAAAACCTGACTGCATGGCAAGACGATTAAACGCGGCCACTGCCTGTCCAGGCAGCAAGACATAAAACCATCCTTCCTGAGTGAGCAACTGATCGGCGATCTTGACGAGTTCGGCATGCTTCAGATGACCATCATGCCGGGCGGCGTTGCGCATCGGCTCCGCAGCATTAAAATGCCTTTCAAAAAAAGGCGGATTGCTGATAATCAGGTCGTAGCGTCCAGTTTCATTTTCCGCGAAATCCTGGATGCTCTGCCGAACGGCCCGCAGCCGTTCCGGCCAGGGGCTGCGGGCAAAATTTTCCGCCGCCTCCCGGCAAGCATCCTCCATCAATTCGACGCCGGTGATTCTGTCCGCTCCGAGCTGCGCCGCGATCAGCGACAGCAAGCCGGTTCCGGCGCCGATGTCGAGCACGTTAGCCATCGGCTTGACCGGCATCATCGCGCCGAACAGCAGGCTGTCCGTGCAGATTTTCATCGCCGCCTGCCGCTGGGACACCGAAAACCTCTGAAAGCGAAAAATCGTCATTACTCTTGAAAAACCGACTCAAGAAAACTGTAACCCGTTTCCTGATACACCTCAAACACGGCACCTTGTATTTTGTAACACGCGTCTTTGTAGCAAATTTCCCTATTCATTTTTCGTGCCTTTCGGGTTTTTCGTGGATATTAACGTGCGTAACGTCAGTGGTTTAATGTTTTTCTCGGTTATTTGCGGACCTCCGCTTCGGTTTGATCGGCTTCCTTGTCTTTTTTAGGCGGGCTCTTCTTCCATAAACCATGGCTCGAAAAACAGCCCCAGCCCCACTTCAGCCAATTCAGCAACGACACCGCCAGCCACAAAGACCAGGCCAGCATCAGCAGGCGGTAAACCTTCAGCGGCACCGAAATGACGGTCGCTTGCGGCAACAGCGCGGCGCTCCTGTCCTGGTACCAGTTCAGCGAATACGGCGAGGACTGGTTGCCGGTGATCAGCATGTCCGGCGCATTCAGCAGGCCGTGCGAGACCGCGAAGAACAACACCGCCAGCGACAACAGGGTCAGGCCGCCAAGCAAGACTTGCAGGCCGTTGAAATAGCGGATGTCGTCGGCGGCTTTTCCGCCGCGCCAGCCGAGCAGCATCAGCCAAGCGATCACGATCAGTGCAGTCTCGATAGGGATTTGACTGAGCCCTATCAGCAACAAAAACCATTGCCAATGTTTCAGCGGCGTCAGCGGAATTTTGCCAAGCCCCCATGACAGCAGCACGATCACGATCAACACCCCCCAAAACAACACCGCCGGCCCCATTTTCGGGCCGTGCACCCATAACACCCAGCGGTCTTCGCCGAGGCTGATGTTCAGGCTGGCATTCACGCTGTCCGCGCCCAAATCGACCGCGGGAGTCGTGACCTTGCCGGAAACCGGCTGCGATTCCAGCCAATGCAGCGCGACATTTTGCAGCCCCGGCTTGATCGGCAGCGCCAGCTTGCGCCCTTCCAGGCGCAACGGCTGTTGCCGGCCGTCGATCGCGACCGTTTGCAGTTCCGCCCCCTCCGGCAGGATCAGCGTATGCTGACCGCCCTGCGAACTGCGGATGCTGAACGCGAGTTCCGCATCGCGGGTGCGCTGGCCGGGCATAAGCGCCAGCCGGCTTTTGTCGATCGTCAGCGTCTGGCCTTCGACCGCCTCGGGGCGCGAGATCGTCAACAGGACTTTTTCGCCGGGCCAGGGCCGCCATTCGGGCAGCCAGCGTTGTTCGTGATTCAGGTACATCATCGCAATGCCGGCGGTTTCGATGTGCCAGACCGGACTCACGTCGGCCTTGAAAATCTCGACCCATTGCTCGGTCTGTGCGGCGGCCAGCTCGATCTTGTCCTTTTTTTCGAGCGTCGATGACCACTCCATGACCGTTTGCCCGGCCGCCATGTTCACCTCCGCCTTGCCGTCCCGAACGCGAACGCCGGGCGTGGTAACCGCCTCGCCGGGCAGCAGCGGCACCGCCAGCAGCACCGGCGAGTTCGGCTCCGACACCCGAACGATCCGGGTCGAGACGCGCCAGTCCAGGCCCAATTGCAGCGTGCGCTCGATCTGCACGAACGCGGGCAGCACGCCAGGCGTCAAGGCCGCCGCCTGCGCCTTGTCCTCGGCCTTTTGCACACGTTCGAATTGCAGCTGTTCGCCCGGAATGCCGTTTTCCTGGATGCCGATCACTTCCCAGCCTGTACCGCCCGCGGCCACCCGATGCGGCTTCAACGGCAGCGGCACGGTGAATTTGGCGACCTGCGGCAATACGCCCCGCATTACGACTTGATGCCGGCCTCGACCGAGATGCAGCCAGAGGCTATTGCCGGAGCGGAACAAGCCCGGCGCCGGGGCGCCGTCGACGGTCAGCTGATTCGGAAACCACTGCTCGGAATCGGCCGGCAGCGGCACCGCGACGTCCTGCTGCGCATGAATTTCGAGCGTGATCAGCAGGTCCTTGTCGCCAAAGCTCGCCTGCATCGTCGCAATTTCGGCGCAGGCCGGCAGACAGTCCGGCGCTTCGAGCAGACGGGCTTTCAGTTGATCGAGCATGGCCTGGCTCGGGAAATCCGCATAGACTTTTTGCGCCGGCAGCGACAGCATCGGCGCCAGCAGGCACGCCAAAATGAGCGAGGGCGAAGCCTTGAAGCGGAAAGTCAATTTTTCGGCGACGCCGAACATCAACAGCGCCAGCACCGAGATCAGTGCGACGCGGAGGAAATTCAGCAGCAGAGTCAAGGCGGGCGGCAAATACCAAAGCCGCAATGACTGCCCCGGATCGACCGAGCCGTTCCAGGTCAACAGCACTTTATGCCACTGCCAGTCGGGGAGGCCTGGGCCGGTCTGAATCTTCGCATTCGGATCGAGGCGCTCGAAATCGGCGGCCTTGTCTTCGAGATAACCCATGCTTTCGGCGACACTGCCCGCCATATCGGCCATTTTCGACCGGGACAGCATCCGTTTGGACGCCATTTCCTCCTTCATCGCGATCGATTCAGGAGCCGCCGGCATTTGCGCGGCGACAGGATAAGACGGCGCGGTGATGTTCTGCCAAGGCCGCTCCAGTTGTGGATAAAGTCCGATGCGCACCTGATCGATCATGAACGGCACCGAGATCAGGATCAAACCCAGCCAAGAAGCGCGCCGGTACCAGCTCATCAAATTCAGAAAGCGGCCTTCCGGCAGCACCCGGATCAACGCGGTGGCGGCCAGAATATGCAGCCAAATATAATGCGGCGCGCCGGCTTCGTGCCAGATCAGCGCCAGGGTCACCAGGGCGAACAGCCCCCAAAGCCGCGTCCACAACTTGTAGGTCGCATACGCCGAAATCAGCACCAGAAAGAAATCGAGCAAGGTCCAGCGCGCGATCCAGCTGTCCGGCACGTTATCGACGCCGGTCGCCGCGAACAGGCGCCAGCCCGGCGGCAGATTCAGCTCGGCGCTGACCTGTTGAAAACTTGGCTCCCAGCCGACCGCACTCAATTCGCCGATCGCGCCGGTAAAACGGCTGTCGGCCTCCAGAGCGATCCTGCCGCGCCGGACTTCGACCCCTTCCTTGCCGGAGCCTTCGAGGCGCGTGACCAGTTGATTGCTACCGTCCAGCGTGACCTTGCCGAGCTTGATCTCGGGCAAGGCGTTCAGCCGCCAGCCGCGCGTCATTTTGCCGGTGATTCGATCGTTGACCGTGTAGCCCCCCCCGTCGAAATCGAGCCACAATTTGCGCGTCAGATTCAGCTGGCTCGGCTCGGGTTCCGGGTCGCCGCGCCGGATCACCTTGAAGCGCATCGCCTGGCCGGACTCGACTTGATAGGCGGGCCAGCCTTTCCAGTCATCCGGCAGATTGGTCAGGTTCGCATCGACCGCGCTGACCTCTTCGACTTCGACGACCCTGAGCGCGGGGCGCGCCTCGAAGATCCAGACTTCGGAGACCGGCCAGACGACTTCCTGTTTGTCCGCGGCAGGCGCAGCAGCAAGCGGCAGCGCCAGGGCCGCCCCGCGGCTTCTGCCGGTGATGTCGATTTGCCAGCGGCCGGGGCGCAGCTGGATCAACAAGCGGCCGTCATCTTCCAGTCGGGCCGGCAGCGAGCTGCTCAGCCGCAACGGAATGAAGCCTTCGGGCGACGGCACGGCCAATTTCAGTTCGCGCTGTTCGCCGGACACGTCCAGCACCAGCCGGGTGATCATCTGTAGCGGCACCTCGTCGACGATCCGGCGAAACACTTGCAGCGTGACCTTGTTTTCGACGCCTTCCGGTTTGCCCGCACGGAGTTCTGCGGACTTGATCCAAAGCTGGCCGTCCTTGAACACCGGCGCAGGCACCGGGCTGTCGTTCACGCTCAGGCCGAGCAGCCCGGTGTCGGCCGGGACGCTCAGCGTTTCAGGGATGCTGTCCCACAAAAATTCGCCCTTGACCTGATAAGCCTTCGGTTCCGTGCCTTGGCTCAATTTGAGCGACGGCCAGCCGTTCCTGTTGATCACCTGCGCCGGACTGTCGTTCAGCGTCACCGCCTGCGGCCAGTGTTTATCGTCGCCGGGCAGCGTCAGCCAAGTGTCCTGAAACACCGAAACACGCAGCGCAAACGTGCCGCGTTGCTTGCCGAGATCCAACTTCAGCTCGCTCGGCCAGCCGCAGTGCTTTTCGTCGAAGCTGTTGTACACGAAGGGGCAGCCGTGTTCGGGGGTGTCGTGCAAGGCCCAGTCTATCCAGGGCTTCAGCGGTTCGGGCGTGCGTTCCGGCGTCAGCGGCAGCGCCTGGGCCGATGAAAAACCAAGAAATGCGATGAAGCACAGCCAGACGAAGCGGTTCATGAGGGTTCCCCAATGGAGTGATCTTGTGACGCTATCTTACTTGGAACTTCGTAAAATTTCTAACGCGCACGCTTGGACGCCGGAAAACAATCGTTTCCTCAATGTCTTCGATTAATTTGCTAAAATATAGGGTTCATAATTTTGATCGAATAACGCCATCATGATGCCCTATCGCCATATCCTTTTGACCGCGGATTTTTCTGAACACGGCGAAACGATCGCCACTCGCGCCAAGTCCCTGGCCCGCGTCTTTCAGGCGAAATTGAGCATCCTGCATGTGCTCGACGACATTCCGATGCCGGACACCGGCTACGGCACCCTGATTCCGGTCGACACCCCGTCCGAGTACGATCTCCTGGAAGCCGAACGCGGCAAGCTGATCGCCTTGGGCGCGGAACTCGGCGTCGATCCCGCCGATCTGTGGCTGATTTGGGGCGTGCCGCAAGACGAAATCGTGCGCCTTGCCGAAAAAATTGCGGCCGATTTGATCGTGGTCGGATCGCACGGCCGGCACGGTCTGGCCTTGCTGCTGGGCTCGACCGCGAACGGCGTGCTGCATCATGCGTCCTGCGATTTGTTAGCCATTCGAATTCCCACTATCAATGACATTTAAATTAGACAATATGAAAAAAAATAACTTCGCGATCATTTTGACCCTGGCCGGTCTGTTGTCCGCCTCATGGAGCGCCGCGGCGGCTGAAACTCCCGAGCAAATTTGTGAAAAATATTTCGCGGCCATCAAACAACAAGGCGCCACGGCATCCGTTGACTTTATTCACCCTGACGAACTTTTACGCTTTAAGCAAATGCTCTTGCCAATCTTTGATGTGAGTGACGAGCAGGCCAAATCCGGAGTACTTCAAGCGTTATATGGCAAAAACACCACCAGTGCATCAGTCAAGACCATGCCGCCTGCCGACTTCATGCGCGGTTTCATGAAAATTTCAGATGCCCAATCCAAAAGCATGAATGTTTCTTTCGGCGACTTAAAGATTCTCGGCTCGGTCAAAGAAGGCGATGTGGTTCATCTGGTCACCAAACATAACGCCGGCACCAAAGATTACAGCCTGACGGAGTTAGAGATCCTGAGCCTCAAGCCGTACCAAAACAGTTGGAGGGTTCTGCTCTCCGGAAAACTTGAGGGAATGGCGCAAGCGATTAAAACCCAGATACTTAAAGCAAGAAGTCAAAAATGACAACGGAGAATAATCGTGGCTAAGGCGAGTGAGTTAAAAAAAGGCATGGTCGTCGAGATCAACGGCGCCCCGCATGTGGTCAAACAGGTCGATGTTAGAAACCCGTCGTCGCGCGGCGCTTCGACCCTGTACAAGGTTCGCTTCAACAACCTGAAGACAGGGCAAAAGCTCGACGAGACGCTGAAAGGCGACGATTTTTACAAGGACGCCGATTGTGTGCGCGCGAAAGTGCAGTTTTCGTATCAGGACGGGGACAATTTCATCTTCATGAATCAGGAAGACTACAGCCAATACAGCCTGAACACCGACGATCTGGAAGGCAAGGTCGAATACCTGACCGACGGACTCGAAGGCATCGTGGCGCTGTTGGTCGATGACGAGCTGATCGGCATCGAACTGCCGTCATCGGTCGTGTTTACGATCGTCGAGACGCCGCCCGCGATCAAGGGCGCGAGCGCATCGAGCCGGACCAAAACCGCGAAACTGCATACCGGCCTCGAAGTGCAGGTACCCGAATACATCGAAACCGGCGACTCGATCAAGGTGAATACCGAAACCGGAAAATTCATGTCGCGGGCCTGAGCTGCGGACGCCTGATGCAGTTCATTGCCCCTCAGGGCGTTTTCGATTTGATCCGTCTGCCGCTGCGCCGCAACGAACTGTTGCAGCCTTTCGATGCGGCGGACGAGTATCTGTTGGCTCATCTTGCCGAACAGGGTTTGCCGGAGTCCGGCAGCCGGGTTTTGATCATGAATGACAGCTTCGGCGCGCTTGCGCTCGCCTTGAGCGACTGCCGTCCCGATGCGGTGTCGGATTCTTTTTTGTCGCATCAGGCGACCCAAATCAATCTGGATGGAAACGGCAAGACCCAGGGCGCCGTCAGGCTGCTGCACAGTCTGGAAACACTGCCGAGCGCTTACGATCTGGTGCTGATCAAGGTCCCGAAGACGCTCGGCCTGCTCGAACACCAGCTGATCAGCCTGCGCGGCCATTTACGACCGAACGCGCAAATCATCCTGGCCGGCATGGTCAAGATGTTGCCGGCCTCGGTCTGGCAGACGGTCGAGCGCCTGCTCGGCCCAAGCACGACCGCTTTGGCCCGCAAAAAAGCCAAGCTGATCTTCGCCAAGGCGATAGAACTCGAAAACCCGCCAAAGAATCCTTATCCGGTGCGCTACCGGCTCGAAAACACCGATTTCTGGATCGTCAATCACGCGAATGTGTTTTCCAGGGACAGCCTGGACATCGGCACGCGCTTTTTTCTCGAATACCTGCCGTCCGGATTGGGTCAATGCGAGATCGTCGATCTCGGCTGCGGCAACGGCGTGGTCGGACTGATCGCGGCGCAGAAGAATCCCGAAGCGGCGCTGCATTTCGTCGATGAATCGTACATGGCGGTCGCCTCGGCCAAGGAAAATTTTGAAGCCGCATACGGCACTGAACGCAAGGCGATGTTTCAGGTGGGCGACGGTTTGAAGGCATTCGAAGCCGAATCGGCCGATTTGATCCTGTGCAATCCGCCTTTTCATCAGCAATATCTGCAAGGCGACCAGATTGCGCTCAGCCTATTCAAGGATGCCTGGCGCGTATTGCGTCGGAATGGCGAACTCTGGGTGATCGGCAACCGGCATCTTCACTATCATGTGCCGCTGGAACGTTTGTTTGGAGGGTGTACGGTGGTTGCGGCAAATCCGAAGTTTGTGATTCACAAGACCCGGAAAAAACGCTAAAAAGAAATGATCGGGATGAGTTGGAACTTAGCAGGGCAAGAGCCGCGTCGAAGCTGAAGCTTCGACGCGGGTTGTAGGGAAAGGTTAAACATGGAACATCTCTTAACCGTGGGTTCTGCGGCTCAGAAACATGTTCGTGTAAATCGCGGCGGTGGCGAAAAAGATATTCGAAAAGATGAATTCGCCTGAGATGAAGCCGGCAAGCCCGGTGATGAACATGAGGCCGATGATGATGTCGCGTTTAGCATAAGACATGGTGTTGACTCCTAAGATGTAGTTGATAATAAATGAAAATTTTCACAACTACAGTATAAGGTCGCTATCGGGCGTTTACAATATTGAAATGAGTTAATTAATAGTTTCTTATTTATTAACAATAGCGGCCGCAATCCTTACAATGCCGGCACCCGTTCGAGCGATCCGCCCCGGCATCCTCGCGGTCAAAGTGTTAAACTATCGTCATTTTTTAATCCGCGATTCGCGCAGCAAACATCCCTGATAACCCAGCATGGCCGAAGATAACGCCTTGATTTTTTCACCGAAGGTCCCCGAGTCCAAAGACGCCGTATGGCTCTGGAACGGCCTGCACGGCTGCGCCGATGCGCTGGCGCTGGCTTCGGCGATCAACAAGCAAAATCGCCTGTTTCTGATCGTAACCGCCGACAATCACACCGCGTTGCGACTCGAGCACGAACTGGCGTTTTTCTTACACGGCACCGGGCTTCCGATTTTGCATTTTCCGGACTGGGAAACCCTGCCTTATGACGTGTTTTCGCCGCTGCCGGAAATCATCTCCGAGCGCCTGAAGACGCTCGCCCTCTTGCCCCAGGTCAAGCGCGGCGCGTTGATCGTCTCGGTCGCCACCCTGATGCACCGGCTCGCGCCGAGGGAGCATGTGCTCGCGCACAGTTTTGCGTTGAGCGTCGGCGAGACTTTCAATCTGGAGTTGAATCGGCTCAAGCTCGAAAGCGTCGGCTATCAGTGCGTCTCGCAGGTTTATCAGCATGCCGAATTCGCGGTGCGCGGCTCGATCATCGATCTGTTCCCGATGGGCAGCAAGGCGCCCTACCGGATCGAACTGTTCGACGACGAGATCGAATCGATCCGCACCTTCGATCCGGAGACGCAGCGCTCGATGGACAAGATCGACCGGATCGAACTGTTCCCGGCGCGCGAATTTCCGTTTACCGACGAGGCGATCAAGCATTTCCGGCAGGCCTTCCGCGACCTTTTCCCGGACGCCTCGACCAGAAACACCCTCTATAACGATGTCAGCAAGGGCCTGGCGCCGGGCGGCATCGAATATTATCTGCCCTTGTTCGTCGAACGCACGGCCAGCCTGTTCGACTACCTGCCCGCCGACACGGTCTTCATATTGCCGGCGGCACTGGAGGTGCAGGCCGACGCCTTTGCCGCGGAAGCCAGTGAACGCTACGAGCAGCGGCGGTTCAATGTCGATCGGCCGTTATTGAAGCCGGAATTGCTGTTCCTGAGCACGGCCGAGCTGAAGCACAGAGCCTCCGCGTTCGCGCAGATCGAACTGCAAAACGGCGCAGCGGAACCTGCGAGCCAGGCCTGCAGCCAAGTCGCTTTCGACTGCGCGCCGCTGCCCGAATTGACGATCGATGCGAAGCTGAAAGAACCCGCCCAACGCCTGCGTCAGTTTATCGAAGGCTTCGACGGCAAGATCCTATTTGTCGCCGAATCGGCCGGCCGCCGGGAAGGCCTGATCGACAAGCTAAAAACCTTCAAGATCAAACTGAAAGCGGTCGAAGGCTGGCGCGAGTTTATCGGGGCGGAGGACACCCTCTGCATCACGGTCGCGCCGATGGATCAGGGCCTGTGGCTGGAACGGCAGAAGCTCGCGGTGATCGCCGAGAGCCTGCTGTCCGGCGAAAAAGCGCAGCAGCGGCGCAGAAGGCGAAGCACGGCGGCCAAGGAACTCGAAAAGATCGTCAACAACCTGAACGAGTTGACGATCGGCTCGCCGGTCGTGCATCAGGAACACGGCGTCGGCCGTTATCTCGGCCTGCAAACCCTGGAGATCGGCGGCATTCCGGCCGAATTTCTGGCGCTCGAATACGCCCATAACGACAAGCTGTATGTGCCGGTCTCGTCCTTGCATCTGATCGGTCGCTACACCGGCGTCAGCCCTGAAACCGCGCCGCTGCACAAGCTCGGCGGCGATCAATGGAGCAAGGCGAAGAAGAAGGCGATCGAGAAGGTTCGCGATGTCGCGGCGGAACTGCTCGAAATCTATGCGAAACGCGCGGCCAAGAAAGGCCACGAGTTTCATGTCGTGGACAAAGACTATCAGGCCTTTGCGGATGCGTTTCCATTCGAGGAAACGCCGGACCAGCAGACCGCGATCGAGGCGATCCTGGAAGACATGCTCAACCCGCAGCCGATGGACCGGGTCATCTGCGGCGATGTCGGCTTCGGCAAGACCGAAGTCGCGATGCGCGCGGCCTATATCGCGGTGCAGGACGGCAAGCAGGTCGCGGTGCTGGTGCCGACGACCCTGCTCGCCCAGCAGCATTATCAAAACTTCCGCGACCGCTTCGCCGACTGGCCGGTGCGCGTCGAAGTGATGTCGCGCTTCGTGACACCGAAACAGCAGAAGGAAATCGGCGAGGCGCTCGCGGAAGGCCATGTCGATATCGTCATCGGCACCCATAAACTGCTGTCGAAGGAACTCAAATACAAGGCGCTGGGCCTGGTCATCATCGACGAGGAACACCGTTTCGGCGTGCATCAGAAAGAGCATTTCAAGAAGCTGCGCAACGAACTGGACCTGTTGACGCTGACCGCGACGCCGATCCCCCGGACGTTGAACATGGCGATGTCGGGCCTGCGCGACATTTCGATCATTGCGAGCCCGCCGCCGAACCGCCATGCGATCAAGACCTTCATCAGCGAATGGGTCGACGCCTTGGTGCAGGAGGCTTGCCTGCGCGAAATCAAGCGCGGCGGTCAGATTTTCTTCCTGCACAACGACATCAAGTCGATGGACAAGATGGCCGGCGAACTGCATAAACTGGTGCCGGACGCCAGGATCGAAATCGCGCACGGCCAGATGCCGGAGCGCGACCTCGAACGCATCATGCTCGACTTTTATCACCAGCGCTTCAACCTGCTGCTCAGCACCACGATCATCGAGAGCGGCATCGACATTCCAAGCGCGAATACGATCCTGATCAACCGCGCCGACAAACTCGGCCTTGCGCAACTGCACCAATTGCGCGGCCGCGTCGGCCGTTCGCATCACCGTGCTTACGCTTATTTCATCGTGCCGCCGAAAACCTTGATAACCAAGGATGCGCAAAAGCGGCTCGAAGCGATCGAAGCCTCCGGCGACCTCGGCGCGGGCTTCATGCTGTCCTCGCACGACCTCGAAATCCGCGGCGCGGGCGAACTGCTCGGCGACGAACAAAGCGGCCAGATTCAGGAAATCGGCTATACCCTCTACACCGAACTGCTCGACCGCGCGGTCCATGCGCTCAAATCGGGCAAGCAGCCGGAACTGGACCTGCCGGCCGAGATGGGCCCGGAAGTCGATCTGCAATCTGCGGCCCTGATTCCGGAAGACTACCTGCCGGACATCCATGCGCGCCTGGTGCTGTACAAACGCATCGCCAGCGCCGAATCACCCGAGGAACTGCGCGACCTGCAAGTCGAAATGATCGACCGCTTCGGCCTCTTGCCCGAGCCGGTCAAAACGCTGTTCAGCGTGACCGAATTGAAACAGGATGCGCAAAAGCTGGGTCTGAAAAAGATCGAAGCCAATGCGGCCGGCGGGCGTCTGGTCTTTACCAAGGAGCCGAAAATCAATACCGAGCAGTTGATACTATTGATTCAAACCCAGGCCCAGGTCTATAAATTCGACGGCGCGGACAAGCTCAGATTCATCAACAAGTTTGACACGACCGAACAGAAGCTGGAGTTCATTACCACGTTATTGGCGCGGCTGGCGCCTGAGTGACAGCTTGATCGACTGCGATCAAGCGCGGACTGAGCGATGCGGGGAGAACTGTTGCAGGGACTCATTGTGCTCATAGCGAGAGCTTAACGTCAAGATTGCGAGTTTTTATTGCCTTGGCTCTTGGAGTAAACAAACTCGGGGTCAAGATCAACGCCCGAATCCCATTCGACAGTGTCAAAGGCGACCCGAACCCGCTTGAAAGCATTGTAGCTTTTGATCTTACGGAAAACACCAAAGTCCAAAAACGGTTTCATATCTAATGTGCCACTTTCGCCGTTATCAAAGTCGATCGAAAGCGTGTAGTCTTCGTTGGCAACCACGTTTTTTACTGAGGGATACATAGCATCTCCTATTGAAGCGGCTGAATCCTGAATGGATCTTCGCCATTCATCACTAATTCCCAATCGGCCATCAATTCATCCTGATGTAGCTCGGACCGCGCCAAAACAAGCTTTGTTTGTTTTTTTGGCAGATTGCCTTGAATAACTTCACAGGTACGGATATCTACTGTCGCCTTATATTCTCCGTAATACACATGAAAATGTGGAGGCGGATGCTCACTCGGTGCGAAGTACATTCTTATAATAATGCCGTAGAACATTGATATTGTTGGCATGGATAATATGCGGTTTTATTCATCCAGCTAAAAGCGTTAAGCTAAGCAAAAACGTTAGCTGGAAAACCATAAATTGCATTAGCGCCAGTAATTTTGACTTCAAATGGTGTTTCTCCATTTTTCAATTTTTTCAGATAACGAATATCAGAATCAATAAATTCTCCAACCGGCAATGGTTGATTATAAAGATGTGCAGCGATAGCTGATTCTATGCGGCGACGACCCCGAGCATTAGCATCTAAAGGAAGTAAAAATATTTCGAACTGACGCACATACTGGCTAATAATTGGAGCAAGCTCAGAATGACGATCAATAAACTCCCCAAAACAGTCCTGACGTGATGCTTTCCACATTCCATTCCAAAGCAAAATTTTTTTACCTTCCTGCAATGCATCGGGATCATAAATGCGCTCGTAACCCCCGAGTGTATTAATAACGTGATCCTTAATCCGCTTCAAAAATGAAACGCCAGTCTCGCCCACATACGTTGTTAAATAACCAACGTTTTTCACTTTAACGGCATAAACATAAACCCCGATTTTTAATGCATCAGGTGAATGGAAAATACTATCACTGTTATTTGGGTGTATTCGAAGTGGACCAATAAGCTTCAATTGCATTAATCAATATTTGATAAGTAATTGTTCAAACCATAGCATTCGTGCAAACAAATGGGATGCTGGTTGAGCTATTTCATTTCCCTTTCACATTCCCCGCATGCAGTCCGCATTCCTTCTTGGCCGCATCTTCCCACCACCAACGCCCGCTGCGTTCATGCTGGTTGGGCAGAACCGGCCGGGTGCAAGGTTCGCAGCCGATGCTGATGTAGCCGCGCTGGTGCAGTTCGTTGTAAGGCACCTGGTAGGCTTCGATATAATCCCAGACCTGGGCGGAAGTCCAGTTTAACAGCGGATTGAACTTGATCAAGCGATGATCCGGCGTCGAAAAGGCGGTATCGATCTGCACTGCCGGAATGTCCTGCCGGGTATCGAGGCTCTGGTCCTTGCGCTGGCCGGTGATCCAGGCGTCGAGGTGCGCGAGTTTGCGTTTGAGCGGCTCGACCTTGCGGATGCCGCAGCATTCGTGGTGGCCGTCTTCGTAGAAGCTGAACAGGCCCTTGGCCTTGACCAGCTGGTCCAGCTGTTCGCGGTCCGGCGTCAACACGTCGATCGCGATGCCGTAATGTTTTCTGACTTTTTCGATGAAGCGGTAGGTTTCGGGATGCAGACGGCCGGTGTCGAGCGAAAACACCTGAATGTCTTTGCGGATCTTGACCGCCATGTCGATCAGCACCACGTCTTCCGCGCCGCTGAACGAGATCGCGATGTTGTCGAACTGCTCCAGCGCTTTTTTCAGGATCACGCGCGGGTTTTTGTTCTGCAATTCGGCTTGCAGAGCCTCTATATCGAAAGCGGTCATGTTGGCAGGTTTATATCATCACATTGGGCAAAATAGCTTGCCAAAAAATCATCGAAAGACAGGCTATCCTGGCTTTCGATCTCGGTTTGTTTGATCAGCGATTGTTCGGCGAGTTGCAGAAACTCAAGGTTCCGGGCATCGGCGAGCCGGTGGTTTTTAAAATACTGCGCATGGTCTTGCGATGCCTGCAACGCGAAACAGGCAAACGGCTGCCCGCTGTTCGACATCGCGCTCAGCATGCGGGCCGACGGCGTCAGGTCCGGATTTTGCACGACTTGGCGCCGTTCCGCCAGGGCCGCGCTGTACGGTTTATCGGCCAGGCCTTCGTCGAGAACCTCACAGACCGGCTGCATCGTGTCGAGGATTTCGTTCGCCCAATCCTGCAAGGAAATCGTCTCGCCGTCTTTGTTCAGTTCGAGGCCCGGCTTTCTGCCGTTATTCGCAACCGCCAGTTGATTCGCGTTATAGATCGCATAATCGTCGGGCGTGTTCGGCGGGCTGTCGTGCAACAGACAGTTCAACAGCAAGGCTTCGATGAAGCGCCCCCGGCTCACGTCGATGCCGGCCGGCTTGAATACGTCGATATCGAGCGAGCGCATTTCGATGTAGCGCAGGCCGCGCCGCTTCAGCGCCAGCGTCGGTTTTTCGCCGGACATTGCGATTTGCTTCGGGCGCATCGTGCTGTAAAACTCGTTTTCGATCTGCAGGATGTTGCTGTTCAGCTGCCGGTATTCGCCGTTCACCTTCACGCCGATTTTTTCATAATCGGGATAAGGCGTCGTAATCGCGTGGCGCAGACTCGCGATATAGGCGGGCAGCGAATTGTAATCGATGTTCAGATTCGCCTGGTTTTTGCTTTTATAGCCGATGTCGCTCATCCTGAGCGAGGTCGCGTAAGGATGATAAAGCGTGCCCTGATCGAAGGTTTCGAACTGATCCATCAAGGACGGTCGGCTCTTGAAGAAACTCTTGCAGATCGCCGGCGAGGCCCCGAACAGGTACAGAATGATCCAGCCGATGCGCTGGAAGTTGCGGATCAGCCCGAAATAACCTTCCGCGGTGAAGGCTTCGACGCCCGCGTCGTTGTTTTCGAGTTCACACAGCACCGGCCATAACTCGGTCGGCACCGAATAATTGAAATGGATGCCGGCGATCGACTGCATCGTGCGCCCGTAGCGATGCCACAGGCCGTGCCGGTAGATGTATTTCATCCGGCCGATGTTCGAGGTGCCGTAGGTCGCAATCGGGATGCTTTCGTCGCCGTCGATGCCGCAGGGCATGCTCGCGCCGAGCAGTATTTCATCGCCGAGATGATCGTAAACGAACTGATGCAGGTCGGAGAGATAAGCGACGGTGTCGCCGATGTCCGCAAACGGCGGCGTGATCAGTTCGATCAACGCTTCGGAATAGTCGGTCGTGATGTAGGGATGCGTCAGCGCGGAACCCAGGGATCTAGGATGTGCGGTCTGCGCGATCATGCCGTCCTTGCCGATGCGGAGACTTTCTTTCTCGATGCCTTTCAGTCCGCCGCGGAGCAGATGTTGTCGGCCGTTGTTCAAAAGCCGCTCCAGTCGCGGCGAAAGCATCTTATCGGAATGAGTCATGGAAAGGGGGTTGCGCTCTTCTGTCCTGTATAATCGGACTATTATAAATAGGTTGCGAGCATTCAAGAAACTTAAATGAAGATGCGGAGGACGATAGTGGAAACTCAGCCGCTTGACCTTTTGAAATCGGTATTCGGTTACGACCGCTTCCGGGAGCCGCAGTCCGAGGTGATCGGCCATCTGTTGGCCGGCGGCGATGCCTTGGTGCTGATGCCGACCGGCGGCGGCAAATCGCTGTGTTATCAAATCCCGGCGCTGCTCAGGCCCGGCGTCGGCATCGTGATCTCGCCGTTGATCGCGCTGATGCAGGATCAGGTGAGCGCGCTGACGCAGCTCGGCATCCGCGCCGCGTTCCTGAATTCGACGCTGAGCATCGACGAAGTCCGCCGGATCGAACAGGAACTGCTGAACGGCGAACTCGATCTGCTCTACATCGCGCCGGAACGGCTGACCACCGAACGCACCCTGGCCTTGCTTGCCAGAATCGATATCGCGCTGTTCGCGATCGACGAAGCGCATTGCGTGTCGCAATGGGGCCATGATTTTCGCGCCGATTATTTGCAGTTGTCGCTGCTGCAAGAACGTTTTCCGGCCATCCCGCGCATCGCGCTGACCGCGACCGCCGACGCGAAGACGCGCGAGGAAATCATCCGGCGTCTCGGCCTTAGCGAAGCGCGGATGTTCCAGCGCGGTTTCGACCGCCCGAACATCCGCTACCGGATCGTGCAAAAACAGAACGCGCGCAAACAACTGCTCGACTTCATCCGCGCCGAGCATGACGGTGATGCGGGCATCGTCTATTGCCTGTCGCGCAAAAAGGTCGAAGAAACCGCCGACTGGCTGCAAACGCAGGGACTCAAGGCGCTGCCTTATCATGCCGGGATGAACGCTGCGGAACGTCAGCGCCATCAGCACCGTTTCCTGATGGAAGAAGGCCTGATCATCGTCGCGACGATCGCGTTCGGCATGGGCATCGACAAACCGAACGTGCGCTTTGTCGCGCATCTGGATCTGCCGAAAAGCGTCGAGGCCTATTACCAGGAAACCGGACGCGCCGGGCGCGACGGCCAAGCTGCCAATGCGTGGATGGCCTATGGCTTGCAGGATGTCATCATGCTCCGACGCATGCTGGCCGAATCGAATGCCGATGACGCGCACAAACGGCTCGAACTGCACAAGCTGGATGCGATGCTGGCGCTGTGCGAGCAGGTGCATTGCCGGCGGCAGGCGCTGCTCGCGTATTTCGGCGATCAACTGGAGCAGCCTTGCGGCAACTGCGACACCTGTCTGGAACCGGTCAAGACCTGGGACGGCACGCTGGCCGCGCAGCAGGCGCTATCCTGCATCTTCCGGACCGGCCAGCGTTTCGGCGTCGGGCACCTGATCGACGTGCTGCTCGGCAAAACGACCGACAAGGTGCAGAAAAATGGGCACGACAAAGTTTCGACCTTCGGCATCGGCAAGCATCTTCAGGAACCACAGTGGCATTCCTTGTACCGCCAACTGATCGCGCGCGGCCTGATCGCGGTCGATTTCGAAAGCATGGGCACCCTGAAGCTGACCGAGACGAGCCGGCCGGTGCTGCGCGGCGAGGAAACCCTGATGCTGCGCGAGGACATCAAACCCGAAAAAACCAAACGCACGTCAGCGAAAGCCGGCGGCGCGGCCGGCACACCGTTGTGGGAGGCGTTGCGCGCCAAGCGCAAGGAAATCGCCGAGGCCCAGGACGTGCCGCCTTATGTGATTTTCCATGACGCGACATTGATGGAGATGATCGCCGCGCGGCCGCAGAATCTGAAACAAATGGCCGCGATTTCGGGCATCGGCGCACGCAAACTGGAATTGTACGGAGAGCAGTTTCTGGAGGTGATCGCCGAGCATAGCCAGCAAAGCCAGTCGATGTCCTCCGATACGACCGCTGCTTCGATCGAGCTGTTTCGGCTCGGCTATAGCGTCGAACGGATCGCCGCGCAGCGCGAATTGAAGACGACCACGATTTACGGGCATCTGGCCGAGGGCATCGGACGAGGGCTGGTCACATTGCAGGAAGTCGTCGAGCTGCCGGAGCGGGAAATCAAACTGATCCAGGATGCGATCTTGAGCCTGCCCGAAGCGCAAAGCCAGGCATTAAAGCCGGTTTTTGAACAATTCGACGGCGTTTACAGTTATGAAGTACTGCGCTGCGTGCGAGCCGCGCTGAACAGGATGACCGGTTGATTCGAACCGGCAATGCAACAAGCATAAAAAACGCCAACGGACAGCGTCCGTCGGCGTTATTATCAGTTGACCCGGCAAGTTCGAAAGTTCTCGAAGCCTGCCGCGAAAAACTAGCGGCTTGCGCTTATTTCAATGACAAGGTTTCCGCGCGGCCTACCAGTTCGATATTCAGCTTGTCTTCTTTCAGAAGCCAGCCAATCGCGCGCTGGATGTCATTTTTGTTTTCACCGGTTTCGACGGTAATTTTATTCACGCTGGACGGTCCGTTTTGATCCAGATAAGACCAGATTTTGCCAGCCACTTCGCCTATGCTATCAGCCATAAGAGTCACCTATTGTGTTGATTGAGAAAAGTTAAGACTTTTTGGGAGGTTGATCGGGCAACACGATGTTCAACTCGAGCGTTTCCTGATTGCCGTCCTGTTCGAAACTGAACGAGATGGCATCCTGGTTGACGTTGACGTGCTTGCGAATCACCTCCAGTAATTCTTTTTGCAATTGCGGAAGATAGGAGGGCTGGTTGCGCGACACTCTTTCGTGCGCAACCAGA
The DNA here is from genome assembly GCF_000527095.1 of Methylomicrobium lacus LW14. Classification (NCBI taxonomy): domain Bacteria; kingdom Pseudomonadati; phylum Pseudomonadota; class Gammaproteobacteria; order Methylococcales; family Methylococcaceae; genus Methylomicrobium; species Methylomicrobium lacus. The sequence goes on along the minus strand of NZ_AZUN01000001.1, from coordinate 3,347,277 downwards.
ATTTGCAGCCTTTCCTTGGCGACGGATGCAGAACTTGGCCGCGAAGTTCTAAAATAATCCAGCAAACTCATGATCATCTCCCGAAGAGTTTCCCGAAGAGTCCTTTCTTCTCGTCAATGAATCGGTGGGGTTTGTCTTCGCCCAAATAACGCGCGACGATGTCCGCATAAGCTTGGCCCGCATCACTCTTTTCATCCAGGATCACCGGCACGCCCGAGTTCGAGGCATTCAACACCGATTTCGATTCGGGAATTACGCCGAGCAGGTGCAGCGACAGGATTTCCTGCACGTCATCCACGCTGAGCATTTCACCAAGCTTCACGCGTTCCGGCGAATAGCGGGTCAACAACAGATATTCCTTGATCGGCTCCTGATTTTGCTCGGCGCGACGCGATTTGCTGGACAGAATGCCTAACATACGATCGGAGTCGCGCACCGAAGACACTTCCGGATTGGTCACCACAAACGCATCGTCGGCATAATACATCGCCAGATGCGCGCCTTTTTCGATGCCGGCCGGCGAATCGCAGACGATGTATTTGAAATCCTTGGACAATTCGTCCAGGATCTTGCCGATGCCTTCCTGGGTTAGCGAGTCTTTGTCACGCGTTTGCGAAGCCGGCAGAATATACAGGTTGTTGCAGTGCTTATCCTTGATCAGGGCCTGATTCAGCGCGGCTTCGCCGCTGATCACGTTGATCAGGTCATAGACGACACGGCGCTCGCACCCCATGATCAAATCCAGGTTACGCAGGCCCACATCAAAATCGATCACGACGGTTTTATGGCCTCGTTTCGCAAGTCCCATCGAAATGGCGGCGCTGGTGGTGGTTTTGCCGACCCCGCCTTTACCTGATGTCACGACAATGATTCTGGCCAATGGTTTTTCCTCCAAATAGAGCGGATTAAATTAAATTTCCTTGATGATGAGCGAATTATCCTGAAGATAAATCTGCACCGGTTTTTGCCGAAATTCTTTGGACAAATCTTCGCTGACTTTATAAACCCCGGCGATCGAGATCAGTTCCGCCTGCAAGTCGGAACAAAAAATCCGCGCTTTTTCATTGCCCTGCACGCCGGCCAGCGCCCGTCCGCGCAAAGAACCATAGACATGAATGTTGCCCTCGGCCATGATCTCGGTGCCGGAACTAACCGTCGCCAACACGATCAGGTCGCCGTGCGCATAAATGCGCTGCCCCGACCGCACCGGTTGGGTAATCAACAGCGTGGACGGCCCTTCGCTTTGTAAAGACTCTTCGGGCGCGGCGGCGAGCGTTTTGGTTTTTGTGCTTTCCGGAGCCTGACCGCCATGCAAGGCATGCACCGGAATGCCCAATGCCAATGCCTGCCGGCTTTGTTCGGCGCTGCCGCCGCGAATGCCGATCGGCAATAAATTCAGCGCTTTAACCGCTTTGACCAGATCCGCCACGGCGATGTCCATCGCACGTTTGTTCAATTCCTGCAAATCCAGCAGGATCGGAGAATTTTTGAAGAACTCCGGCGCCAGGGCAATCTTTTCTTGTAGTTGTTGTTCGATGTTCTGGAGGCTGTTGCTGAATAGGACTAAAACGGGTACCGAGAAAGTACTGCTTTTAAATTCCAGCGCGAGGTGGCTAAGAGACGTTTTTTTGGAGTCTGTCGGCATCCGTCAATCTGCTAAATTCAGTTGTAGTTCTGATTTTATCATTACTGTTTAAAAAATCATACATTATCAGCGCATTATCGTTGCGCGATCCGTGCATCCGAATTCGGCACGGACTTGTATATCAAAGCGGTTTCAGTGCTTACGATGCCAGATTAAACGGCCGTTCCGGTAAATGGCTTTGACGCGATGATAAGGCACGGAATGCCATTCGCCTTCCTGATCGATCAAATCGAATGAAAAATGATCGTCTTTGGGAAAAAAGATTTCCTTGAAGGCGACAACAACGATCCGTTGCTCAACCCGATCGTAATACCCTATCTTGAATTCGTCATCCGCCCACGCCTCATCCCAACGGATGCGATTCAACATCTCCTGTACCGGCTTCATCGATTTTACCCATTAAAATCTGCACTGAAAACTGATTGGACTGTCACAATGATTTGGGTTTCATCATAATGTGGAGGTACGCACAATGAACGTCACAGCCATGATCCCGATGGTGCTTATCTCTCAAGCCATGAACTTTGGCGAAAGCATCCAATTGCCGCCAGCAAAGGTCAAAGGCGAAATGTCATTGGAGGAAAGCATTGCCAAGCGCCGCTCGATCAGAGCCTTTGCCGCGAAGCCGTTGAGCCTCGAACAGATAGGCCAACTGCTGTGGGCGGCGCAGGGCATCACCGAAAAAGACAAGGGATTGCGCGCCGCCCCGTCTGCCGGCACTTTGTATCCACTGGAGGTTTATGTCGTTTTGCCGGCGGGCATTTATCACTACAACCCTCTGCGCCATCAATTAAATCGCGTCATCGTGGGCGACAAACGCCCTGAACTGCAAACAGCGGCGCGGGACCAGGCAGCGGTAGGCACAGCCCCGGCAGTTTTCGTTTTTACAGCCGTTTACGAACGCACCGCCCAAAAATACGGAGATCGAGCCAGCCGCTATGTCCCTATCGAAGCCGGGCACGCCTGTCAGAATGTGCTCTTGCAAGCCACGGCACAGGGTTTGGCTAGCTTACCCATCGGCTCTTTTGACGACCCGCGGGTCGCCGAGATCGTCAACCTGAAAAAGGATGAGAGCCCGCTGTATTTGGTGCCGCTGGGTTATCCCGATGAGTAATTCGAAACTCTTTGCTGAGCAAGGGCAATAGGATTCGATTTCCCTAAGGCGCGGGTTGCTTCATTGCCTGCGCCTCTGGTAGCACTATCATAAAATTAGCATTCGAATGGTAGCCGGATGACACCCATGCTGACCGCAGGATCTATCACACCGATCAAGACACAACAACTATAGACCCAACGCCGTAATTCCTATTTCAGAAAAAGCCAAATCTTCCAACCAGCCACTTATGAAATTTGCTTGACTTTATTGAATTGTTTTTTTCTTATGCTAAGCTTAAATTAGTTGCCATTGAGAATATGCGCGAAAAATTATAGCTAGTTATGCCCTTCTTTTCTCATAAAAGCATCTAGCGTATCTATCGCTTCTGGCAACGACTTGAGGCCTGACTAACTGCGGAGTATGCGCCACCAAAGCCACTCAGCGTTTTCGTAGTGCTTGTTGCTATTAGCCATGCCCTCGCTCATCGACTCCTGAGGTCACATCATGCGATATATAATAAAAGCCTTGTTATCCTTTTCCGCCATCGGCTTACTTATAAATCCAGCATTCGTGGCCGCCTCTCCGGTTTTGGCGCTGCCGATCGAAGTTTCACAACCGGAGGATGAACTCTCGGACATCGCCACATTTAATATTTATCCCAAAGGGGATGAATGGGGTAATTGGGACGAAACCCAGGATGGATACAGCGTAATACGGGACTCAGCAACCGGTATTTGGCGCTACGCAAAAAAGAACGCGCAAGGCAAATTGAAGCCGAGCAGAGCGGTTGTAGGCCGCGACAATCCTAAGGCTAAGGCTTGGGGCCTGAAAAAGCATCAAGCCCCATCGCGCCGCCCTCAACTTCCCTTCGGACTGAGCCGGGCCTCCGCGAAACCGGCAGTTTATACCGCTTTGGAACATGCGCTCAGCACCCCGAGCATAGACGCAACGCCGACATTGTTTATCCTAGTTAGCTTCTCCGACAAATCCGGAACCTATACGGCCTCTAATTTCGCGGACTTTCAATCTAATCAATTACAGAGATATTTTAGGGAAACGTCCTATGGCCGCTTCCAAACCGTACCGGCTACCGAAAGCTTTGGAACCCTTAATGACGGCATTGTCGGCTGGCTTCCCCTCAATCAAAACCATCCCAATCCCGGCGGCAGCGTAGATAGTCGTAACCGGCAATTGACTGCCGATGCGATCAAAGCCGCCGACCCTTATGTCGATTACGCTAGCTATGACTTCAATAATGATGGCTATTTAGACTCCGATGAACTGGCCGTGGTGGTGATTCCCGCCGGCTATGAAACTTCGTATGGCGGTTCGAACTGCGCCGGCACCCCGTCCGTGTGGGGGCACCACTGGTCACTAGGCTGGGGAACGGTAGCGGCGCCAACAGTCGACGGCGTGATCGTCGGCGATTACCACTTAGGCAATGGCGGCTATGCCCAGTTCGGTGAAATTCACGGCATTCAGACCAGCTGCGCGGTCAGAACAGACCACCAGGCCACTCTTGGCATCATGGCTCACGAACTGGGTCATTTGATCCTGCATTGGATCGATCTTTACGATACGGATTACACCTCGGCGGGGCTGGGTAATTTCAGCCTGATGTCCCGCGGAACTTGGTCATGGAAACCGGGTGATCTATATCATGGCCAAACGCCGGTACACCCCGACGGCTGGTCAAAATTGTACGCAGGCTGGGTTGACCCCGTCTATGACATCGTCGGCTTTTTTACCTTGCCGGCAGCCGGATCCGGCACCGCAACCGCAACGAATGCCGTCCAAATCCAGACGACATCGGATCCAAAGCAATACTACCTGTTCGAAAACCGCAGCCAGTATGGTTATGACCGCGGCTTATACCGCGTGGGTTCGACTACCGGCGGTATCGCCGTATTGCATATCGATGAAAACATATCGGATAACGACAATGAGGGGCACAAAAAAGTCGACCTCGTGGAGGCGGATAATGACCTCAGCATGGATATAGACCCGTATAACTCGGGCAAACCCACGAATTTGTTTTATTGGGACAAGAGGACGAAGTTCGGCGACGCGACAATACCCAATTCACGCTTATATAGCGGCCTCCCTACGAATATTACACTCGACTCCGTATCCGCAGTCCAGGAGGAGATGACCGCCGTCTTTGTACCTCGCTACGAACTTACCCTGCCCAATAGCCGCGCAGGCACAGTCATCAGCAGTCCTTGGGGCATCCGATGCGGAAGAGTCTGTGCGGCAAGCTTTAGTGCAGGGACGGTTGTGACCCTCACCGCGATGTCTCTCAAACGCCACACTTTCATCAGGTGGGGAGGGGCGTGCTCGGATTCAGGGAACTCGCCAACGTGCGCCCTCACGATGGACAGTCCGAAAAACGTGACGGCGGCATTCCAGTGAAAGCCACGCACAGATGGATGAAGGCAACAGGTATGCATGAGTTTTCGATACAAAATGAATCCACTTGAAATGAAGGGTTTTGATTATGAATAAAAAAATTTTAGTTTCATTAATGCTTTTTACTGGCGTCATCACCCAAGCGCCTTCGTCTGTCTATGCATTTACCGAAGGACAATTAGACGACGTGTGGTTTAAGACGCGAATTAAAACCACCCTGAAAAAAGCGCATGGCGTTGTCTATTTAGCGGACACGCCGGTTTCATTATCAACCAGTCAAATTAAGTTTGATAGCGGCAATGACAAGTGTTATTCCGGCTTCCATTTTGAGGGTTCGTCTCAATACACACTGCATACCGTATGTAAAATTTTGGGAGCCTGGGAAAGAGACGATAGCACCGGCTTCCTTTATGAATTGAATGACGGCAACGTAGCAAGTGACTGGAGTTATCTTTATCTCCCGGCAGAAAACAAAACCGAATATCCTTTTTCTGAAGATGCGGCGTATGTGGGGACATTAGTCTTCAAAAAAACCTTAAAAGCCGATGGCAGCGTTAAAAACGTTAGGCTCATTCAGCCACAAGACGGCACCATTTATTATGAAAACAACGTTACTAATACCTGGGGTACAGCGCGCTCAGGCCTGAGCATGCTGCAAGTTGATCCGAGCAAGGTTCCGGCAGGAGCCCAGGCTTGTTTCGACAGCATTTTCGATCCCGCCCATCCTATCCCCAATTGCGCGGCGCCTTCACCTTGATGGAGCTTCATGACAGACACGTCTATAAAATCCAGTCACCGCCAGATCAATTTTGAACTATTTCTGACTCCGTTGATCTGACCATGAGAACCCGGTCAGGGGACGATCTGGCATCCAAAACTGCAGCTCGGCTTAAAACGCCTACCCTCATATAGCAGGGTAACGATGATGCCAATCCCCTTTCGATGTTCTTCAGCACCCATTTGACGATATTACCCCCCCTGTCTCTTCTGGCTGCGCCGTTTTCATTAACCAAACCAAGCTTTTTATAGCCATATAGATAAGCCGTTAATGTAAAATGACGGAGCGCAAATCCAAAACCTTTCGCGCCTTTGCCCCTAACCCCTTATTTACCTTTTCGGAACACCACTTTGATATCCACCGCAAACATCACCATGCAGTTCGGGGCGAAGCCCCTGTTTGAAAACGTCTCCGTCAAATTCGGCGACGGCAACCGCTACGGCCTGATCGGCGCCAACGGCTGCGGCAAATCGACCTTTATGAAAATCTTGAGCGGAGACCTTGAGCCTTCCGCCGGCAACGTCAGCATCGGCCCCGGTGAACGGCTGGGAATTTTGCGCCAGGACCAATTCGCCTATGAAGAATTCAGCGTGATCGACACCGTGATCATGGGGCACAAGGAACTCTGGCAAATCAAGAAAGAACGCGACCGCATCTACGCGCTGCCGGAAATGTCCGAAGCGGACGGCTTGCTGGTCGCAGAACTCGAAAGCGAGTTTGCCGAAATGGACGGCTATACCGCCGAAGCCCGCGCCGGCGAATTGCTGCTGGGCCTGGAAATACCGCGCGAACAGCATTACGGCCCGATGAGCGCCGTCGCGCCGGGCTGGAAACTGCGGGTGTTGCTGGCGCAGGCCCTGTTTGCCGATCCCGACATCATGTTGCTGGACGAACCGACCAACAACCTCGACATCAATACGATCCGCTGGCTGGAAGGCGTGCTGAACGAACGCAACAGCACCATGATCATCATTTCCCATGACCGGCACTTTTTGAACAGCGTCTGCACCCATATGGCGGACATGGATTATGGCGAACTGCGCGTTTATCCGGGCAACTACGACGATTACATGACCGCGTCGACCCAAGTCCGCGAACAATTATTGGCGAGCAATGCGAAGAAAAAAGCGCAGATCGCCGAACTGCAAACCTTCGTCAGCCGCTTTTCGGCCAATGCATCCAAAGCCAAGCAAGCAACCTCGCGCGCGCGACAGATGGAAAAAATCAAGCTCGACGAAGTGAAGCCATCCAGCCGGGTCAATCCGTTCATCCGCTTCGATCAAACGAAAAAACTGCATCGTTTAGCGTTGGAAGTCGAAGAGCTGAGCAAAGGCTTTGGTGAAAAGCGGCTCTTCAAAGACCTGAATCTGATGGTTGCGGTTGGCGAGCGGGTGGCGGTTATCGGCCCGAACGGCATCGGCAAATCGACCCTGCTGCGCACGCTGGTCGGCGATTTAAGACCGGACGACGGCATTGTCAAATGGTCGGAAAACTCGGAAGTCGGCTATTATGCCCAGGATCATGCCGAAGACTTCGCCGAAAACATTTCGCTGATCGAATGGATGGGCCAATGGCGCAAGGAAAGCGACGACGATCAAGCGATACGCGCCACCCTGGGCCGCTTATTATTCTCACAGGACGAGATCAACAAACCGGTCAAAGTCCTTTCCGGCGGCGAGCAGGGACGGATGCTGTTCGGCAAACTGATCCTGCAAAAAAACAACATCATGGTGCTGGACGAGCCGACCAACCACCTTGACATGGAATCGATCGAATCGCTGAATACGGCGCTGGAAAACTATCCGGGCACCCTGATATTCGTCAGCCATGACCGCGAGTTTGTCTCCTCGCTGGCCACGCGGATTATTGAATTAACGCCGGCAGGCATTGTCGATTTCAATGGCAATTATGAAGACTATCTGTCCAGCCAAAACCTGGCGTAATATTCTGAGCTGAGGATTCGGTCAAAATTAACTTTCCGAAATTCAGCCTCGGCGTGGAATCGCAGCCTGAACCGCTCCGCAGTTCGGGACGCAGAGCGTCCTTGAGCGGGTTCCCACGCCGAGCATGGGAACCATCACTGGAAAGTTGTTGTTAGCGGAATCCTTAATTTAAATCGGAGATCACTGATATGACGAAAAAAACTGACTTTTCTTCTGCTGAATGGGAAGTCCTGCGGGACGCTCCCAATTTTGTAGTCCTTGCGATGGCCATTGCCGGCGCCAGCGGGTTTTTCGGGAGCATCGCCGAGGCATTGGCACCGTCCGGAGCTATTCGTGACGCCTTGCAAGGCAGCAATCAGTTGTTACGGGAGCTTTGCGAAAAGGAAGAAATGATGGCATCGGTCGAATCGATCAAAAGCCAAGCCAAAGCTAGCGGCGATTTTGCCCACATCCAGACGGCTTTACGCAAGGAAGCCATCGACAACGCACGGGCCGCCGTCGATCTTTTACGGCAAAAAGGATCGACTGAAGATATTGAAGCGTACAGCAACTTCCTGATCACGCTCGGCGACAAGGTCGCCAACGCGGCGAAGGAAGGTGCATTTCTGGGCTTCGGCGGCGAGCGGGTCAGCGAGCACGAGCGGACCTTGCTGGCCGAATTGGCCGACGCTGTGGGGGCGCTACAGGCTTGAGACTCACGCGATAGAAACAATCCATAGGGGGACGGGTTCTATAAAATTGCCGTGTCCTCTTCACCCTGCTCATAAACGATATGCGCACGGCCAACCAGCAACGGGTCCAGAGGACCGATGTGCTCAAGGCTTTTATTGGTGTAAGGCAATTTATGCAGGATATAGCGCATGGCATTTAAGCGCGCGCGTTTTTTGCAATCGGATTTAATCACCGTCCACGGCGAATCGGCTGTGTCGGTATAAAAGAACATCGCCTCCTTGGCTTTGGTATATTCTTCCCATTTATCCAGTGATGCCATGTCGATCGGCGACAACTTCCATTGCTTCAACGGATGGGATTCTCGTTCCCGAAAGCGGCGGCGCTGCTCCTGGCGGCTGACCGAAAACCAGAACTTGATCAGATGAATACCGCTGCGCACCAGATTGCGTTCAAATTCAGGAACCTGCCGCATGAACTCGTTGTATTCGTCGTTGCTACAAAAACCCATGACTCGTTCAACGCCGGCGCGGTTATACCAGGACCGGTCGAACATAACGATTTCGCCTTCGGTGGGCAAATGCTGAATATAGCGTTGAAAATACCACTGCCCGCGTTCGACCTCGGACGGTTTTTCCAGCGCCACGACTCTTGCTCCCCGCGGGTTAAGATGTTCCATGAACCGTTTGATCGCCCCCCCTTTTCCTGCCGCATCGCGCCCCTCAAACAGGATCACGACGCGTTGCCGGGTGTCTTTAACCCAGGCTTGCAATTTCAGCAGTTCGACCTGTAATAGATATTTATTTTGTTCATAACTTTTCCGTGTCATCAGATTTTTATAGGGATAGCCGCCTTCGCGCCAATCGTCCGATAATTCATCATCCGGATGGGACTTTCTCCTGGCAATAACAGGCCGTATTTGTTTCAGCAAAGCATGCCGTAGCCTGGCGGCATCATCCGGAGAAGCGCCGGATAAAATGGTTTCCAGTGTCCCCGCCAGGGTTTGGGTGTCGCCCGATTGGATATTGGAGAGAATATCCTGAATTGCTGTTTCTTCAGACGATTGTGCCGCCTCGATAGATTCGCCGACGACGAAGGATTCAATGCCGGCATCGGTCAGCTCGGGGGAGATATCGCCATCGATAGTCCTGCGCCGGTTACGATTTCGGGGCGAAACCTTCTCCGCTGGGTTGTTGGAGTGGGTAGTAGATCTTTGCTTTTCCATTCTTAAGTGCCTTTGGATGGATTAAATCTATATCACTGTCAATCATAACAAAAGTTGATTCCGGCACCACTTAGTAAAACTACTTATTGATTTGGCTTTATGTTTTGCAGCCTTGCGATTTGAAAATGGCAGAACAGCCCGACCATGGATAGTCAGGTGTTTTTTATGGCTAACGCTCCTGTTCGCCGTTATCCTCAGGCAACGGTTTATTATCGTCGTTAGCGTTTACCCTCTCAGCCGTGTCTTGATAAACAACCGCCTCTGTCCTGGGCACGGCGTCTGTCTGGAAAAACTCCCAGATTCCTGCTTTGTTGTCTTCGTACGTTAACTGCCCCGTTGCCGGATCGATAAAGGCCTCGACGATTCCATTGGGGATGGTTACGGGCGCTTCCGGGGTATTGACCAACGCCGTTTTCATAAATTCCACCCACATCGGCAGCGCCGTTTTGCTGCCGGTCTCGCGATTGCCAAGGGATTTAAAATTATCGAATCCGACCCACGCCGTCGCGGCAATCGAAGGCGTATAGCCATTAAACCAGGCATCCCGATGGTCATTGGTCGTGCCGGTTTTTCCTGCGACATCCTGTCTGTTGAGCAGTTTGGCGCCGGCCGCGGTGCCGCGTTGCACCACATCCTCTAATAAGGAATTCATCAAAAAATGAATGTCCCGCGCCATCACTCTGGGTGCATAAAGGCTCGTTCTTATCCGGCTGTCAGTGCAGATAGGACAAGCGATGCTGGGTCTGACCTGATAGAGGACGTTGCCTTCGCCGGATTCGATACGTTCGATAAAATAGGGTTTAATCAGGAATCCGCCATTGGCGAATGCGGCATAAGCCTGCGCCATTTGCAGCGGAGAGGCGTAACCGCTGCCCAGAGCCAGGGACAGGGTAAGAGGCAATTGCCTTGGCGTGAATCCGAAGCGTAAGGCCGTTGATACGGCCTTATCTATGCCGATTGCATCCAGTAATCTGATCGCTACGCTGTTGCTGGAATGCACCAGTGCCGTTCTGAGGGGAATCGGTCCCCGGTATATTCGATTGTAATTTTCAGGCCGCCACTCGACTTCGCGGAACGGGTCTTCAATGATGACGATCGGTTCATCATAAAAAATGCTGGCGGGCGTATAGCCGACCTCCAGCGCGGCAGTATAAATGATTGGTTTAAAACCGGAACCCGGCTGCCGTTTCGATTGCGTCGCCCGGTTAAATTTGCTGCTTAAAAAGTCGAAACCGCCGGTTAAAGCCAGGATGGCTCCGTCGGCAGGATCTAATGCGACAAAGGCGCCTTCGGCTTCGGGCACTTGCGTCAATGCCCAGGTTTTATTGGGCAAGAGGCGTACACGGATGACATGGCCGGTTTTGATCAGGCTTGGGATGGCTTTTCTGCCGGCGACCGCCCATTTGATGTTTTCCCTGGGGATGTCAATCAGGGTGCCGTTCTGGAGTTTTGCCGCCGCCTGATCGTTTTTCACTTTCAGCACCGTGGCGGGAAGCGTATCGCCTATCACAGGCAATTCATTAAAATTGCCTTTGTCCTCAAGAGCGGAAGCCGACCGATAGCCATGGCGCTCGTCATAAGCATGCAGCGTATTGCGCAGCGCCTGATCGGCCGTCGTTTGCAGCAGTCCGCTGATCGTCGTGTAGACATTCAGCCCTGAAGTATAGGCCTGCTCGCCATAGCGTTCGAAAATCGCCTGCCTGACCATTTCGGCCACATAAGGCGCCGATATGTCAGCGGATTGATAGTGCAGTTTTGCCGTTGAACGCTGGTTTATCGCGCCGTCATAGTCAGATTTTGTAATGTAGCCGAGTTCCAGCATCCGGTGCAGGACATAATTACGCCTTTGGATCGCGCGGGTCTCGTTCGTGATGGGATTATTGGCGGACGGCGCCTTGGGGAGGCCTGCAAGCATCGCGTATTCCGCCAGAGTCAGCTGGTTCAGGGACTTGCCGTAATAAGTCTGAGCGGCGGCGGTGACCCCATAAGCGCGATGGCCCAGGTAGATCTGGTTTAAATAAAGCTCAAGGATGTGATTTTTTGAATATTCGCGTTCAATCTTCCGGGCCAGAATGATTTCCTTTATTTTCCTCAGGAAGGTTTTTTCATTGCTGAGCAGAAAAAGACGGGCGACTTGCATCGTGATCGTGCTGCCGCCCTGTTGTTTCTCGCCGGTCAACACGAGTTGCCGGCCGGCGCGGACAAGGCCGTCGAAATCCACGCCGGCATGCGCGTAGAAACGATCATCTTCGGACGCGATAAATGCATGAATCAGGGGTTGCGGAATTTGATCCAGGGTGACCGGCGTTCTGTTTTGTACGCCGAATTGAGCTATCAGCCGCTTGTCGCGGGTATAAATTTTCAAAGGCGCTTGATACTGGAAATGATCCAGCGTTTTGACATCAGGCAGGATGGTCAGCAGACGGCTGTAGATATAGTAGCCGGAACCCATCATGCAGACGCTGATGACAATCAAAAAGAAGAGCAGCCATTCGAGAAATGACTTATAGAGTGGCTTTTTAGACACCAGGGCCTGAGAAGTCGGAGCCAGTCCTAACATACTTACACCAGAGAAGCCTCAGGCTATTCCGTCTCAAGATAGAGATAGAGCGCAAAAACTTATTGATCCGTGTATACCGAGACGCGACTCAACCGACAATAGTTCCTACAGTCATACGCACACCTCAAATACATGGGAAAAACCGAAAAGGAAAATATCGACCTGAAAGGTTCGGGTGAAATTCGGCTTGGATGGCTCCGATGATAGTGGATTGCCTAGCGGCGAATCCCCCTAAGACGGATCCTTCGCACGACTATACTAATTTTTTAAAAATTAGTAGCCTTTAGAGGGGGGTGTTATACTAATTCTTCAAATATGAGTAACCCATGCGTTCGCCATGAAATTGCCACTCTCTCCACCTTCTTTCGAAACACTTTTTTCAAAGTTCAGCCAAGAGAGTGATCGAGAGAGGTTTATTAGGTTATTCAATCCCAACATTGGCCCGACAAATGAAGATGGCCGTTATTTGCATTGGGATAAAATACGGCATTTGCAGCCCCCTGAAGACTGGTCTTCAGAAGAGTACTGGCTGGCGTTAAAAATGGCTCGTAGAAAGCTTTACAAAAGATTACCGATCACGAGTAAATCCGGCGCTGTATTCCAATTCTGTATGACAGATGCTATTTATAGGGATTTGCATTGGATCGATCAAAATGCCGCCGGACGCATCAGCATGGACAAGCCAGTCGCCAATCCGCATACTCGGGACACCTATTTGGTCAGCTCGCTGATTGAGGAGTCCATCAGCTCCAGCCAACTGGAGGGCGCATCCACGACCCGCAATATCGCAAAAGAAATGCTGAGACAGGGCCGAAAACCGAAAGATCACAGCGAGCAAATGATCTTCAATAACTATCAGGCGATGAAATTTATTCGCGAATATAAACAGGAAAAATTGACGCCTGCCATCCTGTTCGAACTTCATCGCTTGCTAACCGAAGCCACACTCGAAGACGCCAACAAGGCCGGTAAATTCCGTGGTGCAGACGACGACATCCATGTTGTCGATGCGACTGCATCGGTTCTGCTGCATACACCTCCGGATGCGATAGAACTTCCATCCAGAATCGAACGACTATGCCGGTTTGCCAACGATTTGGATGGTCAAGAATTTATACATCCAGTGATTAGGGCAATTATCCTGCATTTTATGATCGGCTACGATCATCCTTTCATCGACGGCAACGGCAGGACGGCGCGCGCGCTTTTCTATTGGTCGATGGCGAATCAGCAATACTGGCTGATGGAGTTTATTTCGATCTCCCGCATCATCAAACAGGCGCCAGCCCAGTACGGCAGAGCCTATTTATATACGGAGACCGACGACAACGACTTGACCTATTTCATCCTCCATCAGTTGGAGGTAATAAAAAAGGCAATTACCGCACTACACAATTATTTGGAAGTAAAAGCGGCGGAATTGCACACTATCGAAAAACGGTTAGACGGCTCAGCTCTGCAAGGTCAACTCAATCATCGCCAGCTGGCTATTCTGCGCCATGCCCTCGACCATCCGAATGCCATTTACAGCATCCAGGAACATCAAGCGGCGCATAAAATCAGCTACCAAACCGCCCGGACGGATTTATTAAAGCTGGCCGATGACTATAAAATTTTGACTAAACGAAAATACGGCAATCAATTCGTTTTTGTCGCTCCGCCCGACCTCGGGCAAAAACTGGCGGATGTTGAACAAATTTACCAAGATAGGAAAGATGACTAGCTGTTAATCAAGCACATTGGGTAAATCCCCTACATCACCGCGCCAATCCACCGAAAGAATGCCGTCGCGAACATAGCGGTGAAAAGAGGAATATGGCCAATCGCATACCCGATTGACATGAACATAATCGACATGTTAAGCATAATCTCGTTCGGAAGAAATGGTATGTTTCCAATAACGGCGTTGCCTACAAGGACATAGGCAAGGAGCGTGAGCAAGGAGCGGAAGCTTTGCCAAATACCCCGTTCAGCGCGTTGAAGGCGGACGGATGACAATCGTTCGGTATGTGGCAATCCTTTTGAGAACAGTAGTTTGATCAAGCGCCAACGGACAGGAAAGTCATCCGTATCGAGCGGTAATGACCATATGAAGTGCATGTGATCCGGCAATACCACCTAAGCATCGTAAGTGTTCACCTCCCCCTTTGAAAAAGGGGGATAGAGGGGGATTTATTTAAAAAATCTCCCCTAGCCCCTCTTTTTCAAAGAGGGGAACTGAACGGTTACCAAGCATCAATGTGGAAAGGATACAAAACTTTAACTCGCCGCACAGAATAACGTAATAAATCGATATGATCCGTCAGCAAGGGCCGTTGCCGGTCCAGCAAATTAACCGTGAAAAAGTAACAGCCATCCTGCACGAAATTGCGCCGATAATTGGACATCGCAACCTCCCCAAATAAAAACAAACATAGTGGAAGATGCGTAGGACGGTTTCGCGTCACGACTGCAGGGATGCAGGAGGTAGGGCAACGCAAGGAGCAGTTGCCGAGCAAACCGCCATGGCCGAGCGTTCAACTTTCGAAAATATAAAATAATCGAAAAGAAAAATCCCGGTCAGAAAGATCCGGGTGAAAGTCGGCTTGGCGGGCTCCGATGATGGCGGATTGCCTGGCGGCGAATCCACCCTGCACTGATTGATCCGCCGTACGGCCGTATCGCCACAAAAAAATGATCGTTGTACGACATATGAGCATCGATAAGTCGGGAACAAACAACATGCACTACCTACGCGGCTTCATACGCTATTGAGTTGCCTTATTAGCCCTGGCTTCTTCAATTCGTTGACCTAGATCAAATTCAATAACTTCCAATGAATCTACCAACACAGTACCTAAGACTTTGAGAAATTCAGCTGTTCTTTGAACGTAATCATGATCAGGCCATGTAAAACTTGAGGAAGGATGAGCTATGGAATTTCTCTTATCCATCAGTTCACCTAAGTATCTTTCAATGTCTTTTTTTGCCTTGCTTGCGTCATGAGTTTCAAAAAAAATTTGGATTTTAGCTTGCTGACTTATTTTTTCCCAAATGTTCTTTATACCAACCCTTTTAAATAGATCCGACAATACAGTCGGCCTCATATTTTCAGATGTGATCGATATACAGTTGGAGTTTATTTCAGTTAGTTCTTTATTGTCTGACAAATTATCAGACAATACTCTCACGAAATTTCTTACACCTAAATCAGCATGCCCATACTTTCTTGGATTAGAAATAACTTCAGCAGTATAAGTAACTAAGCTTTCTCTCATTTCTTTAGGGAGGTAGGTAAATCGCTCAGCTTTTTCAGCCGTATTAATACATAGTTCTTCAAAGGTTGAGCGAACAAAACTTTCAAAGCGACCAACCATAAAGAGCAATAACGTTCCGTTTAAAACAACAAGATTTGCATGATTTTCACGAGAAAGATTTTGCAACTCAAAAACACTTTTGAAGAATTCATTTTCCAAGACATCTATTTCATCGGAATTCTCTCCAATAAAATTTTTCAATGAATCAGTAAGCTTTAGCAGCGAACTTACTTTATTCATGTCGCTAATATATTCAGGCAGCGTGCTATACATTTCACATTACCTTTAATGTCAAGACAAAATCTTCTTAGCTAATTCAACTCTCTCCCTGATCGAATCAGCAGTATTACCTTTACCAATCAAAGTTTCATAGTCATCACTTCCGGGCTGAACTTTTGATAATCTATCGATGATTGCAGTTTTAGGCGATATAGAATCCTCAGGAATTAAACTGTAGGCAACCATTAAAGCATCATAAAGAGGTCGACTTAATTTTCCTGTAGAAGGAATTTTAAAGATATTGTCGCCGAAAATACTGTATAAACCCTCAATTACTCTTTTAAACTCTGCCTCATATTTTATCTCTTGGGCTTCGTCTATAAATTGGTAGTTTTTACAAGTTTTATCAAGAATGGATCTTAACGAGCCACCCAATTTTTCTTCTACTAGCCTTTTTATACCAAAATATCGCACGACCAACTCGCAATCAGCCATACTTTTATACAATGAGTTCTTTAATAATTTAGCATCTGAGTCGATGCTTTCTTTATCACTGGCATCAGGTATGCCCCAAGCTTTGGTAAACGTTGAGTACCGAGACAAGCTAGCTATAAGGTCGTTGAATCTACCTGGATATAATGCATTTCTCAGCTCTTGAGGATTGAGTTGAACACCACCTGTATTCAGCCTCTTGAACAAAATCTTCCTAATATCAACGCCGGATTCATCCTGCTTTGATGTCTCTGCCAGCAAAACAACGGCATTAATAGTTCTCCTTGCCAACCCTTTTTGGATAATGCTTGGTAGATCGTGAAACCGATTACCTTCCAGTTCCTTCCAAAACTCAAGACCACGTAATGGGAATTCATTATTCATGAAGCTTCTAAGTGTATCTATCCTTTGTCGGCCATCCATTATTTCGTACTGATTGTAGTCATTTTCAAATAGGAACACTGATGGCACAGGGATGTTCATCAGAAATGACTCTATTAGCTGAGATCTTTTTTTAATATCCCAGCGGTGCCGTCTTTGATATTTTGGCGATGCGTTAATGTATTCTTTGTCTTCCAGAGACTGTTTTAGGTGATAAAGAGTGAAATCCATTGAAGTTCTAACAACTCTTAATTGGCTAGAGGAATACTTCTCTTCCAAGGGGATTTTCTGCACCTCCTGATCTGAGCTACTTAATTCTTCTTCAGACTCAAACCAGTCTTGAATTTCTTCATCACTAATTGCATTAGTATCGATTATATCTGCCATAGCCTTATTAGTATTTCCACGTTTGTAATTTAGTGTAAAACAGATTGTTATTTGAACCTTAGGAAAAAGGTGGAATTTGCGTTTTTGATTCTATCGCAACATCACTACCCTTCACATTAGACAGTCTGACAGCTCTGCTAATAAGAAACATTGACTAACTCTCAAAATGGGTTGTGTTTTCGCAAAAAACCAGAACACTTCAGGCCCCATCGTTGGGGCGCTCCTAAACCTAGCCACAAATGCGCATCACCCTTTAACGAACACCAAACAACGAAAAAGGTGCGCAATGCGCACCATTGTCTTATTAGAGAAAAAGCCAGTCGATTAGGTAAGCTTTCTAAATCTATCGAAAATGTTATCGATCAATCGTTTGTTATGAATGATTGCCTCCACAAGTATTCGATTCTGTTCGATATGATAAACCGCTCGATAACTGTATATGAACCACTCTCTGATATTTTCATCATTGAGTTCCGGCTCGATTCTTCCAATTCAGGGAAAATATTTAAGGTTTCTGGCTAGCTGTAAAATCTTCGACACGACGGTTCTTGCATAGAACTCCGAGTCCCGGCCAATATAGCCGGCTATCGACTCCAAATCTTCGATAGCTTCCGTCGACCAGACTACTTTGTAGCCCATTTATCGAATCGCTTCTCGATTTCGTCTTGAAAGACGATACCTTCGATCTTTCAATCCCTTTTCTTATTTTTTCAATCACATAAAGGTGATATTGAATGTCTTCGTACGAGCAATCATCAGGCAGTTTCTGGAGCAATGATTGAATTTCATTTTTTGCGGTATTCAACGTGACCTCCAATTACGTAAGATGCGCTTCGCACCTAAACTCATGTTTTTATACACAAGCCCACGTCGGGCAACGTCTTCATCGTTGCCCGACGTTTAAGCACCGAAAAGTCGGGCACAAAAAGCGTGCCCGACCTACAAGCATGGTTCACAAAGCTGTAATATTATTACCTTCATCATCGTAATCCTGGTCCGACCCGCAAGCACTACAGACTTCATGATGTGGACGGTCCGAGTAATAAACTTCAAAGATCCCGTCTTTCTCTATAGATTCAATATCGGACGGACTAAGGAAATCCCTATTTTGCTCCACCCAAGCGGAGTTTGGCGGGGTAATGATAATACTATCCACTATCTCCCGACCTCTATTATCATGAATCCAGTTGACAGTTACATTTTCGTGATAAAGCCCTGAATATTTAAGATCTATATCAACGGTGCCATAACAATTTCTGGAACTTCCATCATCGCAATGAACTTCTATTTGCATGGTAATTACTCAAGCTGTGTGAAAAATGACCATAGGATGAGCTTCGTACCTTGGTACATCCTACAATTTAACTAAAACCTCACCCCGCCCCATTTCCGCCATATCTCCCGCATAACGCCGCACCCGGTTAAACGAAACCGCCGCATCGGCAAAGCGCGAATTCAGGCTTTTGAACGAAGCAAACAGCATCGGCAAAAATCCCAACGTATGCGCGCCGCAATCGTTGAAAGTAGCGGAAAGCTGCAGCGGGTTCCACAGCAACAGAGTGCCGCGGCGCATCGCATAGCCGGCATAGCGGCCGGTCTGGCCCATCACCGCGATGGTGCCGGCTGTCATCCGCGAACCGCAGTAGTCGCCCGCGTTGCCTTCGATCAGGATCGTGCCGCGGCGCATGTGGTCGCCGGCGCGTTCGCCGACATTGCCTTTGACCAGGACAGGCCGCCTTTCATACCCATTTTGTTGCCGGGCACGGCCATACGATTGATTCGTCGTACTGATGTAAAATAAAAAACCAGCTGTTACGTTTTTTTTCTTTTTGAATATTATTTGTTCGTTGTCGTTAGCGGCAGAGGTACAAAATCCAGATAGATAGGCCCCCACGGCCCGCGAGCCGTCATATCTGAAAGGCGTTCACGAATAGCACCTAAAAGCATCTGCGCCCCTGTGGTTTCTATCATGCTTTCGACGGCTGCTGCGTCGATGTCCTCGTTGGCGGCGATAATGCCAAAAGCAGAGATTGAAAAAAAATACGGTGGATTTTGGCTCTGCTCATGGTTAAGGGAGACTTTTGCGGTAATTCCGTATTCATGATCGTTTCCCCCGATTCGAACGGTTTGAACATTGTAAAAGAAATCAAGTATGGAAGGTACCGTATCATCCTGATCAAAACCAGGATTGGCATTGACTTGTTGTTCGGTAAAAAAATAGCGCTCAAGCCGCAGAGGATATTTTTTCATTTTTATCTTTACTGTATTTTATCCATGCATCATCAAATTCTTGCTCTTTTGTTTGAGATCGAAGCACACTGAACCAAATATCATCGGACTGCTTTGGCTCAATGCGGATCTGCAGTTCGCCATCTACTGCGCGTGCTAGTTTGACCATGGTTTCAATAGTAAAGTTGGCATCCCCTCTGAAAACTTTAGTGACATAGGCCGAACTGGTGTTTATTTTTTTGGCTAGGTCTTTTTGCGCCATGCCGCTTTGTTTAAAAAAGCGGTTAAGCTCGATAGAAAAATGCAGCTTTGCTTTTTCCACCCAATAGTCGTCTTG
This sequence comes from Methylomicrobium lacus LW14, assembly GCF_000527095.1. Lineage (NCBI taxonomy): Bacteria > Pseudomonadati > Pseudomonadota > Gammaproteobacteria > Methylococcales > Methylococcaceae > Methylomicrobium > Methylomicrobium lacus. The sequence continues at coordinate 3,327,611 of NZ_AZUN01000001.1, read as the reverse complement.
CAGCTTGGCATCTGCAAGCAGTTGCTTAAAAGATTTGATTGCCATGTTATTCCTCCTGGTCTCGGACCAAAATAATTTGTTTCTGGTCGTGCGCCTGCTGATACATTTTTTTGTGCCTGATGGCTTTATTTTTATCGTTTTCTGGGGTCTTTTGTGTCTTTTTTATAAAAGCATGTGTCGTAACAATGAGCAAGTTAGCATGGCCTTTAAAACACAGCAGCCTAATATCGCCTTTGATGAGTTCATAGATCTTGTTTTCTGCATCAACCAAGTGAAATTGCTTAGTTGATAGCCCATCCAGGCCTGATTCGGTGATTTGTTCAATCAACCTGATCAATCCTGCTGCGCTAGCGTGATATTTTGAATCGAGATCATTCAAAAAAGTTTCTGTTTCGCATTCATCCCCATCCATTACGGACGCCACTTTATATTTTTGAGACTCATGCAAAATTTTCAGCTTAATTTTAACCTATAGGTTAATTTTTTCAATAGGTAAAATTTATTTGCAAATTATATAAGCAATGGAGAGCTGTAAAAGATATGAGCAGCTTCCTACTGAAAGATCTTGGCGACCAGGGACCATAGGACCGAGGGTGGACTTGACCAAGGGAAGCCCATCACGCGCGATTGACGGGCTTCGTGCCTTATCTTACAGCTTAACCAAGACCTCCCCCCGCCCCATTTCCGCCATATCCCCCGCATAACGCCGAACACGGTTAAAACCCACCGCCGCATCCGCAAAACGCGAATTTAGGCTTTTGAAAGATGCAAACAACAGCGGCAAAAATCCCAACGTATGCGCCCCGCAGTCGTTGAAGCTGGCCGGAAGCTGCGGCTGGTTCCATAGCAGCAGCGTGCCGCGGCGCATCGCATAACCAGCATAGCGGCCGGTTTGGCCCATCACCGCGATGGTGCCGGCGGTCATTCTGGAACCACAGTAGTCCCCGGCGTTACCTTCGATCAGGATCGTGCCGCGGCGCATGTGGTCGCCGGCGCGTTCGCCGACGTTGCCTTTGACCAGGATCAGGCCACCTTTCATGCCCATCTTGTTGCCGGGCAGCGCGCCGCCGAGGAAATCGCCGGCGTTGCCGTCGATTTCGAGCGTGCCTTTTTTCATTTCGCAGGCGGCATAGAGGCCGGCATTGCCGGTGACCCGGATGTTGCCGGACTTCATGTCCAGGCCGAGATAAGCGCCGGCGTCGCCTTCGACGCGGATGCTGCCGCCGCTCAATTCCTTGCCGATGAAGTCGAGCTTGCCAAAACTGTTCTTGATCACGATGTTATGCGGATCATTGCCGGAAATGGTGAACAGCGCATCGACGCGCAGTTTCGCTTTGCCGGATTGCAGTTCGAGCGCGGCGATCTCGCGATTTTCCTTGCCTTCCAGGTTATGGCAGACCAGGGGCGACAGGTCGACGCTCTGGTCGGGTCGGTGTTTCAGCGTAAAGGTGAGCGCGCTCATGCCATGATCTCCTGCAAATGAAAGTGGAACGGTCCGAGTTTGCCGCCGTAGTTGCCGGCGCTGATGCGTTTGATGCCGTTGGCGGCGCCGAGGTCGCAGACCGCCTGAATGCCGGCGCGCATCGCCTTGTCGATGTCCTCCTTGGTCAAACCGTCGATCACGATTTCCATCACCGACTCGACTTCCGGCGACAGTTCGGTCTGGGTCATGCCTTTCAGGGTCGGGCAGAATGCATCGTTGGTCGAGGCGCCGAGTGCCTTGTATTTGGAGCCGACCTTCGAGCCGGAGCGCACGACGCCGCCGGGGAACGGCATGATCACGTTCGGCACCTGGCGCATCGCCTCGATCGCCGCTTCGCAGGCAGCCAGTGCCTGCGGCTGCGATTCGGCCAAGACCAGGAAATTGCCGCCGCCGACCGCATCGACTTGCGAGGTGGTCGCTTCGGTCAGAAATTCGCCGTCCATCACCGGAATACGCCAGTAGCGCTTGCCGCCGATCACTTTCGCGACCTGAAAGCCGTCGCCGAAATAGCGCAGGTTTTTGCCGAGCGGAATCGGTTTGCCGCCGTCGATGCCCGCGAATAAGGCCGAAGTTGGCGAGGTCAGCACGCACTGGCCGGCGCGGGTTTCGAGTTGTTTCGCCAGGCCCTTGCCGCCCATCGCGAAAATCATGATCGAGACGCCGGGCCGCCCGTCAGGGGTTTCGGACGGATCGAGAACCCGCTCGATGCCTGCCTCGCAGCCGCAGGCAATCACCGAGGTTGCGAAACCGGTCATCGCCTGCGCGGAAATCATCGCCCATTTTTCGTTCTGCGCGGTGATGATCGCCCGCGTCGCCTTCATCGGAAACGCTTCGGCGAAGGTTGCGTCTATCGTTACACCGTTGATAATCATATTGTTTTTCTCATTATCGTTTTTATTATGTTTTTTACGCCGCTTGCGACGGATAAAATTTTAGCCGTAAGCTGTCGGCGCAGAAATCGATATCTTGTTCAGGCCATACGATTGAACGGCCTTTATGACCTATTTGCACGTGATTAAAGTCAGCAGGATTTTTTAAAGCCGTCATGACGCCCTTGTCCAGTAACTCTTTAAAGTCAGCAATAATCGTGACATTATCGCTAAACGTTATCTTGATGCTGTAATTGGCTGCATTTGGCTCTATCGTTTTGATGTAAAACATGGCATCACTCCAAGGGTTCGATAGCAACAGGAGGTTGCATATTTTTACAAAGCGCCCAATCCAGCAATAATTCCTCCTGATGTAGAGCTGTCCATTCTAAAACCATTGATTTAACGCGCTTTGGCGCATCCCCTTTGATGATTTTGATCGGGCTAATCGCAACGACCAATTCGTATTCGCCATATTCGGCATGAAAATGCGGCGGTGCGTGATCGTCAAAGAACATTTTGATTAGGATGCCGTAAAACATCGAAATCGTTGGCATGGTTTTTATCCTAATTCAGGTTTTAGCTTACAAACGTTTTTTTTCGTGTCAGCGGTGGGTCGCGCAATAGCAAGGGGTCAATGTCAATACTCGTCAATATTATGACGAATTGCTCACGAATCGTTTGATCAAGATTATTCCATTCTTCCAAAGCCTGCTCTTTAAAGAGAAGTTTATAGGTCATCCCAATCCACTTCTATTTCAGGTTGTTTTTTTCTTGCTTCAACGATGGCGGTCAGCTCGACATCTTCCAGTTTGTCCATCAGCGCTTCATAGGCTTTGGCCGGAATACAGTAAAAAGCGGGCTCATTATGGTCAAGAATGGCGACCGGATCTTTATTAAGTTCCGCAATGCTCGCGGCGGTTTCCGCCAAAATCGTAGTAGGCATGTAATGACTCCGGTGAAATTCTTGATGCCAGCCTGATTGTCGGGTTGCCAAAAAGCAGGCAACCCGACTTACAATCAATCTTCAGATTTCTAATTTTTGCCTTGCAGCGGATGCACGGTGATGCTGCCGCGTCCGTCTTCGGTTATTTCATCGTCGCTGATCTTGAAGTTGCCGAGTTTCATCGTCAGATAACGGTCGAAATAGTCCTTCAGGCCTTTCTCGACCGACGGATCGAAATCAGGCTTCACGACATGGGTGGTGCCCCATTTGCTGTGGATCACCTTGCCGTCCCGCACGACCAGATCGCCGTCCTTGAACACATAGTCCGGTTTCTCGAACATTTTTTCGCGGTCGGCGTTGTCGGTATAGATCGTGATGTCCGCCCAGTTGCCGGGGCTCAGGCCGCCGCGGTCTTGCAATCCGATCAGCTTGGCCGCACCAGCGCGGGTCATGATCGCGATTTCCTGCAAGGAATATTCGCGGTCGATCGACGCCAGGGTCGTCATCTTTTGCGCTTCGGGATGAATCCGCGACAACATGTCGTTGCGGAACGTTTTGTCCATCAACAGGCGGATCAAATGCGGATAGCTGGTGAACGGCGCGCCGTTCGGATGGTCGGTGGTCAGGAAGATGCGCCACGGATCGTCGACCAGCAGGAAGGTTTCAAGCCCGATGGCCCATTGCAAGGCATTCACGAAGTTCTGGTCGCGGTACCTGAACGGCACGACCCCGCAGCCGGCATCGCACTCGATGTCCATCGTGACCCATTTGTTCGGGTTCGCGTGCTTGTGGTTCGCGTGCTGGCGCATGCTGTCGCCGGACGCGGTAACCGTTTGCCCGAACAGGACCTGGCCGACGTCGATCGTAATGTTCTTGTGCTTGTTGACCGCTTCGGCGATCTTTGCCGCGCCGGACGAAAACTTGAAATCGCCTTCGGTGCCGTAGCTATGAAACTGGATATGCGTCAAATGCATCGGCAAACCGCCGATGCCTTCCATCGTGTCGAGCGTGGTTTCCATATTGCCCGGAACGCCGAGGTTGCAGCCGTGCACGTGCAGCGGGTGCGAAACGCCGAGTTCCTTGACCGCAGTCGCCAGGGTTTGCAGGATTTGCCGCGGCGTGACGCCGTAATGGCTGTTCTGCTCGTCCAGTTCGAGTTTGCGCTGGTTGAACTTGAACGCATTGATGCCGCCCGGATTGACCACCTTGATGCCGATCGCCTTCGCCGCCTGCATGGTCCAGGCGACATAGTCATTGACCGCCTTCTGATCCTTTTTCGCGGTCAGCATACGCAGCAGGTAGTCGTCGCTGCCAAGCATCGCATAACCGCCCTTGTCCAGGATCGGAATGTCGGCCATTTCCATGTGCGCCTGGCGCGCGTTGACCGGCAGCACCGCCGGCTCGAAGCCGGCCGTGTAGCCCATCTCGGCATAGCGGTAGCCGGTCACGAAGGTGCTCGGCATCGCATGGCCGCAACCGGACCGTGTGCATTCGGTGCGCGCGACCGGGTCCTGGCGGTGATCTTCCGGCAGTAAAGTCCGGGCGATGTTGCCCTTGCCGCCGCCGATATGCGTATGCATGTCGATCGCGCCGGACATCACGACCTTGCCTTTCAGATCGTATTCCTTATCGATTTGCACGTCCTTCACGGGCTTCTTGACGATGCGCCCGTCCTGAATGTAAATATCCTGTTTTTTGCCGTCGACGCCGGCGGCAGGATCATAGACGGTTCCACCTGTGAGTTTTATCAGCATACATTCATCTCGCGTAGGGCGTTTTCAATCGCATGAAGCGCGTCGGCCGTGCTCGGCAGGCCTGAGTCGCGCAATTTTTTCAGCCGGATCGCAACCACGTTGTCCATCCGGTAGGCGTGGCCTGCATGATCGATGCCGGGTGTGCCGACCGGAATGAACACATCGGGTTCTTTAGCGAAGGTCATGCCGGAACGGCCGATCACGATCGTCGGCAGATGGTCTGTGGGCGGCGTGGCTTTCGCGTTGAATGCCTGCACCCAGACCAGCGCGTCGGCCTCGTCGTTCGCGATCAACGCGTTCGCATCGTTCAGAAACGGATCGTATTCGGGATAACCTCGGGAGAAACGGGTGCGCGCCGGAAAGCCCGTGGTCCAGCCGCAGACCTGATTGGCGGTCTGGTCGCCTTCCTTGCCGCCGAGCGGCAGGCCGGAGCTGCGGGTATTCATGTCGTTGATGTCCTTGATCATCTCCGACAGGGTCTGCACGGTCAGTTCGGCCTGACGGAACGCCAGGGCACCGGCGGCCCAGGTCACGACGCTGTAACGCGCGGCCTTCAATTGTTCGGCGAGCGTTTGCAGGTCTGCGATCGCGATGCCGGCGACCGTTTGCGCCTGAATCGGCTGGCCCTTGACCAGCGTGCGCAGGACCGCGATCACTTCCGGCAAATCCGCATCGGCGCAGGTCAATACCTTCGCGGCCTGACCGTTCGGCGAAGTCGAGGCGTTGCCTGACGGCGCCTTGCCGAGATAGATCACCTGGCGACTCGCCGTATCGTCGACGAACATCGCTTCCTTGTTCCAGAGATAACGCTCGAAGAAGCGCGGCGCGAAAGCTTCCAGGTCGGTGCCGACGACCAGCAGCAAATCGCAACGGTTTTTGACTTCGGCCAGCGTGGTGTTCATCCAGCCCGAATCCTGCAGCGTCAACAGGTTGTTGCGGGCGGCCGAGAAATTCATGTTGTCGACCACCGCGCCAACACGATCGGCCAGCGCCAACAGCGCGCGCATGCCGTTCACGTCGGTCGCGCAGCCGCCGATCACCGGCAGTTGGGTGTCTTTCAGCAGCCCCGCCGCCTTTTTCGCGGCAACCTCCAGACTGACCTCCTTGCCGTCAACTCGAGGAGAGGTATCGGTGATCGCCTGCTCGAACGCGGGCGTGTTTACCGCGCAACCGTTCGCCGTCACTTTCAGCGCCAGGCCGTCCACCTGAATCGTCAGGTCATCCGTGCCGATGCCGCAAAAAGGACTCGGTACTTCAGTTATTTCAGTCATCAAGCTGTCCTTCTGAATTATGTATGAGATGACCGGGTTCGGGCTACATGCCCATACCCGTGATTTTGCGGCTATTTTAACCCTAATTCGCTGCGACTGTCTCGATAATGGCGTGCATCTGAATGCATAAGTTGTTCATGTCAGCCATCCTAATATGAGTTATAATCGATGGTTTTCATCAATTTATCCGCGCAGGTTTGTCGCAAACCGTCGCGGAACGACGGTCTTTCTGTTTCAGCCCATGCAAGAAATCAATCCGATCAAATATAAAATCGCCGACCTCAGAGAGCGCACCGAGTCGCTTAGGGGGTATCTTTGACTTCGACATCAAGAGCGAACGCCTCGTCGAAGTCCTGAGAGAACTCGAAAACCCGAAGATCTGGGATAACCCGGAACTGGCACAGGGCCTCGGCAAGGAGCGCGGCCAGCTCGAGTTGGTCGTCAATACGATCAACGAAATGGACTCCGGCCTCAGCGACGCCGAAGAATTGCTCGCGCTGGCGGTCGAAGAAGGCGATGCCGATACGGTCGACACGGTCGCGAGCGACCTGGAGCACCTGGAGAGTCAGGTCGCCAAACTGGAATTCAGGCGCATGTTCTCCGGCGAAATGGACGCGAACAATGCGTTTTTGGACATTCAGTCCGGTTCCGGCGGCACCGAGGCGCAGGACTGGGCGTCGATAATCGAGCGGATGTATCTGCGCTGGGGCGAAAGCAAAGGCTTCAAGGTCGAGCTGATCGAAGAATCGCCGGGCGATGTGGCCGGCATCAAGAGCGCGACGATCAAGTTCGAAGGCGAATATGCATTCGGCTGGCTGCGCACCGAAACCGGCGTGCACCGACTGGTGCGGAAGTCTCCGTTCGACTCCGGTAACCGCCGCCACACCTCGTTTGCTTCGGTCTTCGTCTCTCCGGAAGTCGACGACAATATCGCGATCGAGATCAATCCGGCCGACCTGCGCATCGACGTTTACCGCGCTTCGGGCGCCGGCGGCCAGCACATCAACCGAACTGAATCGGCGGTGCGGATCACGCACAACCCGACCGGCACCGTCGTGCAATGCCAGAGCGACCGCTCGCAGCATAAGAACAAAGACACCGCGATGAAGCAACTGAAGGCCAAGCTGTACGAACTCGAAATGATGAAGCGCAGCGAAACCCAACAGGCGCTCGAAGACAGCAAGTCGGACATCGGCTGGGGCAGCCAGATCCGCTCCTATGTGCTCGATCAATCGCGCATCAAGGATCTCCGCACCGGCGTCGAAACCGGCAATCCGCAGGCGGTGCTCGATGGCGGGCTCGACATGTTTATCGAAGCGAGCCTGAAGAGCGGTTTGTAAATTGAAATTCCACGCTTGAGAAAATAGTAGAAAATGTCAGAAATTGAACAAGATGAACAGGAACTGATTCGGCTGCGCCGCGCCAAATTGAGCGCGCTGCGCGAAAGCGGCATCGCGTTTCCGACCGATTTTCGGCGCAATGTGGTGGCCGGCGAAGTGCTGGCCGAATACGGCGAAAAATCGAAGGAAGAACTCGAAGCAAGCCCGCTGCGCGTGAAAGTCGCGGGCCGGATCATGACCCGGCGGATCATGGGCAAGGCAAGTTTTTGCCATATTCAGGACATGTCCGGTCAAATCCAGTTGTATGTGACCCGCGATGCACTGCCGGGCGATTTCTACAACGAGCAGTTCAAGAAATGGGACATCGGCGACATCGTCGGCGCGGAAGGCGTGCTGTTCAAGACCAATGCGGGCGAACTCAGCGTCAAGATCGATGACATCCGCCTGTTAACCAAATCGCTGCGCCCTTTGCCGGAAAAATTTCACGGTATCGCCGACCAGGAAATCAAATACCGCCAGCGTTATCTGGATCTGATCATGAGCGAGTCGTCGCGCAAGACCTTCTTGCTGCGCTCGCGCGTCGTCGCCTATATCCGCGAATTTTTGATCAAGCGCGACTTCCTCGAAGTCGAAACACCGATGATGCAGGCGATTCCGGGCGGCGCGACCGCGCGGCCGTTCGTGACCCATCACAATGCGCTGGACATGCAGCTGTTCCTCAGGATTGCGCCGGAGCTGTACCTGAAACGCCTGGTCGTCGGCGGCTTCGAGCGGGTCTTCGAAATCAACCGCAACTTCCGCAACGAAGGGCTGTCGACCCGGCATAATCCGGAATTCACGATGCTCGAATTCTATCAGGCCTATGCCGAATACGGCGACCTGATGGATCTGACCGAAGAAATGCTGCGCGGCCTCGCCGAGGAGGTCGTCGGCCAGACGGTGATCACTTACCAAGGCGAAGAGTACGATTTCGGCAAGCCGTTCGAACGGATGAGCGTGTTCGAATCGATCCTGCGCTTCAACCCCGAGCTGACCGCATCCGACATCGACAACCGCGACGGCGCGATCGCGGTCTGCAAGAAACTGAACCTGCCGGTCAAGGACGGTTACGGCCTCGGCAAATTGCAGATCGAGATCTTCGAAAAAACGGTCGAAAGCCGGCTGATGAATCCGACCTTCATTACCGCCTATCCGGTCGAAGTGTCGCCCTTGGCGCGCCGTAACGACCAGGACCCTTTCATTACCGACCGCTTCGAATTCTTCGTCGGCGGGCGCGAAATCGCGAACGGCTTTACCGAGCTGAACGATGCCGAAGATCAGGCCGCGCGCTTTCAAAAGCAGGTCGAGGATAAGGAAGCTGGCGATGACGAGGCGATGCATTTCGACGCGGATTACATCGTCGCGCTCGAACATGGCATGCCACCGACTGCGGGCGAAGGCATCGGCATCGATAGATTAGTGATGCTGTTTGCGGATGCGCCGTCGATTCGGGATGTGCTGCTGTTCCCGCACCTGCGCGCGAAGCAGTAGGGCGCGCATCGCGCACCTTTCCTTTACCAGGCTAGAGAAGGTGCGCAGTGCGCACCCTACGGCGGGCATAAAAAAAGGAGCCTTTACGGCTCCTTTTTTTGTTCAGACTTCCGAGGAAGCCTTTTTGAGATCCGAGTTGTAAACCAGGATCGGTTCGGATTCGCCGCGAATCACGTTTTCGTCGATCACGACCTTGCAGATGTCTTCTTCCGAAGGCAGATCGTACATCGTATTCAGCAGCACATTTTCGACGATCGTCCTAAGTCCGCGCGCGCCGGTCTTACGCTCCATCGATTTGCGCGCAATCGCACGCAGCGAATCGTTGCGGAATTCGAGTTCGGCGCCTTCCATCTCGAACAGGTGCTGATATTGTTTGACCAAGGCATTCTTTGGCTCGGTCAAGATTTGCACCAAGGCGTCTTCGTCGAGCTCCTCGAGCGTCGCGACGACCGGCAAGCGGCCGACGAATTCGGGAATCAGGCCGTATTTGATCAAATCCTCGGCTTCGACCTGGGAAAACAGCTCGCCAACATTTTTCTTGTCGTCCTTCGATTTGACTTCAGCCGAGAAGCCGATGCCGCCCTTTTCGGAGCGCGCCTTGATCACCCGATCGAGGCCTGCGAACGCGCCGCCGACGATGAACAGGATGTTCGCGGTGTTGACCTGCAAAAATTCCTGCTGCGGATGCTTGCGGCCGCCTTGCGGCGGCACCGAGGCAACCGTGCCTTCGATCAGCTTCAACAGCGCCTGCTGCACGCCTTCGCCCGACACGTCGCGGGTGATCGACGGATTGTCCGATTTGCGCGAAATCTTGTCGATTTCATCGATATAGACGATGCCGGTTTCGGCCTTTTCGACGTCGTAATCGCATTTCTGCAAGATTTTCAGGATGATGTTTTCGACGTCCTCGCCGACATAACCGGCTTCGGTCAATGTGGTCGCATCGGCGATCGTGAACGGCACATCGAGCAGGCGGGCCAGGGTTTCGGCGAGCAAAGTCTTGCCCGAACCGGTCGGACCGATCAGCAATATATTGCTTTTGCCGAGTTCGACGCCGTCTTTTTTGTTTTTATTCCGAAGCCGCTTGTAGTGATTGTACACCGCGACCGCGAGGATCTTTTTCGCACGATCCTGGCCGATCACATAAGCGTCGAGTTCTTTCTTGATCTCTTTCGGCTTCGGCAGCTGGCCATTCTTAAAAGCAGAAGTCTCTTCCTGCAATTCATCCTTGATGATGTCGTTGCAAAGCTCGACGCATTCGTCGCAGACATACACGGAAGGACCCGCAATCAGCTTGCGGACTTCGTGCTGACTCTTTCCGCAAAAAGAACAATACAGCAGTTTGTCCTCGTCTTTGCCCTTTTTGTCATTACTCATATCGGTACCCGAAATTATCCAAAAGTGTAAGGACTATTTGCATTAAGCAAAGAATATCCCGAAACTTTCGGAAAAAAAACAAATTTCTATGGTTTTATATCCGGCTCGTCAAGACCTTGTCGATCAAACCATAATTGACCGCTTCCTCGGCGTTCATGAAATTATCCCGATCGGTATCGACCTGAATCTTTTCGATCGGCTGGCCGGTGTGCAGGGCCATGATTTTATTCAGCTTGTCGCGCACGGACAGAATCTCCTGCGCATGGATCGCGATATCCGACGCCTGCCCCTGAAAGCCGCCCAGCGGCTGATGGATCATCATCCTCGAATGCGGCAGGCAATAGCGCTTGCCTTGCGCGCCGCCGGTCAACAGCAAGGCGCCCATGCTGGCGGCCTGGCCGATGCACATCGTGCTGACGTCGGGCTTGATAAACTGCATCGTGTCATAGATCGACATGCCGGCGGTCACCGAACCGCCGGGCGAGTTGATATACAGATGAATGTCCTTGTCCGGGTTTTCCGATTCCAGAAACAACAGCTGCGCGACAACCAGATTGGCCATGTAGTCTTCGACCTGGCCGACCAGAAAAATCACGCGCTCCTTCAAGAGGCGGGAATAAATGTCGAAAGAACGCTCGCCGCGCGCGGTCTGCTCGACGACGATAGGCACCAGGCCGCCCGCCGCTTCTATCGTCATCGCCGGATTAATCATCTGTTGCTTGAACATGCTGTGTTACCGTGCTTGATTGTCCATCAAATCGTAAAAGCTCAGGGCTTCGTCCTGAATCTTGGCCTTGGCGACGAGCCAGTCCACGGCCTGATCTTCCAGCACCATGTTCTTGACTTCATCCAGTCTTTTCTCGTCCGCGTAATACCAGTTGATCACATCCTGAGGACGCTCATAGTTTTGCGACATCTCTTCGATCGTGCTGCGGACGCGGTCATTGTCCAGCTTGATTTCGCCCTTGTCGATCACTTCGGCCAGAATCAGGCCGACCGCGACGCGGCGCTTGGCTTGTTCTTCGAACAGATCTTTCGGCAGATCCAGCTCTTCGAATTTGACCTTTCTTTTCTTCGCGTTTTCCTTGTAAGGCGCGACCAGATTTTCGATTTCGCTGTCAACCAGCGCATTCGGAACCGTGACCGTAACCGCGCCGTACAGCGCATCCATCACCGAATTTTTCAGGCGGGCAGCCAGGGCTTGCGCCAGCTGGCGTTCCATCGTGTTGCGAATATCGTCGCGGAAAGCCGCCACGTCGCCGTCCTCGATGCCATGCTTCTTGATGAAGTCCGCATCGACTTCCGGCAACACCGACTCTTCGACCTTGACCACTTCGACTTCGAATTCGGCCGCCTTGCCTGCCAGCGTGTCCTTGCCGTAGTTTTCCGGGAAGCTCGTGGTAAACGTTTTTTGCGCGCCTGCGGCCAGGCCGATCAGGCTGTCTTCAAAGCCTGGAATCATTTGGCCTGCGCCGATCTCGACCGGGTAATCCTCGACCTTACCGTCGGTAAAGTTTTCGCCGTCGACGCTGCCGGAAAAGCTGATCGTGATGCGGTCCTGCGCCTGGGATGCGCGCTCGACCGTTTGCCAGGTTTTTTGCCGTGTGCGCAGTTTGTCGATCATCGCATCGACATCGCTTTCGCTCACTTCGGCAACCGGACGCTTGACTTCCATGCCGTTGACGCCGTCCAGCGAAATCTCGGGGTACACCTCGAATTCGGCGGTGTATTTGAAACCTTCGCTATCGTCGGCTGAATGAATGTTCGGATAGCCGGCCGGTCTGAGCTGCTCTTTGGTCAGGGCTTCAAAATAAGTGCTTTGGATCAGATCGCCGGTCACTTCGCCGCGTACCCGCTCGCCGTACAGTTTGTTGATCACTTGCTGTGGCGCCTTGCCGGGCCGAAAACCATCAATTTTAACATTCTTAGATAATGACTTTAAGCGCTCCGCGACTTTCTGCTGAACGACGTCTTCAGGCACGCTTACAACCATTTTTCTGCTTAATTCTGATGTCTTTTCGACAGAAACCTGCATTTCTTTACCTCAACTTGTTTTGGAATACGAATTTTAGAGCGCCTTGCGGCTTAAGAACGGAAAAGTCAGCCTGGAACGGCTGCTTCTTATTGAATTAATGGTGCGAATGGAGAGACTCGAACTCTCACAGGCTACCCTACTGGAACCTAAATCCAGCGCGTCTACCAGTTCCGCCACATTCGCACGTAAAATGAACACACAATTGTAACCGATAATGCCGGCCATAGCGAATTATATTCGCGGCGAATGTGGCTTCGGCAGGAGCGCGGCAACGAATTCGCTCAAACCATCCCGTAAAATACGGACGAAAGCACGGATTCCGGAAGGACATTTGCATCAATAAGGCTCTCAGCAGAAACATTTTGCCTGCCTCGCCTATCGTCTGCCGCCCCCTATTTCCGGCTTTTGCCGGCGCATTTGCGGTTTATTAGAAAATTCTTAGTTATCCATTATACTGTGTCGACCCCAAACCAAAACCGATCCATTGCTTTTAAAACGGCCGCTTTCAGCCAACCGCCATTCGAATCATGCCGTATCCTTCCAGCCGCCCTGCCATTTATACTGTTACAGTGCCCGCTGGATTTGCAGCCTGCGCCGCCGGCCTGGTGGTGCTGTCCAGCCTGCTGGTGCTTGGCGGCTGGATTTGGGATGTGTCGGCGTTAAAGGAAATTTCGCCCGACTGGGCGGCGATGAAGCCGTTAACGGCAACGAGCCTGTTGTTGGCCGGCGCCGCGCTGCGGCTGCTGCATCGGCAGGATGGCGGCGCGCTTCGGCGAAGAATCGGCTTGGTCTGCTCGGCAGGGGTCGCACTGATCGGCGGCCTCGTCCTGCTCGAATATGAGACCGCTATCAATTTTGGCCTCGACCTGTGGCTTTTCCATGACTCGGCATTGACCGACGGCGGACTTTATCCGGGACGCCCGGCCCCGAGCACTGCCTTCTGTCTGCTGCTGACAGGCATCGCGCTGATGTCGCTGGATGCCAAAATAGCCTGTCTTGTGCCCCTCCTGACCTTGCAGGTCTTGTTGGTTTGTCTGCTCGCCCTCGTGGGCTATGCTTACGGCGTCTCCGCGCTTTATCAGATCGAACCGTATGCCTCCATTGCGCTGCATAGCGCGGCGCTGCTGTTCATTCTGGCTTTGGGGATGTTGGCGGCGCGGCCGGAACCCTTCCTATCCCGCCTGACCTCTCCGCTGGCCGGCAGCATGATGGCCCGGCGACTGCTGCCGGCGGCCGTGTTATTTCCGTTCGCGGTCGGCTGGCTGCAACTGGCGGGCCTGCACGCCGGCTTCTATGGCGCCGATTTTGGCTGGGCCCTGTTTACCACGTTTCATATCGTGGTCTTCAGCGGCCTGATCTACTGGACCGCCAGCCTGCTGAACCGGGCCAACGCCGGGCGCGAGGCCACCTTTGCCGCGTTGCGCGCAAGCGAGGAGCGTTTCCGTCTGCTCGTCGACGCCTCCCCGAACGGCGTGCTGATGACCGATCTGGACGGCCGCATCAGGCTGGCAAACCGGCGGGCCGATACCTTGTTTGATTTTACGTCCGGTCAGTTGCTCGGCCTTGCTGTCGAGACGCGACTCAAGCTTCGGCAATGCGGCAGCCGCGCCTGGCTTCAAGACGCCTTCGCCGCCGTCCTGCGGACACAGACGACCCGGTCGGAATACGAACTGTCCTGCGTGCGTCAAGACGGCTCGGAGTTTCCCGTCGAGATGGATCTAAGGCCGCTGACAACCTGTGAAGGCGACATGCTGCTGATCACCCTCGTCGATATCACCGAGCGCAAGCGAACCGAGGAAGACCGCAGCCGCTTCGTCGCGCTCGCCGACGGCAGCGTTGAATTCATCGGCATGTGCGACCAGAATTTCAAGCCCTTCTATGTGAACCCGGCCGGGATGCGCCTGGTCGGCCACGAAAGCCTTGCCGATGCCCAGAGAGTGCGAGTCCAGGATTATTTCTTTCCCGAGGATCAGGCGTTCATCACCGATCAGTTTTTTCCGCGGGTGATGCAGGAAGGCCACGCCGAAGTCGAAATTCGTTTCCGGCATTTTAAGACCGGCGCAGCGATCTGGATGCTCTATAACGTTTTCAACCTGCGCGATGCAAACGGCGCGATCACCGGCTGGGCCACCGTCAGCCGCAGCATTCACGACCGCAAACGGCTCGAAGCGCGGTTTCGCGCGGCGATTGAATCGGCGCCCACCGCGATCATCATGGTCAACGCCGAGGGCGAAATTGCATTGGTCAATACCCAGACCGAGATGTTATTCGGCTATGAACGCAACGAATTGCTCGGCCTGACGGTCGAGATTTTGCTACCCGAACGCTTCCGGGCATTACACCCCTTGCAGCGCAGAAGCTTCTTTGATCATCCGGAGTCCCGCCTGATGAGCGGCGGGCGCGACCTTTATGGCCTGCACAAGGACGGCTCGGAGTTTCCCGTCGAGATCGGCCTGAACCCGCTCAAAACCGACGAAGGCCCGTTCGTACTCGCGGCCATCGTCGACATCACCGCGCGCAAGCGCGCCGAGGCCGCTTCCCGTGAAAGCGAGGAGCGGCTCCGCCTGTTGGTCGAAGGGGTGCAGGACTACGCGATTTTCATGCTCGACACCGAAGGCCGGGTGGTCAGCTGGAATGTCGGCGCGAAACGCATCTCCGGCTACGAGGCCAACGAAATCATCGGCCAGCATCTGTCGCGTTTTTATACCGAAGAAGACGTCGAAGCCCGGAAGCCCGACAGCGAACTCGCGGCCGCGACCGACTATGGCCGGTTTGAGGAAGAAGGCTTGCGGGTTAGAAAGGACGGTTCCCGTTACTGGGCCAGCGTGATTTTGACCGCGCTGCGCGATTCGACCGGGCGCTTGCGCGGTTTTGCCAAAGTCACCCGCGATATCACCGAGCGCAAACAGACCGAAGAGAAAATCCTGACGCTGAACGCGCAACTGGAACTCAGGGTCGCGCTCCGCACCCAGGAACTCGAAATCGCCAATGCGCTGCTGAAAAGCGAGCTGACCGAACGCCAGCGCGCCGAAGCCGAAATCGAGCGCTTTTTCAATATGTCGGTGGACATGATTTGCATCGTCGGCACCGATGGCTATTTCCACCGCCTGAATCCTTCCTTCGAAACCACGCTGGGCTATACGCGCTCGGAATTGACCAGCCGGCCGATCCTGGAGTTCGTGCATCCGGAAGATATAGACTCCACCCTGGCGGAAATGCAAAAGCTCGCGCAGGGGTCGCCGACCGTCCGCTATGAGAACCGCTACCGCTGTAAAGACGGCACCTACAAATGGTTCGGCTGGACCTCGCAGCCGGCCCCTGGCGGCACGATCTATGCGATAGCCCGCGACATCACCCGGCGTAAACTGAACGAGACCCGCATCGCCGCGTCCCTGCATGAAAAAGATGTCTTGCTGAAGGAAATCCATCACCGCGTCAAAAATAATCTGCAGGTGATTGCGAGCCTGCTGCGGCTTCAGGCCGACACGCTCAGCGATCCCACCGCCCGCGATTTGTTTTTGGACAGCCAGCGTCGGGTGCGCTCGATGGCGCTGGTGCACGAACAACTCTATCAGTCCAGCGGACTGTCCAGCATCAATGTCGCGGAATATATCGCCAGTCTGGTCAGTTATATCCGCCGCTCCCATGCCCAGGCGCCTTCCCTGATTTCGGTCAGGATCGACATCCCGGCGATCACGCTCGAAATTGACCAGGCCGTGCCTTTAGGCCTGATCATCAGCGAACTGGTCGCGAACAGCATCAAACACGCTTTTCCGGCCCCCGGCAATGCCTCGCCCGCCGCCTTGTGGGTGACGATGTCCGCCGCGGAGGGCGGCGGCCTGACCCTGGAAGTCGGCGACAACGGCCTGGGCATTCCGGACAATGTGGACATCGAACGGCCGTTATCGATGGGCCTGCACCTGGTGCAATCTTTCGTACTGCAACTCAATGGCCGCTTGACGGTTCAGCGCCGGCCGAGCGCCGTTTTTTCAATTTTTATCCCCAAGAAGAAGAATAATCATGTCTAACGTGCGTATCATGGTGGTCGAGGATGAAGTCATCATTGCCCAGGACATTCAAAGGACGTTGATCAAGCTGGGCTACGATGTGCCGCTGTTTGTAACCTCGGCGGAAGTGGCGCTGGAACAGGTGTCGGTGCTGCGGCCGGATCTGGTCTTGATGGACATCCACTTGAACGGCGACATGGACGGCATCGCCGCGGCCGAAGAAATCCGCCGGCGCGACCGCCTGCCGGTCGTTTTTCTGACCGCCCACTCCGACGAAGCCACGCTGAGCCGAGCGAAAATCACCGAACCCTACGGCTATGTGCTGAAACCGTTCGAGGAACGCGAATTGCAGATCGCGGTCGACATCGCCCTATACCGGCACCGCTCCGAATTCCGACTCAAACAAATGGAGCGCTGGCTGTCCACCACGCTGATGAGTATCGGCGACGGCGTCATCGCGACCGATATGGACGGCGGGATCACCTTTATGAACCGGGTAGCGGAAGTCCTGACCGGCTGGCCGCAAGCCGAGGCGCGGGGCCGGCCGTTTACGGAAGTGCTGCGCCTCGTCGACATGAAGACGCGTAACGGCGTGGACAGCCTGGTCGAACGGGTACTGGATGACAATTTGATCATCGAACTGGAGCCCGATACCGTGTTGATCACCCGGGAAGGTAGGGATATTCCTGTCGACGATAGCGCCGCGCCGATCCGCGATGATGACGACAACGTGACCGGCGTCGTGATCATTTTCCGCGATATCACCGCGCGCAAATCCGTGGAAGAAAAACTGCGCCACCTCGCCGCCCATGATCCTTTGACCGGGCTGCCGAACCGGGCTCTGTTTGCGGACCGGCTGGCGATCGCCTTCGAGCTGGCCAAAAGGCATCCCGAATACCGCTTTGCGGTGCTCTACATCGACCTGGACCGCTTCAAGATCATCAACGACAGCCTCGGCCATCTGTTCGGCGACCAGGTGCTGATCACCGCGGCCCAGCGCCTCGGCGAGCACTTGCGCGGCGAGGACACCCTGGCCCGCTTGGGCGGCGATGAATTTGTGATTCTGCTCAGTTGCATCAATGATATATTGGACGCGATCCATGTGGCGCATCGTATCTTGAAAAAAATGGCTAAAGCGATTACCGTCGATGACGTGGACGTGTTTACTTCGGCCAGCATCGGCATCGCCTTGAACGCGCCGCGCTACGAACGGCCGGAAGAGATATTGCGCGATGCCGATGCGGCGCTGAATCAGGCCAAGTCGGAGGGACGCGGACGTTTCAGCGTGTTCGATACGGCGCTGCATCAGCGCGCCTTGCAGTTATTGCAATTGGAAACCGACCTGCGCCGCGCGGTCGAACGCAAGGAATTTCAACTGTATTACCAACCGATCGTGTCACTCGCCAGCGGTGGTCTGCACGGCTTTGAGACCTTGCTGCGCTGGCAGCATCCCGAACGCGGCCTGCTCGCGCCCGCCGATTTTCTGGCGCTGGCCGAGGAAACCGGCCTGCTGGCCAGGATCAGCGAATGGGTCTTGAAAGAATCCTGCCGGCAGCTTAAGGCTTGGCAAAAACAGACCGCGAACGCCGCGCTGACGGTCGCGGTGAATCTATCGCAATCACAGTTTCTGTATCCCTCGCTACAGGATCTGGTCACGCGTGCGCTGGCGTCAAGCGGGCTCGAAGCGCGCTGCCTGTGCCTGGAAGTTTCGGAGGAAGTGATCGCCGATCACGCGACGGCGGCGCGCATCCTCGCCGAACTCGACGCGCTAGGCGTGCAATTGCACCTCGATGATTTCGGCACCGGCTACTCCTCACTGAACATGCTGCACCACCCGCCGATTGATGTGGTCAAAATCGACCGCAGCTTTGTGCAGCCGATTACCGATACGGCCAGCGAAAAGAGCGCGATCGTGCGGGCGATTCTGTCATTGGCGGGCGAGTTGGGAAAAGAGGTCGTGGCCGAAGGCATCGAAACCGCCGAACAAGCCGAGCGCCTTCTGGCCTGGGGATGCCAGTATGGCCAGGGTTACTATTTTGCCAAAGCGCTGACGCCGGAGGACGTGGAAAAATTATTCCTGCACCCGGCAAGCCATCCGCGGCAAGCCGGCACGGCGGTCGGGACAAGCCTTACAGACTGACCGAGACCTCGAAACCCAACTGGCGAAGATCGTCCGCAAACGCCCGCATCACAGGCTCCGGCATTTTGCCGAGCCGCCCCGCTTCGGGCTGCAAGGAGGGACGGGCTAAGGTATAAAGCATGACTTCGCGCACGCCGCCTTTTTGCTTGGCGATCGTCAGCGCGTCCAGCAACGCCCGCCTTTCCGGCTCGACGAATCCCTGACTATCGATATCGAGCAGACAGACTTGCACCTTGGTCCGGCAACAGCGTGCTGCCAGGATCAGGTTATTCAGGCTCGCATCGATACTTTGCCCGGCCTTGTTGATCAGCCGCCGGCCCTCTGCGGTCGCGCTGTCCAGCTTGAACCAGACCTCGCCGCCGAACCGATTCAGCATTTTCAGACCTTCCTGAACCTTGGGCTGATGCACCAGGCTGCCGTTCGTGATCAACACAAAGCGGCTGCCAGGCAACACGCCTACGGCGGCCGCGATGTTGCCGATCAGTTCGACCGCTTCGGCAAAGCGCGGCACGCTGGTCGGCTCGCCGTTGCCCGAAATGGCAATATCCTTGATCACCCGCTGGTCCTCGGGCACCGCAAAACGCCGGTAGAAATCGCCCGACTGCACCTGCCTCAGAAAACCGCGCAATTCGGCTTCGAGCAAGCCGAAATCCAGTTCCGGCGCGGCGCCGATAGTCAAATCCGGCACCTGACAATAGATACACTGCCAGTTGCAGGCGTTGTTCGTGTTGAAATTGATGCCGATCGATAAACCGCCCGCGCGCCGGGACAATACCGGATAGATATAGGTCAATCCGGCGCTATCCCGGCTGTGATCGGTAACGGTGAGCGGTGAGGACATCGATTAAGCAGGTTTGCTACGAACAAGGCCTGTCATGAAACTGAATATCATTTGGCCGAACTGAACAAATTTTTGATTTTTCCAAACGGCTTTTTGGCTGTTTCTGCCGAAGCCTCGCCGGCATCCGCGGGTTCAGACACAGAGACGGCCGCCGGCGCTTCGACCGTCTTCACTTCTTCTTTGGCAGGCGCATCCTGCTTGGGCTTGCCAAACAGGCTCTTGATTTTGCCGATCTGGCTTTCGGAGAATCCGGCCGATGACTGCGCCTGAGCCGCCGTCTCGGGCTGAATGTTCGCTTCGACAGGAACGGGAGCGGCCTCGCTTGCCGGCGCCGCGGCCGCAACGGGCTCCGCTTTGGACCTGCCGAACAGGTTTTTGAATTTGCCGGCTACGCCGCCCGACCCGCTCGCCGGCTGCGCTTTTACCTCAGGCGCGGCAGCGACTGCCGGCTCGTATTCCCAATCGGGCAGTACTATCGTTTGTGAGCTACCCTGCGCCTGGATCGTCTCCGCAACCGCAACGGCTGGCGCTGTTGGCTCAATCACCTGCTCGGTTTTCGCCTGCATGGGGGGCTGGACTAACTCGACTGCCTTAGGGGCTTCTGCCCGGATTTCGGGCTGGATTAACTCGGCTGCCGCAACGGTCTCGGCAGGGAAAGGCAGAGGGATGGATGCGGCTTCCGCAAGCGGCTCTGTCTGGACAGGCGGCGGGATCAATTCGGCCGCCTTTTGGGCTTCTGCCCGGATTTGCAACTGGCTAAACTCGGCTTCTTTCGCGATCAGCTTGGCCTCAAGCAATTCCACTTGTTGTCTGGTCTTCTGCCATTCCAGGCTTTGCTGCTCCAGTTCCGCGAGCCGCGCCGATTGGGCGGCATGTTTTTCGAGAATTTCGGCGCTCTGCTGCTCCAGGCCGGCTATCTGCCGGGTTTTCTCGGCCAGCGTATTTTGCAAGGCGTCGGCCACCGCTTCCTTTTCAACGCGCTTGCCGATTTCCGCCTGATAGGATTGCTGCAATTCGGCCTTGGCCTGCTGCTCTGAACGTAAACGGCCGGCCAGTTGAGCAAGCACCCGGTCATGCTGCTGCCACAATGCGTCGGCTTCCGAGTCTTCGCCGGCAGGCAATGCCTGTTCGCCCAACTCAAAACCCGTGGTCAATGCTTGCATCGTGCCCGCAATCTGCTGATTGCGCTGTGCAAGCCGCTCTTGCAGACCGGCTGCAAGTTGTTGCGACTGTGCCAGCTCATTCGCCAGTTCAACGCGCGCCTTTTCGCTGGCGGCCGCCTTTCTTTTGATGGGAATGCTCTTGATGCTGCCAACAATCATCGCCAGCAAAACGGTCGCGGCGACCAAGGCGGCCGCATACGCCGGATTGGCAAGCGTCAGTTGCGCCCACTCTAATAGCATGGTTTTTATGATGGGTAAGTATTCTTGCATAACTATTTCCTCAGTTTAACGAGTGTTCATGTGTAGCGGATTGGGGTATTTATTTTTTATTCTTCAATACCCTACACATCGATTTATAGCGAAAGGATTGCGCAAGAACTCTCTGCCCCTGGGTGCAACCTGCCGATCCGCTTTTCGATTATTGTACTTAATTAAGCGATCGTAATGTATATTCATCATCTCATCGGCAACCCCTTAAGCGTGGTCAATCCTCCTTGTATACCATACATTTATGCAATACATCAATGATTTAGCCGTTTTCTTCGGTACAAAGCCCGCGCCGATACCGCGGCAACTACGACACGCGGCCACCCTTATTTGACAAACCGCCCGGCACGAAGTAGATTTCTGTCATTTTATAATCCTTGCAAGCCGAGCCCCGTTAAAACCATGATTTCAGAACATCACGCAGAGCATCTATTTGAAGGCCCGATTGCGGAGGAATACGAGATGCTGACGCGGATTTGTCCGGCCGCGGCGGAGTTGAGCCGGCGCGTCGGCCAATTTGTCGGCGACTGGGCGCCTCCCTACCCCCTGGAACAATTGCATCTGCTCGAAATCGGCTGCGGCACCGGCATCACTACCGCCGGCCTGTTGGCGAGCCGCGAGGATGCGCTGATCGAAAGCGTCGATAATGCCCCCGCGATGCTGTCGCAGGCGAGACAAAATTTGGCCGCGGCGCTGGCGGCGAAGCGGCTGCGACTGATCGAAAACGATGCGCTATCGCATTTGCGGGAAATTCCGGACGCCTCGGTTGACATCGTCGCCAGCGCCTATACAGTGCATAATTTTCTGCACGGCTACCGCCGGCGGGTGCTGGAGGAAGCGCTGCGCGTGCTCAAACCGGGCGGCCTGTTCGTGAACGGCGACCGTTATTCGGTCGACGATGCGGCGGAGCATCTCAAAAATACCCAGGAAGAGGTCAAGGGCTATTTCCGGGTATTTACCGAAATCAACCGCCCCGACCTTCTGGAACAGTGGATCGTGCATCTGTTCAGCGATGAATCCGAGGAGCACATCATGCGTCTTCGGCCTGCGCTGGACGCCATGACCGAGATCGGCTTTCAAAACGTCAGCCTGCATTATCGGGACGGCGTCAATGCGTTGATCAGCGCGACTAAATCCTCGCTTATTGCTGCGGCACCGTAATATGCAGCGGCAGGGCATAATCGATACGCTCCACATCGGTGACAGCGGGATCGTTCAGAGAGACCGGATAGACGGTCACCTCGCCGCCAAAACTACAGGATGATGGGGCCTTATAATAGCTTTCTAAAATTTTCGTTTCCTTGCTAGTGAAAGGCACGTAATACAGGTCATCGCTTGCGGTCAGGGTGTTGCCGCCCGAGGTGAACACTTCGCCGGGCATCGCGCTGTTTTCCTGGCCGTTCGGCATCACAGCATCATCTTGCTTGGCGATATATTGTTCACCGTCGCAGATCGGATTCGCATAGCGGATCACTTTAGGCGTGATTTTGCCTGCATGATCGACCGAAAAAGCATAGCCTTGCGTGCTGAGCAGGTTGATTCTATCGACTTGTTCGCGCACGACGGTGCCGACGATCTGGTCGTTTGCGTCGACGAGAATAGGCGCTTCGAAATGATATTTCGATTCCAACGCGCTGACTTTTTCTTTCATCTGAACCAACTGGGATTCCAGTTCGACGATCCTTCCCTCCAATTCCTCGGGCGTGGCAGCCGACAGGATTCCCCATGCGGACAAGGCGACCAGAGCCAATAAAATAATACTAAAAATCATTATTTTATGCATAGTTTAGAGCTCCAAATTAATTAAACTTTGGTAACATATCAGATTAATTCGGCGCTGAATATTCGTATGATTACGAGTCTTCAGCCAGTTATTCGCAACATTGCTTGAAGGTCCACCGAATGAGTCCCACGATACGCCGCCTGGAATCGATCGACATGATGCGCGGATTTGTGATGGTGTTGATGGCATTGGATCATACCCGCGATTATTTCTCGAATGCGCCGTTTGATCCGGTCGATCTAAGCCAGACCAGCGCCGCCTATTTTCTGACGCGCTGGATCACTCACCTCTGCGCGCCGACGTTCATGTTATTGGCCGGCGCCGGCGCGTTTTTGTCCACCCACCGCAAAAACCTGATGCCAGGACAGCTCTCTGTTTATCTCGCCAGCCGCGGGCTGTGGCTGGTCGTCTTGGAATTGACGCTGGTGCGTTTCGGCTGGACATTCAATTGGGATTACAGTTATGCGATCGGCCAGGTGATCTGGGCGCTGGGCTGGTCGATGCTCGCGCTGGCCGTTCTGGTCTTGCTGCCGCGGAGGGCGATTGCGGGTTTTGCCGTGCTGCTGATCGCCGGCCATAATGCATTCGACGGCATCCCTGCCGATAACCGCGAGCTTTCAGGCTGGCTGTGGATTTTCCTGCATCAGCCGGGCACGATCGAGTATTGGCCCGGCCATGTCTTGAATTTATTCTACCCGCTGATTCCCTGGATCGGCGTGATGGCCGCGGGATATTGCCTGGGCCCCGTGTTTCTCGAGCCAAACCGGCAAACGATCCTGTTCTGGCTGGGGCTGTTTGGCATCGCGCTGTTTTTGCTGCTGCGCCTTGGCAATCTGTACGGCGACCCTCACCCTTGGGCACCGCAAAAAAACGGGCTGTTCACGCTGTTTTCGATAGTGAACTTTCAAAAATACCCGCCCTCGTTGCTGTATTTGCTGATGATGCTGGGCCTGATGTTTATCGGACTGGCGCTGTTCGAGAGCCGCCCGCTGCGCCTCATCCGGCAACCCTTGTTGACTGTCGGCAAGGCACCGTTATTTTTCTATCTGCTGCATATTTACCTGATCCACGGCGCGGCGCTGGCCGTGACCCATCTCAGAGGACTGCCGGTCGCCTGGCTGTTTGCCGGTACCGCCGCGCATCCTTTTCCGGCAGTGCCTGCGCCCGAATACGGCTACGATTTGCCGGTGGTCTATGGTATCTGGCTGGCGGTACTCGTGCTGCTGTATCCTTTCTGCCTTGTCTTTGTGCGGATTAAACAACGCTACCGGCATGTTGCCTGGTTGAGCTATTTGTAATCGCTAAGCATGATCTCCAGCAAGTCTGGCATTTCTAAAAAAGCCCCCCCAGCAACGACAATGCGCTGCCAGGAGGAAGGGGCGTTTCTTAGTTTATTTGGCGGAATGCTCGGCGGCTTCCTGGGTTTTCATGTGTGCGGCTTCTGAAGCTTTGCTGGCATTCTCAGCATGCTTCTTCGCTTCTTCATGTTTACCGGCCTTGTGTTGTGTGGCAGCCGCTTTGTGGTGCTGTGCAACTTCCTCATGGGCTTTGGCGGCTTCCTCGTGTTTTGCAGCCGCCTGATCCGTTGCGGCAAATGAGGAAAAGGAGATGGCGGTAGCCATGAATATTGTGCCAATGATCTTTAACATAAATGACTCCTGAATAATGCAAGATAATGCGAATCGAACCCAAATTGGGCCATCGATTTTGTCGTGGATGTCGAAAACATTTTCCCGACAATCAGGACATACATTAATCGCGCCATAAGATTTTTCATTTTATATTTATTTGAAAATAATCATATTTTATGAAAATCATCCATTTAATTTTTGGTAAGAGCATGTAGGGTTAATGGTTGAAAAACCCTATCAAGTTGGTGGTTATACCCCAAATTTATTGGCCTCTTTACTTTTCCGCCAATGTCGTATTTACGTCTCTTCCGGCTGCCCTTTTTATAGCCGCTTTTATATAGTTTGAACTCAAAACCACGCTACGAATTTATTCTTACGCTCGCTGCCGCAATGGGTTTATTTCCCCCATCCCGGCGCATATGAACCGGAATCTCGCCCCCTCTCCATTTATAAATCCCTTTTTATTTATAAGGTAAAGGTCTATTAACAAGGGTTTATGCTAATTTCAGAGCGCAGGAAAAAGTTGGCATGAATTGTGGTTTGTTCACCGAAGCGGCTTTGCGCCCTCCGGTCGGTCCCTCTCTCGATCCAGCATAAAACTTATTGCCGGGTTGCCGAATAGACCGACTTGGCTGTGGCGATCGAGGTAATCAGCCGGCTATGGAGCATGCAGCAAAGGCACGACAAATTGTGCCGCATCACTTTGCGATCTTTGGGATTAAGATTTTGGCAACCCGCCGAGCATTTTTGCGCCGATGACCATTGTCATGATTTTCAATTTGCTGCTTTCGCGAAACTTTATCGTTCTTGTAGACAGGATGAATTGAATGGGAGATTTTATGGTTGGGCTATCCGTATTGCCTGGTAGAAGACCTGATTTCGTCAGGGCGAAATCTTATTTTTTGACGGGATTATTGATGCTATCAACGGCATTGACATTCTCGATACATGAAGCACAGGCGGTACCCAGTTTCGCGCGTCAAACCGGAATATCGTGCTCGGGTTGTCATACCCAATCATTCGGCCCGAATCTGACCCCGATGGGGCGCGATTTCAAGCTGAACGGCTATACGATGAGTACCGGCTCCGATGCCAACTCGAAACTGCCGCCGATCAGCGCGATGGTGGTCGGCTCTTTCACGCATCTCGACAATAAGCTGCCGGAAGCCCCCCCCGGCCATCATACCAACAATAACGCCTCTTTCGATGAAGCCAGCCTGTTTTATGCGGGCAAGGTGTATTCCAAGTTGGGCGCCTTTGTCCAGTTAACCTATAACGGCATTGAAGATATTCTGGAGCTTGACAACACCGATATCCGTTTGTCCGATAAAGTGAAACTCGGCGATCAGGACTTTGTTTACGGCTTATCCTTCAACAACAGTCCGACCACCCAGGACTTATGGAACACCACCCCGGTGTGGGGCTACCCTTACGCGTCATCCGAGCTGACCAACACACCCGGCGCATCGACACTGATCGAAGGCGGTCTGGCGCAAAATTCGGGCGGCGCGACGGCTTATATGATGTGGAACAATCTGCTCTATCTGGAAGCCGGCGCCTATGCTTCGTTTTCGACCCAGTTTCAGCGCAATGTCGGCATCGCGGAATCGGCGGCCGCGGATAAAATCGACGGCGGCGCCCCCTACTGGCGGATCGCCCTGCAACATCAGCTCGGCGGCCATTATTTCTCCCTGGGAACCTTCGGTTTGCGTGCCAATATCGTTCCGGGCCGCGATCATTCTTTGGGTCTAAACGAATATTCGGACTTGGGTGTCGATGCGAACTATCAATTTTTGGGTTCCAGCAAGCATATCTTCGAATATAAAGCCTCTTACATCCGGGAGGATCAAAAGCTTGGTTCTGGCTTTTTGGCCGGAGGAAACGCCGCGAATATGAACAATCGGTTGTTTTCCCTGCATTCGAATGCCTCCTATACCTACGATCAAACCTACAGCGTCAATCTGGGCTACTTCAGAACCACCGGCTCACACGATACGCTGCTTTATGCGAGCAACACAGCGATGAAACCGAATAGCGAAGGTTTCATCGCCGAACTGGATTATGTCCCTTTCGGTAAATCCGACTCGACTCTCTCGCCTTGGCTGAACTTGCGTTTCGCCTTGCAATACACGGGTTACACCAAATTTGACGGCGCCCAGTACAACTATGACGGCTCGGGCAGAAACGCGAGCAGCAATAACACGTTATTCTTGAACGGCTGGCTGATTTTCTAAACCTACTTTTCGCCCATATCCGACGTCAACAGGTTTTTGACGTCGGAACGAGCCGCCTTTTTTATTACCCATAATTTTTTCAGATAGTCATCTGAAAAAATCCCTACGCCGGGCTTTTCTCGACCATCGACCATGAAACAGCCAATGGCGCAGCTCGCATAAAAACTTATTTATCCGCACATCCGTCACATCGAGGCTCATCATGGCAGAATCTTATATTAATCGAACCGAAAGTGACCGGCGCACCGGGGCTTATCGACGTTTCAGAGATATTTCGGTCAGCGAAAGAATTCTGAATACCGCTTTTTTGCTGACCATTGGAATCGGTTACCTGGTCGCGCTCGCGAATATGTATTACACGCATCAGGGACGCGACGGCAAGGCCGGCTTATCGATTGACGACGTGATGATTAATTATCACGGTTCGCACGACCAGACCCGCTTGGGCTCGGCGATCAAGGGCATCATGGAACCGAACTTGAAATATAAAAACGATAAGGATGTGATACTGCAATGGATACAAAATGGCGCCGAGGAAGCGGAATATAACGAACGCATCGCGCCGATCCTAAACCGCGACTGCATCAAATGCCACACGCCGGCTGTCAATCCGTCATTGCCTGATTTGACCCATTACGCGGTCGTCGCGCAAGTCGCCCATGCCGGCGGCGCGACGCTGCCTTTTCTGATCCGGGTTTCGCATATCCATCTGTTCGGCATCGCCTTCATCCTGTATTTCATCGGCAAGATATTCCTGCTTTGCGACATGAACGTGATCATAAAAAGAATCGCGGTCGTCATTCCTTTTGCCGCGATGCTGTTGGACGTAATGTCGTGGTTCGTCACCAAAGCCTTTCCCGCTTTTGCCTACGTGGTCGTAGCCAGTGGCGCGTTGATGGGCCTCTCGATGGGCATGCAAATCCTGGTCAGCGTTTATCAGATGTGGTTTTACTCCGAAACAAAAAGCGGATCGCAGAACTGATAATCGCCTACACGTGATGATGTATGCGGTCGGATGGATAGCAATGTAAGCTTGCTTGCAGGATTTTCCAATCTGTTGCAGCTAATTAATCCGGTCTCGGCCTGAACTATCCCATGAGTGTGTTTTCTAATTGGCTGAAAGTTTACCCCAGCGTATTGGGTTTTGGGTAGCAAGATATCCTTGGGAAAAAGCGATCCCATTGCGAGTTGCCCGCAAAAGGTGACGACTACGGCCAGCGGCGCTGAGCACGACTGCAATCAGGCTGATCGATTGTTGCGCTGGAGGGGAGTCAGTTATAGGCATCCATTGACATAAAAGAGAGTTTTATGCAAAACAGCCTAATTTCTCAACCTTCGGATCGACGCCAATGAACCGTTTCGGGGCCGGATGCGTATATTGCGCCGTGATCAGGTACGTTTTTTTCGCAGGTGTTCTGGCGATCGTTTCGAGCCCAATCGCTCTGGCAAAGGACACTGCCGCGCCGCTGAATTATTTTTTGCACAGCGCAGGCCCCGCTTCGTCGCCTACGATGGTTTTGGGATGGGTTTTGACGACTGTCGTGGCAGCGGTCTTCCTGATCATCACGTTGCTGCTGACCGTCGCCTTGCTCCGCAAACGGACTGTTGAAGATCCCCAGGCAATCGGCCCGGAGAATCAGGGCATGGCATGGATTTATATTGGGACGGGCGTCTCTTCGTGCATCTTGTTCGCGCTCGTTATCTATGTACTGATCACCTTAAACACGATCGCCAATCCAACGCGCACGCCGGCACTGACGCTGACGGTCACCGGCTACGACTGGTGGTGGAAAGTTGAGTATGAAGAAAACGACGCAGCCCGCTACTTTGCGACTGCCAACGAGATTCACATCCCTGTCGGCGAGCCCGTTCTGATCAAATTAAAAAGCGCGGATGTCATTCATGCCTTTTGGGCGCCGCTGTTAGCCGGAAAAACGCAGATGATTCCCGGCTTGGTCAATCGGCAGTGGCTCGAAGCCGATGTCGAAGGAATCTATCGCGGACAATGCACGCAGTATTGCGGCCTGCAACATGCGCATATGGGATTCGAGGTCGTCGCGCAAAATCCGGCCGACTTTCGAAAATGGCAGGACGAACAGAGAAGAGACGCCGAACCGTCTTCAGCGCTTGAGGTAAATACAGGCAAAGAATTTTTTATGGCGCATTGCTCCGGTTGCCATTCGATCCGGGGCATCGGGGCCGCGGGCGCGCATGCGCCCGATTTGACACACCTGACAACGCGCCGCCTGATCGCAGCGGGACTATTGGCCAATAGTCCCGAAAACCGGATCAAATGGATTACCCATGCTCAGGATCTCAAACCGGGAGCGCGCATGCCCAGCTTTGCGCTATCGCCTGGCGAGATTGCCGCGCTATCTGCATTTTTATCGACCCTAAACTAGGAGCGCCGACCATGTCCGATGTTGCGCCAAAGCCGTCCGATCAGAGACTCGAACGCATGCCCGACATCGGTTGCGCGCCGGCCGGCTCGCCCGCCGAAAGGCACCTCGCCGAACTTTGGGAGTCGGCGCCCGGCTGGCGCGGCTGGTTGTCGACGGTCGATCACAAAGAAATCGGGCTGCGCTATCTCGGCACGGCGTTTATTTTTTTGTTGATGGGCGGCATTGAGGCGCTGATCATGCGGCTGCAGCTCGCGCGTCCGGATCAGACCCTGCTGACCCCGGATCAATACAATCAACTGTTCACGATGCATGGCGTGACGATGATTTTTCTGTACTCGCTGCCGGTCTTGTCGGGGTTTTCCAATTACCTATGGCCCTTGATGCTGGGCTCGCGCGATATGGCTTTTCCGCGCCTGAATGCACTCTCTTATTGGATATTCCTGTTTTCCGGCATTTTTCTTTATTCAAGCTTTCCCTTGGGACAGGGGCCGAATGCAGGCTGGTTCAACTACGTACCGTTCGCGGGATTGGAGTACAACCCCGGACCCAATATCGACGTGTATGCGCTCGGCATGGTCCTGTTGGGCATTTCGACGACCGTCGGCTCGATCAATTTTGTCGTTACGTTGTTCCGGATGCGCGCGCCAGGCATGTCGATCGATAGGGTGCCGATACTCGTGTGGGGAACGCTGACCGCGTCGGTCGCCAATATCTTTGCGGTGCCCTCGGTCAGTCTTGCCTTTTTTCTGTTGTGGCTGGACCGCCATGCAGGCACGCATTTTTTCGACGTGATCAACGGCGGCAAACCGATGCTCTGGCAGCATCTGTTCTGGATGTTCGGCCATCCGTGGGTGTATGCGGTCGTGCTTCCGGCCATGGGCATCGTTTCGGACGCGCTGCCGACCTTTTGCCGGCGCCCGCTGGTCGGCTACTCCGCGGTGGCGCTGTCGACGATGGCGACCATGCTGCTCGGTTTCGGCGTCTGGATTCATCATTTGTTCGCTGCCGGTTTGCCGACGCTGGCGATGTCGTTTTTTGGCGCGACCAGTATGGTGATTTCGATTCCGAGCGCGGTCGCCGTCTTTGCCTGGATCGCAACGATCTGGCTCGGGCGTCCGGTTTTCAACACGCCGTTCCTGTTTTTTGCCGGTTTTGTGCTGCTCTTCGTGATCGGCGGTCTTTCCGGCGTGATGACCGCGGCGGTGCCGCTCGATTTTCAACTGAACGAAACTTATTTCGTCGTCGCGCATTTGCACTACGTGTTGATCGGCATCAATGTCTTTCCGGTCGTGGGCGGCATCTATTACTGGTTTCCCAAATTCTTTGGCCGCATGATGAATGAAACCCTGGGCAAGTGGAGCTTCTGGGTCATGTTCATCGGTTTTAATCTGGGCTTTTTCCCGATGCATCTGGCAGGACTCCTCGGCATGCCGCGGCGGATCTATACCTATGCACCGAATATGGGCTGGAACACGGTCAACCTCGTGACCTCGATCGGGTCGTTCATTTTTGCGGCCGGCATTTTGATCTTTCTGGTAAACGTTGCAGTGAGTCTGCGGCGCGGCGCTGTCGCATCGGCAAATCCCTGGGACGCTCCGACCCTGGAATGGGCGACCTCTTCGCCGCCGCCGGCCTATAATTTTGCGGTCATTCCGTTGGTCGCGAGTCGGCATCCGCTATGGGAGGACAGACTGGCTGAAGGTGAAAGCCGAACCCGTCTGAAGGAAGGCTATTTACTGATGGAAGGCCGGGAAACGATCGGCACGACACCGCTCGACGCCAAACCGGACATCATTCTCAAAATGCCTGACGATTCCTATGCGCCGTTTTTTCTGGGCCTGTTTAGCGCCTTGGTATTTACCGGTTTGCTGCTGGATTGGCGGCAGTTCACGATACTGATGCTCCTGGCGTCCGGCCTGTCGCTGGTG
This sequence comes from Methylomicrobium lacus LW14, assembly GCF_000527095.1. Taxonomy (NCBI): domain Bacteria; kingdom Pseudomonadati; phylum Pseudomonadota; class Gammaproteobacteria; order Methylococcales; family Methylococcaceae; genus Methylomicrobium; species Methylomicrobium lacus. The sequence goes on along the minus strand of NZ_AZUN01000001.1, from coordinate 3,296,610 downwards.
GTCTGGCTGTGGCCTAGAAAAAGCCTGCTGCAGCGCGTAACGAGCGGCAAGCGCGCCGAGGGAGGATTTCATGGCTGAAAGAGTGCAACTGGACAAACTCTTGCCGGTGGGCAGCGCGGGCAAGCGATCCGGCGGCTGGTGGGGCATGTGGACGCTGATCGTCACCGAAGGTTCGCTGTTCGGCTACCTCTTGTTCACCTATTTCTATCTGGCGTCGCAAACCGAACAATACTGGCCGCCTGAAGGGCCGCCTCTTTTGTGGATGCCAGGCCTCAACACCGGCATATTACTCACCAGCAGTTTATTCGTTTGGGTGTGCGAGCGCTGCCTAGCCTCCGGCCGGCCCCGTTGGAGTCTGGCGTCGATGGCGATTGCATTGATGCTCGGCATGGGTTTCGTGCTGATTCAGCTCAACGAATGGCAAAAGAAATCTTTTGATATGACAACGAATCTGTATGGCTCGTTGTATTTCACGATTACCGGATTTCACATGCTGCACGTGCTTGTGGGCCTCTTTATTCTAATGATCTTGCTGATCTGGATTGCGCTCGGTTATTTCGATCACCGACGCTATGCCGCTGTCACGATCGGCGGCTTGTATTGGCATTTTGTCGATGTGGTGTGGTTGTTCGTATTTTCCACCCTGTATCTGTTTCCCTATCTGGACTCGACCTGATATGAATCCTGCAACCGGATCTAAACCGTCAACCGAACCCCCTCTACTCAATCAGGGAAAGGAAGGGCCCCTTCGCACTCTGGTTGCCTTATTCGGCGCGCCGACCGCATGGATGGTCCAGCTTTTGTTGAGCGAACCGCTTGTCGCCCATGCCTGCTATCCCTATCAGACGCCTTTGGCCGCGCCGCTCTGGGATGGATTAGCCTTATTATTGGCTTCGCTCAGCCTGATATGCCTGGCCTTTGCGCTGCTGTCGGGCTTCGTGGCCTGGACGTCATGGAGACAAGAGGCGAGCCAGGCATCAAGGGGCGGAAACCCCGTCGAGATGACAGCCGGGAGGAGACGATTTCTAGCAAAACTCGGCGTCATGTCGAGTTTAATCTTCATCGTGGCGGTGATCTTCAACATCTGCGCGGCATTATTGACGCCTCTGTGCAGTTCATGGTTTTAACGGTCATGCGATTGGCTTGTGTCCACAAAAGCGATTTGAATGGTACGGCAGCCAGAAACGTTGCCGTCATCTGTGCAGCCTTTTTCTCCGTCCTTGTGATGGCTCAACCCAACGATTCCTCAGGCATCAGCCGCGGAGCTTATCTGGCCAGGGCGGGCGACTGTATTGCCTGCCATACGGCCGAACCGAAGCAAGCGCCGTTTGCCGGCGGGCTACCAATCAACTCGCCTTTCGGCGTCATTTATTCGACGAACATTACGCCGGATCGGGTTTATGGCATCGGCAACTACAGCTTGGACGATTTCAGCCGCGCCGTGCGGAATGGCGTTGCCAAGGACGGACGGCGCCTGTATCCGGCAATGCCTTATTCTTCATTCACGGCGATCACCGATGAGGACATTCATGCGCTCTACGACTATTTCATGAATGAGGTAACGCCAGTCAGTCAGAAGCCCCCGGAAACGAAGCTGCCGTTCCCTTTTAATATACGCTTGAGTCTGTTGTTTTGGGATGCCGCTTTCGTCAAGCATCAACGCTTTCAACCGCGGAGCGATCAGGATGGCGTATGGAACCGGGGCGCCTATCTTGTGCAGTCGCTCGGTCATTGCGGCGCCTGCCATACGCCGCGCGGACTTGCCTTCCAAGAAAAAGCCTATGCGGAAACGTCGCCACTGTATTTAAGCGGGGCGGAAGTGGACAACTGGTATGCGGCGAATCTGAGAAGTGATCCCGCTTCCGGTTTGGGACGCTGGCCGGAAGCAGACATCGTTGCCTTTCTGAAAACCGGCCACGGCGGCAAGATGGCCTCGCTCGGCAGTATGACCGAGGTGATCGAAAACAGCACGCAATATTTGCTTGAAGACGACCTGCAGGCAATCGCCCGCTATTTGAAGTCGCTTTCGGCGCGCGGTGAAAAGTCATCCTATCGGCTCGATAGGCCGGACGTTGCCGTCGAATTGTTGACCATGGTAACCGGCGCGATTGAGCGCCCGGGGGCGGGAATTTATGAGGCATTCTGCGCGAAATGTCATCTGATAACCGGGAATGGCCAAGCCGAAAAAAAATATCCGAAGCTCGCCGGAAATTCGCTCGTTCTTTCGGAAAATGCAACATCGCTGATCCGTTTACTGCTCGAAGGAAGCGCGACTGCCGAAACGCGTCTGGAGCCGAAGCCTCAGAAAATGCCGAGTTTCGCAAAGAAATTGACCGACCGGCAGATAGCCGAGGTGCTGAGCTTTATACGCGATAGCTGGGGCAACAATGCAGCCCCGGTGACGACACGGGAGGTCTTATTGCTGCGAAACGCTTTACGGAAGCCACCGTGATCGAATCATTAACGCTGCCGAAAAAAGATCAACGAAAAGTGTCACTACACCAAGGGCAACAAGCCGGTAAGTTCCATTGGATGGCCGTTACACTGATCGCTAAACAAGCACCACTGGCCTATGAAGGGAACTTGACCGCTGTATCTTTTGTGGTTATCTTGCCTAATCTATTGAACGCACTCAAGCCATCTGGACAAATCGTTAGACAGTGAAGACCGAAATGGACGTCTTAGCCACTATTCCCAGCGTTGCCCATGCCATTCAACAAGCCGTCGCGCCGGTCTTCCTGCTGACCGGAATCGGCGCGATTTTGAGCGTGCTGACCAATCGCCTGGGCCGTGTCGTGGACAGGTTCCGCTTATTGAATGAAATGCAGGAAGCCGCGGCCGCAACACATCGGGATGAGATGCGCACGTTGTCGCAGAGGGCGCGCTGGAACCATTCGGCGATCACCCTGTGCACGGTGTCGGCCTTGTGTATTTGCTTGTCGATCGCGGCGCTGTTCATCGGCGCCGAATTGCGCGTCGACCTGTCCGGCGCTGTCGCCCTGCTGTTCGTCGCGGCAATGCTGGCGCTGATCAGCGGTCTTTTGTGTTTTTTACGCGAAATTGCGCTGGCGACCGGGGTGATTGAGATGCGCAAGCCGTAGAGCTTTCGCACCCACGGCCGTTGCTGGCCGGAAGCCAAGGCGACGAGGGTTGCTTAAAGGCGCATTTCAAGTCTTGTTAACGTCCATAATAACCGCCAGACGGATTGCCCTGCCAAGGGCGATTGCGATCATAGGATCTTTCCCTGTACTCATCATCGTCATCATCCCCGTCATGGTCGTGTCCGCGATAGTTTCGGTCGTAGTCACCTCGGTTGCCATAGCCGTTTTGATCATACCCACCATAGCCCGAGCGCGGGTAATTGCCCGAATAGGGCGCGGTCTCGCCGTAGCCGCCGCCGTAGGGAGTGGGATAGGAATAGCAGCCGGTCTGGGCCAGAAGCGTCAATAGGGCCGCGACAGGAGTCATAGCGCTTGGAATGTTTCGTTTCATCAGCATTCTCCAGAATCATTTGCGTTTATGCTATCGTAGGCTCGCTTAATGCCTGCTGAACGGCTTTTTACCGAATTGAATCGAGACAAGCCCGCCTTGATCTGGATTAAGTTTAAAGCGAAGGCGGCAATTCGGTGCCGCAGATGCGGCAATAGTTGGCGTCCTTCTCATGGCCCGGATGCCGGCAGCGCGGGCAAGTGCGCTGATCAGCCTTGCGCTGTTTTTTCATTTCCTTCGACAACTCGGCGGTGAAAATGCCGGTCGGCACCGCGATGATCGCATAGCCGACGATCATCACGATAGCCGAGACCGCGCGACCCAGATCGGTCTTGGGCGTGATGTCGCCGAAGCCGACCGTGGTCAGGGTCACGACCGACCAGTAGATGCTGACCGGTATGTTCGTGAAGCCGTTTTCCGGGCCTTCGATCAGATACATCGTCGAGCCGAACACGATCAGCAGCGTCGAGATCGTTAACATGAAGATGGCGATCTTGAGCCGGCTGGCCTTCAGCGCATTGACCAGAATATTGGCCTGATTGATGAAGCGGACCAGTTTCAGCACCCGGAAAATGCGCAACACCCTCAGGATGCGGATGACCAACAGATAATGGGCTCCGGGAAGGAAGAGGCTCAGGTAGGAAGGGGCGATCGACATCAGGTCGATGATGCCGTAGAAACTGACGAGATATTTGATCGGCTTGTGTATACACAAGATGCGCAGACCGTATTCGAGCGTGAACAGAATCGTGAAAAACCATTCCGCCGCGTAAAATTCGTCTCCATATTTCTGATTGATTTCGGCGACGCTGTCCAGCATGATCGTCAACACGCTGGCCAGGATCAGGATCATCAGCGCAATATCAAAGCCCCTTCCGGTCGGCGTGTTGGCCTGATAGATGATCTGATACAGCGTATGCCGCCAGCTCTCTATGCGCATTCTCATGTTCTTGGGACCTCTTCCTGAATGTTTCATCGGTTCATCGTGCCATAACGGCATCATCACGGACAATTTTATTCGCGATTCCGCCCGTCTGTAATCCGCTTTTTTGGCCGTTGCTGTTTCATACCCTGACAATGAAACAATGTCCGTTTCAATTGAAACACTTTATGATACAAAAATAATCGGAAGCTGGCGGCCAGGGCTTGGGGAGCCTTTAGCAATCACAACTCTCGTATCATGGCATAAGCCTTGCTTATTCCATATCGAAAGCCGTGTTTTGGCTTATTCGCTATCCTCATCCTCACCTTCTCTCGAATGGCGCAA